>DASRZA010000313.1:0-5845 GCA_035686845.1 Armatimonadota bacterium | reverse complement strand
TCAGTCAGATCTTCAGCCCGGCGGAAATGGCGCATTTAGACCATACGCGATGGGTCTTCGCAGGCTTCCCGATCCCGGCGCTCACGGCGATTGCGCTCCTGATCTTTTGCGGATCTATCGGGAAGTCGGCTCAATTTCCGCTGCACGTCTGGCTCCCGGATGCGATGGAGGGCCCGACGCCGGTGAGCGCGCTCATCCATGCGGCAACGATGGTGGCGGCCGGTGTCTACCTGGTCGCTCGCACGTATCCAATCTTCGTTTATCCGGCGCTCCACCATGGGTCCAGCACGGCGCTGCTGGTCGTGGCGGGTATTGGCGCCTTCACCGTCGTCTTCTCCGCGACGATGGCCGTGGCTCATTTTGATATCAAAAAGGTTCTGGCGTACTCCACTATCAGCCAGCTCGGTTATATGTTCATGGCGCTGGGCAGCTTCGGATGGAGCGCCGCGCTCTTCCACCTGATGACGCACGCATGGTTCAAGGCGCTGCTTTTCCTCGGATCGGGCAGTGTATTCCACTCCACGCATACCTATGACATGCGGAAAATGGGCGGTCTCTGGAAGAAGATGCCTACGACCGGGTGGACCTTCGGCGCCGGATGCCTGGCGCTTTCCGGTGTGCCGATTTTCTCGGGCTTCTGGAGCAAAGACGCAATTTTGAACCAGGCCTGGCGGGCGAATGGCGTCTATTACAAGTTCATTTTCGCCTTTGGGATGTTCGGCGCGTTGTTGACCGCGTTTTACACGTGGCGAATGTTCTTTCTCACGTTCCAGGGCGAGGCTCGTGACGAGCACATCTTTGAACACGCGCACGAGAGCCCGAAGATCATGACGATCCCGCTGGCGATTCTGGCGATCGGCGCCATCTCGATCGGGTGGCTGGGAATTCCGATCGAATCTATCAATGTCTTCGGAAACACTATCACACTCTCGACGCCGTTCGCTACGGCGGCGCTCGCGGCGCCCGAGCAGCCGTTCCTCACCTGGATGATGGCGCTCTTCTCCATCATCGTTGTCGGGATCGGATGGTGGCTGGCCTACGCCATCTATATTCAGGGGCGGCTCCGTGCGCCTGAAGAGGGCGGACTGCGGCGATGGGGTCTACAGGGACCTTATTACCTGGCGTCGCGTCTCTGGTACGTAGACGAAATTTACAGCGATTCACTGGTAGCGGGCACAATGGCCCTCTCCGACATGGCCGGCAGCTTCGATAATGGTGTGGTGGATGGCGCGTTTGTGAACGGATCGGCGCTGCTCACAATCTGGTTCAGCAAGATTAACGATTGGTTCGACCGGTCCATCGTGGATGGGATGGTGCGGTTGGTGGCCGGAGTCAGCGGAAAGACCGGTGATGTTCTTCGGAGGGTGCAGCAAGGCGTTATCCAGGTTTATGCGCTGATTGTTTTTGTCTCAGTGTTTGCGTTGATTATTGTGGTATATTATCTACGATGAAAGCCAGGGCCGCGGACGGAGGAAGCGCGGTCGTGGGTCGTGTCAAGAGAGTTGGTAATTATGCCAGGCAATGAACATCTGATTCAAATCGTGATCCAGGCGCTGCTGGGCCTTGCGATCTTCTCCTTTCTCGAGTACAGCATTCGCACGGCGCACGCGCCCGACGTGGTGAACCGGCGGGCCAAGCTTCTTTGCGCCGCGGGACTTACGTTGAGTGTGCTGGGAATGTGGGTAGTCATGTACGAACCGCTGACAGGCATGGCGATGACGCTCACCGGCGGACTGGTGGCTGTCGGGACAATGATCTGGCTGGAGAGCCATGCGCGCAAGGCCAGAAGGCGGACGCGCAAGCGCGGCGGACAGAGAGTTACAACGGAGAGCGTTACAACGGAGAGCGTTACAACAGAGAGAGTTACAACAGAGGACACGCAGCAGACTTGAAAGTTGGGACCGGCTCTTGACACACGAGAGCCACGGGCGTATACTTAAAATTGAGGAAAATATGGTCTCCTCACCATCGCCCTCGCGCCTCATTATCCCGGGTCCGGACGCAGTTATGTTATCCCATGGGCGCATGCGCGCCCTTCCAGGGAATCAAAGATTCCCAAAGAGACGCCAACCGAACTCTGGTGGCTTCTCCGGCGGCGCATAAAAGGAGTATCAGCCATCGGACCCGATGCCATCCTGGCGGCAGTTGTAATATGTGTGCTTCTGGTTCTGACCGCGGTCGCGGTCACGGCGCGACAGCTTGCCGGCGGACGGCAGCCTGGCGCGGTGGCGTCTCCGCGTCCACTGGACCGGATCGGACCTCCCGCGACTTCGTCCGAGCCTGATTATCCCCCGCCGGTTCGCTTCCAGCAATATCACGCGGTTGAAATGGCGAGGGGTGGTGTGGGAACCGTCTACCGTGCTACGCATCCCGAAACCGGCAAAGTTTACGCTATCAAGCAGCTCAGCCGCCAGTTTGTCCAGGATCAACTGGTAATCCACGCCTTCCACCAGGGCGCAGCCATGCTCATGGATCTGCGACATCCCTCGATTGTCAAGGTCTACTACGACTGGGATGAGCGCAATGAGGGCTGGCAAGATCATTTTGTGGTGATGGAATACCTGCCCGGTGAAACGCTCCACGATCTGATACGTAGTGAAGCGCCGGTCCCGCTTGACGACCGGTTGATGGGGATTATTAACGGAATCGGCGAAGCTCTCTCCTACCTTCACGCTCACGATATTGTCCATCGTGATATTAAGCCGGAGAATTTCCGTCTGGCGGATAGCCGCTACAAGCTGCTTGACTTCGATACGGCGATCCGGCGATCGCAGCGGGGTCTCTATGCGCCGGATGGGATGCCGGTGGGGACACCGGAGTACATGAGTCCTGAGCAAGCCCGCGCGGCGACGGATATCGACTTCCGGGCCGACGTGTACTCACTCGGAATGCTGCTCTACGAGCTGCTCACCGGCGCCGTGCCGTTTAACGGCGCCCCCTCAAGGGTGCTGATTGACCAGATGGAAACGGCTGTTCAATCCCCCCGCAAGCTCAACGCGCTGGTTCCTGAGCCGGTCGCCGATATTATTCTAATGGCGCTGCACAAGGATCGCGACCGCCGGTTTCAGAGCATCTCCGCAATGATGGCCGCCTTCCAAAACGCCTACGCCGCGACCCGGTCCACGCGCGGAGAGGACGGAGCGAGCCGCTGATGCCCGGCGTCATCGCGGCAGCATGCAATCTGAGCAATAGATGCGTCCTCGCCGGCAGCGAAAGCCGTCTGAAGCTGCTGGCGCGAGTGACGGCGGCTGCGGCTCGGACTGAGCGAGTCGGGCTTAACGTCTGCCTGGCGATTGACCGCAGCTTCTCCATGCAGGAAGATCACAAGTTGGAACACGCCAGGGAGGCGGCCTGCGCCTTTGTGGACACGCTCCAACCGGGTGACATTTTCTCGCTGGTGGAATTTGGCACGGACGTGAAGGTCGCGATAGAAGCGCAGCCGCTCAAGTCGACCGAACCGATCAAGCAAGTCATCCAGCAGATCCGGCCCCACAGCGCTACGAACCTGTTTGGCGCCCTTCATGCCGCCGGCGCCCAGGTCGCCCGGGCGCACGATCCCAACCGGATCAACCGGGTCATCCTCATTTCCGACGGGATTCCAACGGAAGGCGTCACGGACGAACATCAGATTCTGGACGTCGCGAAGAGCGCCCACGGCCTCGGCATCAGTATCACCACGCTTGGTCTCGGACAGGATTACGATGAAACGCTGCTCGCTGGGATCAGTGACGCGAGCCACGGCAATCATTACTATGTAGAGGACGCGGTGTCCATCCGAACCGTATTTGACCGCGAGATGAAGCGGATGTCCTCGGTTGTGGCGCGAGACGTGTCGCTGCGAGTGAAGCCCGCAGATGGCTTCCGCATCGACGTCGCGAGCACACGGTACCGGTCCCGGAGCCGGCAGGAGGGGCACGACTGCGTTGTAGCGCTCGACGACATGGAACGTGGGGGATCACAGCCGGTCTTCTTCAATCTGGAGGTTCCAGCGCTGAACGCTGGGGAGATCCTTGCGTGCGAGATGATGGTTGGCTGCCGGGAAATTGATTCCGGTCCCACCGGGGCCGAAGGAATGGCGGAGGCGCGCGTGAATTTGGAAGTATCCGGGGACGCGAAGCGCGTGCAAGAGGGGATTGACCGGGCGGTGCTGCGCCAGTGGGCCGAGTTGGAATCGGTCGAGACGGTGGCGGCAGCCGTGGAAAAGGCGCGGACCGGCGCCCTGGGAGTTCACGAAGTCGTAGATCTGATCGCATCCCAAACACGGGTCCTGGAAGGTTCGGGGAGCGCGAAAGCGGCGATGCTCTCGCAAATGGGCAGGACCATCGTGGAACAGGGCGCCGTTACTTCTGAAGTTGCCAAAAAGACAGTGGTCGAACGGATTCGAGCGCAGCAAGGCGAATAGGAGGATTGGAATGATCAAGTGCCCCATCTGCACAGCGGAAAACGAGGATAGCGAGCGGTTCTGTCGCGACTGCGGACAGAAGCTTCCTGTAGCCGGCCGTGCCACTTCTCCCTCTGTGCCTTCACCCGCGACCGGGGCTGAGGACGCGGCCGAGTCCGGGCAGCCAACCCCGCCCTCGGCCGGAGCAGCTGCTTTCGGCTCCGCATTCGCCGGATCGGCGACGCCGACAGAATCTCCGATGCCATCTGAGTCGGCCGCTCCATTGGACTCCGTCGCGCCAGCAGAATCCCCCGCGCCAGCAGAATCCCCCGCGCCAGGAGAATCGTCGGCGCCGGTCGAATCGGCCGCGCCAGCCGAATTGTTCGCGGTGCGCGCGCCGAATACGCCCGCCGAACCGCCGCCGGTTGTATCGGCCCCCCAGGAGAGCCCCGGACGCGGACCGATCCCCTGCCCCGCCTGCGGAGTAACCAACGAGAGCAACTTCCGGTACTGCAAGGCGTGCGGACAGGCGCTCACGCCGCCGTCTGAGCCAGCATCCGCGCCACCGCCACCGCCAGGCTTTGCAGAGGTCGAGCCCCGCGATTACACTGAACCTGTCCCGGGCGCGGCTTCGGCCCCGTTCTCCGAACAAGCGCCCACGGGTCCTCTCTCATCCACATCTGCGAGTGAAATAAAACCGCAAGAGCCGGCGGCGGCCACCGAAGCGCCCTTCGGGTCCTCTATTGACGCTTGGCCCCAATCACCCACCGTGCCGATAAATACTGCTGCTGCGCCCCCCGTCGAGGCGGCCGCGCCGTCATCCGATTTAGAGGATTACTCCCCGCCGCAGATCGTCCGCCCGCCGGAACCTCAGCCCATAACCGGACCGGCGCGACCCGCTGAACCGGTACGGCCGGCTGAACCCGTACGACCCGCTGCAGGGCCGCCGCCTCCCAATCTGGGTCCGGGTGGGACGGCGTTTCCGGCGAGGGAAGCCCCAGGCGTTAAGATCGTTTGCCCGCAGTGTGGGCGCGCCGGGGCGCCCGGGGAACGATTCTGCAGCGAGTGCGGGGCGAGACTCGCCCCTGCCCCGGTTGCTGCGCCGCCGGCTCCAGCCGTGTGTCCTCAATGCAGCACACCGTTCCTGGAGGGCGACAAGTTCTGCAAAAACTGCGGCGCCCGGCTCCCGGCGGCGGGAGAGCCGGCCGGACCCCGCCTCGTTCTAATATCAAACGGAGAGGAGACGGTCTACCCTCTCGAGCAGCCAGAACTCACCATCGGACGTCATCCTTCCAACGACATTCCAATCAGCTCCGACGGCTATATCTCCTCACACCACGCCCGGATTGTGATCGACGGCGGAACCGCTTACGTGGAAGATAACGGGAGCACCAACGGAACGTTTATCCGGGTTCGGGAGCGGATTCCGCTATCAGAGGGCGACGAGGTGAAGGTGGGCCAGAG
>DASRZA010000312.1:0-11876 GCA_035686845.1 Armatimonadota bacterium | reverse complement strand
AGTACAGCTTCCAATTCGCTTTATATAGGCGAAATGCTTCACTGAAGATTTCACCTGTCTCCCGCGGCCGGAGCCTTGCCCGGATGTTGCCAGCTCCGGTTACGGACATCGTGGTTCCGAGCGTTGGAGCAGCGGGAGCGGTTGGATCCGGTAGGGGATTGAAGATTGGCGCCGCAAGATCGGCCGTTGGCGCTTCGGCGCCAGCCGGTGGCGCCGAAGCGCCATAAACAAGGGCCCTGCCGCAGTTTGGACAGGTTTTGACGGAACTATCAAACTCTTGTGCACAGTGATTACATGTCATCTTGACGCAACCTCCTTAGTTACCACAAGATTCAACACCAGCAGTACCTCGAGGTATAGCTTGAGCGCCAGGCTGCTGGATCTCTGCGCTGGCGATCCAATCGTATATTAGCACACATTGCCGGTTTCTACCATCCACCTATCCCGGCCCATCTCGGACCATTCCCACGTCGACGTACTGACCGCCGGTCGTCTGGTGACAATGGACCGCAAGGGTGTTGATTCCGGGGCGCAGCGCCGCCCGACCAGCCGGGGTCATGGGAAGTTCTTCATAGTCGCTGATATAGCCGGTTTCGCTGGCGGCGAGGACGCCGTTCAGATAGATCTGCACGTCCTCATCATGATGGACCATGAATTCAAGCCCCTTACGCGATCCCGCCGGAAGCGTGAAGGTCCGGCGAATCCAGATATCGGGTGTATTCCACTCAGTGCGGACCACGGCGCCCGGTGTTCCCGCTGTTCCGAACCCGGCCGGTCCAGTCTTCCAGCCTGAATCGTCGAATCCGGGCTGCATCCAATCCGCCGGCGGCTGCGCCGTCGTGTATCGCCAGAGAACCGGCTGGCGCTGCGCGGTCGGAACGACGGTGGTAACCGGTGGAAAATGACCCTCGTTCGCCGCGGCGACCGTCGGGATGTCCACTTTGACCACGGCCCGGTCGTAGGTCATCAGGCCGTTCGATTCGGTCTCCACGTCAGTGATTTGCGTATAGACACAGGCGCTGATACCCGGGCTGCCCTTCAATCTCCAGACCTGCCGCAGGAGCTGCCGATAGCGGCCGGTGAGCGCCGCCGAGCTCGCCATTCCCTGGTAGCCCCAATGTTTACCACTCCACGAGTGCCCGTTCACCCCGAGCCCGAGGCCGCCAAACTCACCATCCACCGCGGCGCGCGTCGGCCCGGGATGCGGAGATCCGGGATTGGGATAGCTGTGGCTGTCAAGCACGCTCCCGACACCCTTATCGGTCCAGCCGCTCGCATCGTCTACCAACCGGCTGGGATCCAGCTTCTGAACCAGCCGGGTCAGCCGCTCGGTGTCAAATTGGCCCCATCCTTCATTGAACACCACCCACATCACAATGCAGGGGTGATTGCGCCGGCCGGCGATCATGCGCCGTAGCTCTCGTTCAAATTCAACTTTCGACTCAGGTGTTCGATTGTCTCCGGCCGGCATATCCTGCCAGACTAACAGTCCCAGCCGATCCGCCCAGTAATACCAGCGCGCGGGTTCCACCTTCACGTGCTTTCTCGCCATGTTGAACCCGAGCTTCTTCTCCATCTCTATGTCGTATCGCAGCGCCGCGTCCGTTGGCGCCGTGTATATCCCGTCCGGCCAGAACCCCTGGTCCAGAACTCCCGTTTCGAAGAGCGGTTTGCCGTTTAACAGAATCCGGTTCACACCGCCCACCATGCCCAGGCTGATCTTCCTCATCCCGAAGTAGCTCCGCACATAGTCGAGCACGCGGCCATTCTGGCTGAGGGCAACCTTGAGCGTGTAGAGATGAGGATCCGATGGCCACCAGAGGTGAGGATGAGGAATCCGAACGCGAATTGCCGCGCCCGGCGCGCCCGACGCCCGCCCCACCACGCGGCCATGATCCACCGCGGTGACTTTCACCTTAAGATTCTGCACGCTGCCGGTTCCCGACGCCGGCGCCGTGACCAGCAGCGAGGAGTGATCCACGTCCGGCGTCAGCAGAAGATCCGAAATATGGACCGGCGCGACCGGCTCCAGCCACACCGTCTGCCAGATTCCCGTCGTCGGTGTGTAGAAGATTCCGCCCGGTTTGTTCACCTGTTTCCCGCGCGGCTGATTTCCAGCGTCGGTAGGATCGAAAACCCCCACCACCAGTTCCTGCGTTCCGCCGGGACGCAGATCACCGGTAATGTCGTAGCTAAAGGCGTCGTAGCCCCCGCGATGCGTTCCGAGATGATGGCCGTTCAGATAAACATTGGCTTCCCAATCCACCGCGCCAAAATGGAGTAAAACGTGACGCCCCTTCCACGCCGCAGGAACCTGAAAATGACGGCGATACCAGACCCGGCTCTGATGCTTCATGACACCCGACAGCGCCGATTCCACCGGATACGGAACGAGGATCTGGCCTGGGAGCGCCCGGCCGATCGGGGGCGTGTCGGACGTCGTCGCTAGAGAAAACTGCCAGAGGCCATTCAGATTGCGCCAATCATGACGGACCATTTGCGGCCGGGGGTAATCGGGCAGCGCATTGGTCGGCGAAACATCCTTCGCCCACCGCGTCATCAGCGGACCCGGCGCCGGCTTCCAAATACTCGGCGCCGCCGCCGCGGGCAAGACGAATAGCGACAGCCACAGCAAAGTTGAGACAGAAAGGGATCGGCCGCAGCCGAATTGCGCGCGAACTTTCAGAAGAGTTATCATGTCTGATCGGTTTGTCGCCGCTGCCATCATTTCCTGCCATTTAACCGGACTTTTTGTCGGCGTCTGCGGCCGCGCCATTGACCAACCAATTCCTTCTCACAAACCGGGAGCGGTTACTTCAAACATTCCGGGAAGGAACTCGGGCGTGGGAACGGGAATCTGCGAGTAGGGGCGAAGCATCACGAGAAGACTCCGTCCCCACCGGAACGATCGTCGTTGAGTGAAGAGATGAAAAAGGATGAAAATGGACAACGAGCGCGGATTTATGCTTTCCCATCCGGACGAGGGTGGTCCCCGCGGCTGCATGACCTCTGAGATCGAGACCGTGGCCGGTCTATGCAATCTTGTTTTCCGGTCCACCACCGGCGATATGCAGAGGGAGTATCCGCTTCTCTTTCATCCCGACAACAGCAGCCGGCTGCGCACCGTCTGGGAGAACGGCCAGGTCATCTGCCACGCGGGCTACGTCAACCGCGACGCGTGGATTCTGGGCATGCCGCTCTGCACGGCGAGCGTGGGCGCGGTGTGCACACATCCGGATCACCGGGGCAAGGGTCATGCCGGTCGCGTGATGGCTGACGTTGAAGAAAGCGCTCGCGCCGAGGGATGCGACATCCTGCTGGTTTCGGGATCCCGCAGTCTCTATCAGCGCATGGGATGTGTCCCGGCGGGTCGATTCAACACGTACCGATTAAAGCCACCCCAGATCGATCCGCCCGGACTTATCCGCCACGCGGTTCCCGAGGACGCTCACGCGCTCGTCCGCCTTCACCAGACACAGCCGGTGCGGTTCGAGCGATCGGTGGATGATTGGCTCCTCATGCTCGGGTCCGGGATGCTGATGAACACCCGCGCCGACACCTGGGTGGTGGAGCGTGACGGAGAGATTGTCGCCTATCTCGGCGTCCAGCGGGCCGGTAACGATGGAATCGCCCGGGTCCGGGAATACGCCGGCAGTCGCACCGCTGTCTGGAGCGCGCTCGGTAAAGCCGCAGCCGGCGCGAGTGAGATTGAGGTCACCCAGATGCCCGGAGACTACGATTTGGAAGTCCTGGCCGGCGAAACCGCGACCCGGTCTGAACGTGCCTTTCCAGGAACCATCAAGATTCTAAAACCGGGCGCATTTTTTGAGAAGGCGCAGGCGCTGCTCTTCGAGCGAGTTGGCGAAGAGATCGCCAATGACCTGACGCTCTCCACCTCCGACGCTGAAGAGAGCGTCACCTTCGATTGGCGCCGCCAGTACCTTGATGTCGAGATCAACCGTCTCGCGGCGCTGGTCTTTGGGCCACCACCCGGTCTCCCCGGAATCCCAATGCCCGAAGACCCGCTCGGATCCATTCTGCGGTCTCTCTTCCCCTTTCCACTGCTCTGGTACGGCTATAACTACATCTGAGAGGGCGCGACGTACGGGGTACGAGGCGCGAGGTACCGGGCGCCGACTCTGATTCATCGCTTGGGGCCTAAAACCCGATACCCTAGACCTAATACCTACTCACTCATTTCGTTCCTCGGAGCGATGGTACTCCTCCTGGTGCTGGCTCTCCTCTAAGTAAGGCTCGGCGTGGATGATGACGTCGGTGGCGCCGGGCAGCGCGTCTCGTATCGCCAATTCCAGCGCCTCGGCGTGACGATGCGCCTCCACAAAAGTCATTTCGTCGGGCAGCATCACGTGCACGTCTACCAGTCGAACAGGGCCTGAGCGTCGAGTTCTGAGATTGTGCCAACCCAAAACCTGGCTGTCTGACCGTAAAAGCGTCTGAATTGCTAAGGTTTCATCGGCCGGCAGCGCCTGGTCAACCAGAGGCGCGAAGGCGATGAGCGAGACACCGTACGCCGCTCGAAAAATCAGCGCGCAAACAAAGATGGCCGCAACGGCCTGGATATGAGGAATCTCCAAGAATTTGCTCGCCAGCAGCGCCGCAAGGACACCACCCGAGGTAAGCACGTCGGTCCAGATATGCTGGCCCTCGGCGCGCAGAGCAATCGAATCGGTCTCCGACGCGATCCTGAGCACCCTCCGAGAGAGCATGAAATTGACGATGATCGAGACCACCATCACTAAAATGCCCACCATGCCGGCATGCTGAGAAACATGACTCCGGAGCTCCCTCACCGCCTCCAAAAGAATATATAAGCCGGCCCCGAATATGGCGAAAGCCTCGACCATGCCGGCAATACTTTCGTACTTTCCATGTCCCCAGGGATGATCGGGATCGGGAGGCTGACCGGATCGCATGACGGCGAAGTAGGTCAGACCGTTGGCGAAGAGATCGCACGCTGAATTGACACCGTCGGAAAGAATGGCGATAGACCCGGTGATGATCCCGACCGCCAGCTTGAGAGCGCCCAGCAGGAAGTTGGACAGAAGAGATAGCCGGGCCGCGCGCAGCCGGCGAGAAACGTCGGCATTCGCCGGCGCTCCGTCCTTCCCTTTCGTGTCCACTTCCTCTGAAATCATATCCGTGCCGCGTCCTCGGCGCTCCCACCACCGCGTTTGGAATCACATTGCCCGGGGTCGGAGCTTCGCCCTATTATACCGCGACCGGGCCACTTCCATTCCAAAGACCCTCCCGTCGCGCCACTCGCCCGCGCCCGGCGCCTCGCGTCCCTGGCCGGTCAATGCCTCATCTTTTGATCTATTCCGCCGGCGCTCATTCACAACGCGAAACGTCGGGAAGCGCTATGATGGATCAGTGACACAAGGGTTGCCGCACGCGCCGCCCGGAATCGCGGCGGATTGAGCGCCTGGTGGAATGATCCCGCCGCGGGATTGAATTTTCGAAGAGAGGGAGAGAATAGAGTTAGCGATGAATGATAATCATGAAAGAACGCTTGTGCTGCTGAAGCCGGATGCCGTCCAGCGCGGCATTCTGGGTGAGGTATTGAGCCGGTTCGAGCGCAAGGGATTGAAACTCGCAGGACTCAAAATGGTCCAACTGGATGATGCGAGGCTCGCCACCCACTATTCTCACCTGGTGGGCCGGCCGTTCTACCCGCGCCTGGCGGAGTTTATGAAATCGACGCCAATCGTCGCCGCATGCTGGGAAGGTCTGGACGCGGTGCGTGTCGTTCGAGACCATCTCGTGGGCGGCATTACCAACGCGCGCAACGACGCGGCCGGTACCATCCGGGGTGATTTTGGGATGAGCACCCAGTCCAACCTGGCGCACGCGTCCGAGTCCGTCGCAGCGGCAAATGAAGAAATCCCCCGCTTTTTCGAAGACGACGAGATTTTTGACTATGACCGCGCGCTCGACGACTGTATCTATGCGCCGGACGAGCGGTAACGGAGCCTCCCGCTGAACTTATAGACCCCTCTCCCGATGCGGGGAGAGGCCGGGAGAGAGGTACACCGCATGATTGGCGAGGTTCATGGATCCATTCAGCTCTCTCGCGAGACGCTTCTTTCGGAGCTGGTCGAGGGACTGACTTCGGTTTTAGAGTCCGCCGTAGGAGGTGATATCGCCTCGTCGTGCGTCGGTGACGCCGGCATCGCGGTGGGGGTACGGCTGGACCGCGATTTCAAGAAAGCGATGGGGATTGACCGGAATCTCAACTTCGACGAATACTTTCTCATGGTGGACGAGGCGCTTCAGAGTCTCTATCCTACCGGCGCGGAGGTCGAGGCAGGAGATGGGCAGCTGCAGATCCGGATTCAGGGAACAGCTCGTCGTATCTCCATGTTCACCGGTCCGGAGTTCTCTGCCATAGCCGGCAGTCTCTTTGGGGCGACAGCGGCGATCAACTTTGGATTCGGCAAGGTCTGCGTTACAACCGAATCAAGCGAGGATGGCGCCATCGTTCATCACATCGTGGTGTTCACCACCGATTCAAAGGTGGCGCGCGCCACACCGGGTGAAGAGTTCTACCCGGAGATTGTCGCGGCTTTTGGTGACACCGAGACACATCTTCAGGTGCTCACCGAGAACCGCATACTGCGGGAACAACTTCAGGAGTCGGCGGCCGAATACCGGGAGCGGCACCGCCAGATCTCAGCGCTGGCGGCGATCGCCAGCACAGTGAGCCAATCGCTCGATCCCGAGGAGGTTCTCTCCAACGGTTTGCAGATGCTGATGGACTCGATCGGCGTGGAGGTGGGCGCTGTTTTTCGTGTGGACGACGATACCCGGCGCCTTGAGTTGAGCTACGCGGTGGGCATCAATCCCGATGAAGCGCGGCAGATTCTATTCGACCACGTGCTTCCCGAGCAGCAGACCCCGGGGCGAGATCGATGGGACGCTCTTCTGAGCGCCCGGCGACATTCTCCCCCCGATTGGCGATGCGGTGAGTTTCAATGCTACGCCTGCGCGCCGATGAAATCGCGCGAACATCCAATCGGAGTGCTCATTACGCTGGCGCGCCTCCGTAAGAACTTCTCGCCCCTGGAGCTGGAGCTGTTGGAACTGGTCGCGAATGAGCTGGGCGTAGGCCTCGAGAATATCCGTTTCCATGACTACCTGGCGCGCCAGGTCAAGCGCCTCACCGATCTGCGCGAGATCAGCGCCAGTCTGAATGGCTGCACAACTCTTGATCAGGTGCTGGATCTTGCGGCAGATAGCCTCATCCGCAAGCTGGGTTTCGACCGGGTAGGGATTTTTTTGAAGAATGAGGAGGAGAATAGCCTCGACCGGATGCGGGGTACCGACGAGGGCGGCCAGATTATTCGCACGGACCCACTTCGCATCGAAATCCGGCCGGAAAGCGGGACCATGGCCCGCGCCGTGTTGGAAAAGCGTCCGCTGCACGTGCTGGATGATCACAATGACGTGGACGTGGACCTCACGGCAGACGAGGCGAGCGGGCTGAGAAACCTGCACATATCAGCCTTCGCCCGGGTTCCGCTCATCGCCGAGAACCAGGTTGTCGGGGCGATTTCGGTGGATAACGCGATTCGCCGCCGCCCGATCACGGATGAAGAATTAAACATGCTGATGATCTTCGGCAATCACGTGGCGATTGCAATCGGCGTCGCGCGGTATACCGAAGCGCTCCAGAGGTCGGCCGAGGAGCTCCGTCGAATCGACTCGATTCGCAGCCAATTCGTGGGCATGATTTCCCACGAGCTGCGCACCCCACTTCACCGGATCCGGAACGCCAGCGCCCTGATCATCGATCCGGAGACCGATCCGGAGGACCAGAGACGCTTCGCACGGGGCATCATCCGCAGCACCGATTACCTCACCGCTATGGTGAATAACATTTTGACCGAATCACGCATTGAGCAGGCGGCGCTTAGAGTTGAACCGGCGCGCGTCGATCTCGCTACTCTGACGCATAACCTATTGACCGAGCTGCGGGCTGCGACACTTCCGCAGGAGCAGCAGGTGTTTGTGGAGATTCCTGCGGATCTATTCGTACTCGCGGATGCGGCATACCTCAAGCTGATCCTGGTGAACCTGCTCAGTAACGCGAGTAAAGCATCGGCTCGAGATGGACGGATTGAAGTTCGTGCGGAGGGCGCCGGCCGCTTTGCCCGGATCTGCATCCGGGATTATGGATCCGGCATTCCCCCGGAACAGCAGGAGAAGGTTTTTGAGCGGTACTTCACGTTCACCCGCGATAGCGCCAACCAGGCCAATAAGGGAGTCGGGCTGGGCCTCTATATCACCCGTATTCTCGTGGACGCTCACGGAGGAAAGATCTGGTTGACCAGCCAACCCGGAGAGGGCAGCGAGTTCTGTTTCACCATCCCGACTGCCGACCCAGAGTGATTTTTCCGGAATACACGAACTAAATGATAAAGATTCAAACGGTTTGAGAAGCGCGAACTGGCATGCAAAGACAGGACGAACTCTTAATTCATGCGCCCACGTTAATCTGCGGAAGCGAGGCAGCGAGTCATGGGGCGGTGCGGATATGGGCCCCCGATCGCCGTAGACTGATAGCCTGTCTATCCTTCTGGGGCGCGCTCTGGTGTCTCTGGGGCGCTGGCATCTCCTATCTGGCGATGTCAAACACTTTCTGTATACTCGCCGCAACCCTGGTGGCGCTCCCGCTCTTCTTCCGTGCCCCTGCGTTAGCGCTCCTGCGGCCCAAATGCATCATCACCGACGAGCACGGAATTGCCGTCGGGAATAGCTCTGCAGGTTCTTCCTTCCTCTGGGATGAAATACGCGCAGTCTATCGTGTCGAGCGCGGCTGCGGGTTCACCCTTGTGCTGGAAAGCGTGGACCGGTGCGAGATCAACCTCACTGGTTTCACAGATCCGGTTCAGCTTGAGCTGTTCCGCTTGATCGTCCGTAAAGCAAGGCTCCGGCCGGTCGCTCGGAATCCCAGGCTTTTTGCGGCGCCCGGTTATGTCCCGGCGCCGTGTGTAACTCAGATCGCTTGGCGGCTATGATAGAAGCATAGCACGGGTAAGCCGGCAGGCTGGCCCGCGCCTACGACTTCGCAACACCTGCTCAACACAAATCGAAGAGAGTCACCGTACAGGGTCACGGAAACGCCAATGGGAATAAATGAGGAAGATCGTGGGGCGTGGGAGCGCGCTCAGGTGATGGGACGATCCCGCCGCCGTTGGAGCCAACTCGCCCACTCCGCCGGCGACAACCAGCCAGCCGCCGTCAGTGCGGCAAATGAGAGCTCGCAGCCAGGTTCAGCGTCCGAAACGCTGCCCTCGTCGAGCGTGCTCGTCAAGCCAACACCAGACGAGTTCTTTATCGATCACGGGTCGGACCAGGAGATGCGCTGGGAGACCCTTTACGATCGGGGCTATCTCGTTCCCAACGAGCTGTTTTACGTCCGTAATCACTCACCCACGCCGCGGATCGACGCGGAGACCTGGAAAGTACGCGTGGAGGGTCCCGGAGTTGAGCGGTCCCTGGAGATCGGTTACGATGATCTGCTGGGCATCCCCTCAGTTTCGGTCATTCGCGCCATCGAATGCGCCGGCAACGCGAGAACTTTCCTCGGCGAAGCGTACGAAACGGATATTCCGGGAACGTCCTGGAAGATGGGGGCCATCGGCGTCGCCGAATGGACCGGCGCGCCTCTGGGGGCGATTTTAGCGCGGGCGGGGCTGAGGACGTCGGCCTGTGAGGTGATGGTGGAGGGCCTGGACGACCTGAAGGTCTCCCGCCCTCTCCCGATCGCCAAGGCGCTCGCCGATGACACACTTTTAGCCTACGCCATGAACGGGCAGACGCTTCCACCGGATCACGGCTTCCCGGCGCGGCTGCTGGTACCCGGTTGGGCCGGCATCTTCAACATCAAATGGGTCGGCCGCTTGTACGTGGCTGAAACACCGCTCTACTGCTACTGGAACACCGAGAAGTACGTGATGACCGGGCCCGGTTTTGAGGCCGAGCCGCCGGCCCGCGGCGCGCCGCTGTCCGCGATGAACACCAAGAGCGCCTTCGAGCTGCCCTGGAACGCCTCCTTGGCGCCGGGCCAGCGCCTGATCCGCGGCCGTTCGTGGTCGGCTCGGGGAACGATAGCACGGGTAGAGGTAAGATTTGACCGGGACGGCGCCTGGCAGCCGGCCCGGCTGCGCGAACCGAACATCGCACAGGCGTGGGTGCGGTGGGATCTGGAATGGGATGCCCGGCCCGGCCAGTACCAGCTTCAGGCTCGCGCCACCGATTCAACCGGCTATACGCAGCCCGTCACAGCCCCCTTCAACGACGATGGCTATCTTTATGATGGCGTCATCGAGCATCCGGTGACCGTGGAATGACGCCTAAAGACTGAATGAGGGGCAGCGCGACGCGTTATCCATCAAGCCCGGCGAGATAATCCTCGCTGGCGCCTTCATTGGTCATGGCGCCGTAGGAGAAGAGGAGAAAGCCCGCGGCGCCGGCGTCTTCTGCGCGGGCGATCCGATCGGCGCAGTCGGAGGAATCGAGCCGATAGGCGCCAATTCCGGCCCAGACCGGTTTGGATCCTCGAGATGCGTCCACCGCTTCCTTGATCTGCGCCGTGAAGAGGCTGCCATCGGTCGTATAGGCCATCGGGCAGACGACATCCAGATTATCTTCCGCGAGCCATGACTTCCAATCCTGGAACCGGCTGCGATAAGCGTCGTCGGTGTTGGCGAAAACCGCTGCGGAAACCAGGACCTCGGGTTTCTCCGCCTTCATATTCCGGTAAACCTGGCGAACCAGCTCACTGATCTGTGTCCTTCTGAACCGGTCCCATTCCGGTTGATGACGGGCGGTAAGCTCCCGGAGCGGCAGGTCCTTGAGATCGGCGTCAGTCACCGCGTCCGACTCGGGGTCCCACCAGCGTAAGTACTCCCGGAAGCGGAATGAGCAGCTATCGCAATAGCAATAGTCGCCGGACGGATAGCGGATGTAATCGAATTGAATCCCGTCCACGGAATATCGCCGCGCGACGTCGAGATAAACGGCGGCAAGATGCTGCCGGGCATCGAGATTGGATGGACAGGTGTAGGCGCCTTCACATTCGGCGCCTGCGCTGGCCACGCGACCATCCGCACGGCGCATCAACCACTCGGGATGAAGGTTTACCAGGTGACGTGGCGATTGTGGCTGGCCCGGTCCCTCCCATGCGAAGTGGGCGTTCAACCAGGCATGGACCCGGATATCTGAGCCGGCTGTCCGGCGGATCAGCTCAGCGAGGGGATCAAAATGGGGAGCATCTGCGAGAGCATCGGCCAATGGTTCGAGTCCATTAAGGTAGTAGGCGTCACCGCGGCCCCGCACCTGCGCCACCAGGGTATTAATCTGATGTCGCGAGGCGATCTCCACTATTCTTTCGACGGCCGACGGCGACGTGATTGAAGTCCGCACCACCCACATTCCACGCGTTGACATACTCATCCACCACTCCGTAACCACTGCAATAAACCATCAGGCTGGCGCCTGAATGAAGTATGACGGGGAGGCCTCGGCCCCGCCGTTAAAGTACAAAAAAGGCCGGTCGGAGGACGTACCCGACCGGCTTCGGATCATGGCTCGGAACGAGTTACATCTTTCCGTGCATTTTCCCTGCCATCTTGTGTCCGGCCATTCGATGGCTCTTGGCGCTCATGTGTCCAGCCATTCGATGGCTCTTGGCGCTCATGTGTCCGGCCATTCGATGGCTCTTGGCGCTCATGTGTCCGGCCATTCGATGGCTCTTGGCGCTCATGTGACTATGCATCGCGCTCATCCGGGCGCCCATTCGATGATGCGAAACGCCGGTGCGGCGATGCATCGCGCTCATCCGGGACCCCATG
>DASRZA010000311.1:0-6556 GCA_035686845.1 Armatimonadota bacterium | reverse complement strand
GTCGTACATCACACGTATAAGCCAGATATGTCCGCCGCGTGGCGCCCGGGCCGAATCGCACTGATCGCGTTTTTGGGCACGACGGCGGCGATCTGGGCATATACTCTTGTCGCGGAAATCCCCGATCTGCCAACGCCGGGCGCCGCGAAAACAGTGGCCGCGGGACAAGCCGGGTATGGAGGGCCCGCGGCTCACTTGCCCACGCCGCCTAGGACAGACTATACTGAAGCGCATAGAGCGTAAATCGAGGTATTCCGCGGGGTAAGATCGGTGTCGCGGACGCTTAATGCAAGACTCAACGCATAGTTTAGCCTGCCCGAATGTGGGTATGAAGTTGATTGAGTTAGCGGTCTGATAGTCGTACTGGAACCGAGGACCAAGAATGCATATTGGCAGTTATCTGCTCTGGTCGGATGTCGCGCAGGCGGTTTGCGCGCTGGTTCTGCTGGGTGTTCTCGCGGCGGTGCTATTCGCGGTTATCAAGTTGACCAGCTTCATAGCGAAGATGGAAACGCTGATGGATCCCTTCGCTGCCAGGAGTCAGGAGATGCTGGAGAAGGTGGATCAGACGATAACTTCGCTGGAGAGTAAGGCGGAGACCATGCTCGACATCAGTGAACAGGCGGTACGGAGTGTCGCGGCGAAGGTCGATACGACCTCATCGCTGGTTGAAGGAGCGGTGGCAGGTCCGGCAATCAGTGTGCGGAGTGTCATTGTGGGAATCAATCGTGGTCTGGAAACCTGGAGGCATTTCAACGCGAGCCCTCGTGCCGATGGCGCCGCGGCTTCAGCGGCTCCCGAGCCCGTGGTCGAACAGATCCCGTGACGGATTCCGTCGTTTTTGGAGCGCCGGACAGAAGCCCGAAAAAAGACCGCAGGTTCTAAGATTGGGAATGTGCAGGTTAAGAGTTTGAAGGGAGTGGACTGATGGCTAATACCAAGAATTTTGCCCTCGGGTTTTTGCTCGGTGGCGCCGTAGGAGCGGCGGTGGCGCTGTTGTGCGCGCCCGCTTCAGGGGAAGAGACGCGCGACCAACTGCTTGATTTAACCGGGGACGCTCGCGAGCGCGCGGCGGATCTGGTCAATAAGGCTGGCGGCGCGGTGACCACGGCACGTGACAAAGCCGCGGAATATGTTCACCCGGCTGTTGACGCGGCGTCGAGCGCCGTCGGTGGCGTTAAGGATAAGGCGGTTGATGCCATAAGCGCCGCTACTGAGTTCGTGCAGTCGAAGGCGGAGCAGGTGAAGACCGCAGCCCAGCCAACGGTTGACGCCGTCACGAGCAAAGTCAGCCAGGTCAAAGACAGCGCTGTCGATGCCGCCGGCAAAGCGAAAGACGCGACGAGCGACCTGGCCGGCAAAGCAAAAGACGCTGCCAGTGACCTCGCTGGGAAGGCGAAGGACGTTACCAGTGATCTCGCCCACAAAGTGAAGGGATCTTCCGGCGCCGCCGATGAAACCAAATCCAGCAGTGCGGCCGACCTCAATGGCTCGAGCCCGGATGGAGGCGGCGATACAGTCCAGCCGAACAGCTAGAGCGGGATCAGTGTAAATCATCCGGCATTTGTCGCTGGCCCCCTAACCCCCAATAATTGGGGGCGACAACTGCCGGAATACTTGCGCCCGCGGTGCACTAGAGCGGGACGCAGCCGACATCGCAGCGATGGCGTCAGACTACTCCGCCGGCTCGAACTCCTCTTCTACCGGGCCGGCGGCCCCAAGCGCGAATACAAGAGCATTCCGGCGCGCAGAGGGACCGGATCGGCTCACGCCCGGTTTACCGCGGCTCCGCGGCCTTCCCGGATCGGTAAGCGCCGCAATTTGCCGCAATCGCTCCAACTCCCAATCCAGATCCAGAGCGTCTAATCGACGCTGATCGATGGAGTTGATGAGTCGTTCCGCCAGGCGCACCGCAGCGATAGCAAGCAGCTCGTTCTCGTAATCCACCTCCACGTGAAAGCAGCCTCTCGGGTCTACGGTCCAATCCCAATAGGTCACCCCTGTAAGCTCGTGCGCGTGATTCAGCGATTGACCCTGCATCTCCATCACCAGGTGCTCGAACAGATGAGGGATCTCGGTATCCTGGCACTCCTCCTCAAAACTGAGCCCAAAGTCGTTTTCACACTTGTCGAGCGTGAGGTCCGGAAAGAGCTGGAAGATCACACGGGGAAGATGCGGCGAATCGCCGGTTCGGAACGGCCGCCACGAGGGGCACTGCACCGTGAGGTGAAGACGCTTGTTCCCCACGACATGGATCTCTTTAACTTTCACTGAACAGCTCCGCGATCAGATAGGTTCGAGGGACGACAAGCGCACGATAGAGGTTAATGGTCGAAATGGTTGGAGGTAGTGAGTATTTTCTACTTTCTGTTATGGCTTCCACACATTCTTGCGCGAATCCTTCAAACTCAGGCATGAGAGTGGGTATTCGCCGCCTGCCTTCACCATGCCCGCGCCCTGGGGACGCGGACGCGGGCGTTCCCTACCCCGGCCCCACGCGTATCCCGCCGGCGCGACGACCCCGCACCGCCCCAGCACTTAAGCCACAACACCCAAGACCTAATACGTAACACCCACCCGCGCTATCGTTCCCCGCGGCCGCCTTCGGAGCGGGGGCGCGGCAGTCGTTCCCAGACGGCGAGAAGGTCCCGCACAATGCGGCGGTGTTCGTCTATGGTTCGCTGCAGGAGCGTGCGGGCGCGATCGTCCGCGGAGATATCGCTCTCGGCAGCGATAAAGATCGCGGCAAAAACCTGATCCACGACGCTGGCGACACCGGATACCGCCTTGAGGAGCGTCTCAAAATCGCCTTTCGGCTCCTCGTGGCCCTGGCGATCCCGAGTCTGCTCCTGATAATAGATATTTAGCAGCCGCCGCTCGGCGTCAACCAGCGACGCCGCGGCTCGGTAGAGCGCGTGCGCCTGCTGCCGGCCGAGCGCGGCCTCAAAAGTTTTAAACCGGTCCCTCACGGAGCGCACCGCGCTCCAGAGCCGTTCATACTGTCTCGCGTTCATACCGTCCAGTCCGTTCTCATGTGTGTTAGTTTCCGCGCGCAGAGCGCCCGTTCCTGCATAAGGCGCTGCGCTTCATTCGGGCCCCTCGCGGCAGTCACAAAAAAGCCCTGGGGTCGCCCAGGGCTTTCGGTTTCCGGTGTTGGATGGAGATGAGGGGGCTCGAACCCCTGACCTCTTGAGTGCGATTCAAGCGCTCTCCCAGCTGAGCTACATCCCCGTTGCCGCGCCTGCCTGCCGCGAAAAGACGCTGCGCGGAACCCTGGTATTGTACCAGACCGGAAGACCGGAGTCAAGCTAAAATCGGTCCTCCATCCTCCGTCCGCGTCCGCGCCCTACTCTTCGCGCCTTTTTCCCGATCGTCTCGATTTCTCGCGCCGATCTTTGAGTACGAAGTTCAGGACCCCGGAGATAAAGCCCATGAAAATCGGGCCAAGCAGAAGTCCAACGACGCCGCCCACCTGGTAACCGCCGGTATAATGACCCACCGCCCAGAAGAGCGCGGCGTTTACGATCAGCCCCCACAGACCGAGAGAGATAAAGGTGAGCGGCAAAGAGAAGAAGCGAACCACGGGCCGGACAAGGGAATTGACAAGACCCAGGCCCAGCACCGCCAGCGCATCCCGGCCCATATCTCCGCCAAGCGTCATGTGCGCGGGGTAATGCGTGAACAAGTCGTTCAGCGCCAGGCTTGTTAGATAGAGCGCCAGCGCGCTCAGGAGAAATCGAAGTAACCAGCGCAAGAAACGATCTCCTGGTTCAATACCAGCTCATAGAACAGAATGTCCGGCGCAATCGATCAAATCAGATGACTGCAGCGTTATGACTCCCTAACGCCCGGCCGCGTTCCCGGCGCTACTTCACCCCAACCCTCTCCCGTAAGGAGAGGGAGCGAGCAGTCGAAGGCCATCGAGAATCTTCGCAAGCCGGCTCGGCGAATTCGATGCCCTCCAGCTTTAGAAGACGTCGCTTCCAGCAGAGACCGCCGCCGAAGCCACCAATCGCGCCATTCGCCGCTAAGATTCGGTGGCACGGTATGATGAGGGGAGCCTGGTTGCGGCCCAGCGCCTGTCCGACGGCCCGCGCGCCCGCCGGGCGGCCAACCCGGCGAGCGATCTCCGCGTAGGTCGCATAAGTTCCCCACGGAACCTTCGCCGTCTCCTCTAACACGAGACGGGTGAAAGGGGAGTGCTGCGCCAGCGAGATCGGCGGGGATGCCGAAGGGGACCGGCCGCTGAAATAGTCGTTGAACCATTCATGAAGCGCCGCCATGATCGCCTCCGGCCCGCCCTCTCCAGCGCCCGCGTGGTCGCACGAGGCGGTCCAGAGAGCAGCCTTACGGTCTTCAAATGGAAAACTCAGGCTGTCGACACCCTCCATCTCCCCGCCCGCCACAATCCATCCCGCCGGCGATTCCACCAGGTCAAACCAACGAACCGGGCGCGGGGTACGAGGCGCGGGGCGCGGGGTACGAGGCGCGGGGCGCGGGGTACGAGGCGCGGGGCGCGGGGAACGAGATGTTTTGTCTGACTCATCCTTCATCCTTCACCGTTCATCCTTTGCCGTCCTACCAGAACCGCCGCAGAATCGCCCGCAGTCCACCGACTTTCGCCCGGTCCCGCAGCTCGTTGAACAGAACGGCGCCGACAACCACGCAGCCGACGATAAGGCCCTGCCAGAGAGACGAGTTCTGCCCGATCAGAAAGGTGATGGCGTTCAGGAGGACCTCGAGGAGAGCGGCGCCGATAATCGTTCCAATGACGCTCCCCTCGCCACCGAAAAGGCTGCAGCCACCAATGACCGCCGCGGCGATGGCGTTCAGCTCGAAACTGGTGCCGGTGCCCGGATCGCCCTCGTTGATATAGCCCGCGTTGATAATCCCCGCAAGCGCGGCGAGGCAGCCGCTGATGACGTAGGTGATCATGATCACCTTCGCCTTGCTGATACCGGAAAGCCGGGTCGCCTCCTCATTACCACCGAGGGCGTAGATATGCCGGCCCATCGGCATTTTCCGCATGAAGATTTCCGCCGCGATAGCAATTACGATCAGGATGATAAAAGGGATGGGCAACCCGAGCCGGTTAGAATTGCCCAGGGTAATGATGAGCGCGGCGGTAGCCGTCTGTTCAAGCGGCACCGGCATGGACCCAGTGCTCAAACGAGCCACGCTGCGGAGAATATCGAGCGTGCCGAGGGTGATGATGAAAGGCGGGATATTGAAGCCGCTAATGAAGAACGCGTGGATGAGACCGACTCCGACGCCAATGCCAATCGTTGCGGCGAACGCGGCCCAGAGCGGCCAATGCGAGGTCACTAAGAGAATCGAGACAACCATTCCCGCCAGGCCAATGAGCGATCCCACCGAGAGATCAATGCCGGCGGTGATAATGACAATGCATTCGCCCACCGAGAAGATTCCGAGCAGGCCGATCTGCCGTGTCAGGTTCTGAAGGTTGTTCTTCTGCAGAAAATTGTCGCGGGCCGGCGTCAGGCACATGCCGCCGATGAGCATGCAGAGCACCAGGAAGATGCCCATCTCCCGCGATCGGAACGATCGGAGTACGGCGCCGATCAGTGTCCGGGGGGACAGTCGCGCTGCCCCCCGATTTCCATCCTGCTGGACTTCGGGCGTCAAGATGAAGTAACGCCCCACTTAGCGAGCTGAGCCAGGAATGGCTTCATATTGGCAGAGGTAATCACGGTGGCGCCGGTGTTCACCTTGTCTCCGACCAGCGGGAAGTCAGGGTTAAGTGAATTCCATTCCGCCATCGCTTTCTTAGGCCCGTCCTTGTGCGCCAGATAGAGGAATTCGACGGAGAGCCGGCCAAATTCGTACGGCTTCTGAACCACCGTGGCGTCGATTCCGGGTGGGTTAGCCTTGAGCGCCTGCAGCGTGCGAGGCTCAGCGTCAAAGCCGACGATCTTGATTTTGTTGCGCAGACCGGCGTTCTGCACCGCGGTCGCTATCGCGGGGAGGTTGTACGAGTAAAAACCGACCAGACCTGCAATCTTACCGGGGTTCGCCTGAAGCACTGTCTCTACGTTTTGCCGGGCCGTGTTGGGATCTTTCTGGTCCTCTTTCACGTCAACCAGTTTGATGTTGTGTCCCTTCACCGCCGCTAAGAACCCGTTCATACGATCGCGGGCGTTTTCGGCCGAGATATTACCCACAAAACCCCAGACGTTGCCGCCGCTCGGCAGCAGCTTCACCATTTCGCCGCCAATTAACTCGCCTGATTTAAAATTGTCCGTGCCGATATAGATGAGCCGCTTGGACTTGGGAGCGTCCGAGTCAAAGGAGATCACCAGGATTCCGCGTTTTACCAGCTCATTGATTACCGGTGTGATAGCGCCCGCTTCAATGGCTGAAACCGCGATACCCTGGTAACCGTCGTCGGCCTTCTGCTCCATCAGACTTTTTTGTTCGCCCACCTGCGCGCTAGGCGGCCCGGTATAGTCGGCGGTAACGTGATAAGTCGCTGCCGCGTCCTTCATCCCCTTGGCCATGGAATCCCAGAAGGGAGAGAAGCCGTTTGTTATGATCG
>DASRZA010000310.1:0-12839 GCA_035686845.1 Armatimonadota bacterium | reverse complement strand
GTTAGCTGCGGCGGGAACTGGCTTGAACCGAGCACGCCTTTCCGGATTTGATGGACCATTGTCGCTGCCCGCCGAAGTTCGGCGCTTGGATTCTTATGAGGATTCAGTACGATGACGTCAAGTCCGAATTCGGATCGAACGAGATCGATTGGCGTAACCAGATCCGAGTCGTTGGAGATGATAACTGCGGTCTCAACGTCGCGACGGAACGCATCCAGAAGCAAATATGACGCGATATTTACGTCGGACCCTTTCTCTTCCGTCTTGATCACCTCTACCGTAGCGGGACCACCGGGATGAGGGGAGGCAACCTTCATCCGCGTACGGGATACGAGAAAGGCGCCGAAGTGAATCTCGACGTTTGGCAGGGTCTGGAGGGCGCGAAGGTAGGTCTGCTGGCGCCGGATGATACTGTTGTCAGGCCCCCGTGCCTTAACCCGGGCAGTGAAATACCTGAGCCGATGTATATTGCGGCCGTGGAGGATGCGCTGACATAGCTGCAGTGGATCCAACCACCGATAAGGGGTCTTTCGGATGCCGTAGTAGAGGTTGAAACCGTCAATGTAGACGTTCGTCTTCTTCATGGCGGAATCGGTGAGCGCGGCCAAAAAGGCAGAGGGCGCCCCTCGCGGGACGCCCTCGCACCCGGCCAGCGAAGTGACCGGGGGGATATGTAAACATTATACCCGAATTTGACAGGGTCTGCAGGCTGGGCCATGCGCCGTTCTACACGGTGTGAAACATAATGTCGTGCGACTTCATCTCTAACACGATGTTGGTCTTGAGGGCGTCATCGCCATGAAAAGCCTGGTCCAGGCAGAGAATCTGCTGCGGCCTTAGCTCCATCATGGCGCGGAGCGTCTCCTTTGCAATCGGGCCTTCCAGGCAGACTAACCGCCTTCCCCCCTCGACGCTGTATGCCCTCTGGCCGGCGAGAGTGCGTTCCTCAATTGGGACCGTAAGCGGCAGGCCGAGCTTGAGCAGCAGCTCGTACAGGATGTCCAGCTCGGACCGGTCCGGCGTGAGATGATCGGCGTAGAGCTCAAGCTGCTGACCCAGGGCTTCGGCGTCTTTCGGGACAGCGTCCGCGTCCCAGAGCGTGAAACTGCTGGATGCGAGCTTGAAGACGCGGAATCCCAGGTCCGGCCGAGCGTGAGCGTTCAGGGCAAGCTTACCATCCAAACCCTTTTCCAGTTTTTGTACGGCCCGGCGCACCCGCTCCTTCGCAAGATCAGCGATGGTGGGAAAGTCATCTTTGCCGGTTGCCTCGGGAAGCTGCACTAAAATGAACTTCCGGTTACCGCCATCTTCCTGGTTCAGCTCCAGCACGGCCTGCGCGGTCGTACCGGACCCGGCGAAGAAATCGAGGACTGTACTACCCGGCGCAGTTGCCTGGGCGATAAGGGTCTTGATCAAGCTCAGCGGCTTCGGGAAGTCGAAGACCTTATCGCCGGAAAACAGCGACATAAGCTCTTTCGTGGCGTTCTCGGTCGAATGCCAGCCGAGCGACGTGGTAATCGCTTTGGTTTCATTGATGTACGAGTCGAGAAACTTCTTCTGCCGTGGGGTGCCTCCGGAAGTTGCGGGGAACAGCACAAGCCCGTTGGCAATCATTTCTGCAATCCGCTTCTCCGAGAAGGCCCAATTGCCAGGGAATCTGGCGCCGGTAACGGGGTCCACGATGTCAAAGTGGTTATTCTGCGATCCTGTGGCTCGCATACTCTCGGAGCGCCACAATCCCCTCGGATCATTGTCGCGATTTGAGAAATCATCCTCGGAGCGATCTTCTCCCCGAAAGCGAACCAGCCCGCCGCGCCCGTAGCAGACAACGTACTCCGTATTTGGGATAATGAGCGTGGATGTTGGCACTCCTCGAGCAGCGCGCTTTGTTTCCCACGCGAAGGTTGCAATGTGATTCTCTTCGCCGAAGATTTCGTTCATCAGCAGGCGAAGGTTGTGCACCTCGTGGTCGTCAATAGATACAAAGATGACTCCATCCTCCCGCAGCAGGTTGCGGGCTAAGAACAGCCGGGGATACATCATGCTGAGCCAGCGCGAATGGTAGCGGCCGTCGGTCTCGGCGTTGGTGGTGAGCCGGGCGCCTTCGCCATCCACCTGCCCGGTGAACCGCAGGTACTCCTGCAGCCCTTCGCGGAAGTTGTCCGGGTAGATGAACTCGTTCCCGGTATTATACGGCGGGTCGATGTAAATCATCTTCACGCGGTCGTGGTAGCTCCGCTGCAGCAGCTTGAGCACTTCTAAATTATCGCCTTCGATGATCACGTTTTCCGTGGTCTCGAAATTCACCGATTCCGCGGGAACCGGCCGGAGCGTACCGGCGCTCGACATCTGGAACGCCCGGATAGCGTCCGACTTTCCGGCCCACGACAACCCATAGCGCTCCGGCCGGTCATCCGCCGAAATACCCACCGCCTGCTTGAGCCGATCCAGGTCCAGCTCGCCCTCGGTAAACGCCTCCGGGAAAAGCTCGCGGAGACGATCCAGCCGCTCGGCGTTCGGGTCAGGAGTCGTCAACGGCAGGCGGATGTCATCGGGGCACACCTGGGCGGAACCGGCGGGGTAGGTCATCGGGCTATCTCTATTGGATGAAGATCGGGCAGCGACAAACGGGAGGTCAATATGAGTATATCATAAGTCGCTTCCGCAGTTAGGCGGTCCATAGAAGGCGCAAGGCGTGCGGATCGGCCGCGGCACAGTCTGAGACGCCTGCGCCACCGGTACCATGATAGTGGCGCAGGCCTCCGCGCCTGTGCAGCGCAGGTCACAGGACGGCGCGTTTTTGAACCCTCGATTCGGTACATACAATGTTTCGCGCGCCCTGCGCGCGCTTCCTCCGTCCATCGTCCTCCGTCCTTCATCCCTCATCCTTTGCTTTTCCTCTCTCTTGTCGGACTCCGTGTCCTCTGCGCCTCTTCTGAAAAAAGGGCCGCCGTACACCGCCAGAGAGCGTCGCGGCCCGATCATTTTCATTCGTCGTGTTGCGCCGAAGGCTCATGATAACTCTGTGGTGAGGCGACCGCTGCGGCGCGACGGATTGTTATCGAAGCAGCATCAGAGATGAGAGAGGGAGCGTCACTATACGGGGATCGGCGACTGAGGCCTCATCCGTCAGCGTGACGACGATCCCAAATGGGGCGTCGTTGACGGCTTTCTCCAGGAATGTTCGAATCCCTTCGGTGTCGCGAAGCGGATCAATCCGCCGCTGGTTTTTTACCTCGAGCGGAATCCGCCGCGTACCGACTGTGAGCACAAAATCCACCTCGGGCTGCTCGGCGCTTGCCGGGATATGAGCGAGGTCAAGTCCGGAGATTGTCGCCAGAGTGGCGCCCACGACGCTCTCGGCGATATGTCCGGCCATGGCTGAAAGATGCGGCTGCTGCTGGAGCGGCGCCGGCGCGATCGGGACTATCTCCTGGAGCCAGCTCGCCCGAAGGCCGTGATCCGCGAGGCAGATCTTCGCGCTGCCGCGCCTGCGTTTCAGGCGGATCTCGAGCGGCTGTACCAACCTCAGCAGCAGCGTGTCACCAAGGAACTGCAGATAGTGACTGATGCGCTGGGGCCCAACGTTTGCGCCCAACACCCGCTGCGCCTCGCGGGCTAAACTCGCCGCCAGCGGGGCCTGGCCAACGTAGAGACATGCCATCCTGAATACATTTTCTAACAGCGCCGCATCCCGCTTTCGGCCCCGCTCTCCAACTCGCAGATCGTGCAGGATCACCCGCCGGATGACGGTCTCATTCAACTGATCCGCCAACTGCGCCCACGCCACTTCCGCTTTTTGATGGACCAGCGGATATCCACCTCGTTCCAAGAACCACTCGAACGCCTGGTTGCGGGAGGGCCCGAGTGCTATTCCATATTCACGCAGCTCCCGCCAGAACTCCGGTTTGGAGAGCGGCTCCAGGCCGTTGTCGTTCAGGAATGGCGCGCCAACGTCAAGACCATGAAACTGCCCGATTTCCGTGAGCGAGAGCGAGCCAGCTTCAATGGTCGTGATGCGGCCTGCGAGGCTGTCCCTTCCCATCTCAAGGCGAAGCGCCGAGCTGTCGGTTACAACCACCTGGGTTCGCGACGAGTCCACAAGGGACTTCAATTGCGGCGCCCAGTCGGGTAGATTCTGCGCCTCGTCCAGGAAGATGAACGTCGGTCTTCCCCTGGCCGCCGCGTCATTGAGGGTTTCACCGAGTATTGATCCCTCGAACCAATCGACGAGACGCAGAATCGACTCTTCCAGGTTCCTGAGCGTTGAAAGATCGTCGCATTGAACCCGGAACAGGCCCCGGGGATCCACACCATCTTTGAGCAGATCCTGGATCACCTGGAGCTGCGCCGTTGTTTTCCCAATCTGGCGCGGTCCCCGCACTAATACCGCCGGCGCCAGCCGCGTTTTGAGCCTCTGGTGAATCGCCGGCGCGAGATGTCGGCGCGTGGTGGGAAGGGGCGGCATAGCACTCCCCTCCCACCACGGGTTCAGACGTCTCAGGTCACGCACCAACCCATCGGAGAGCCGCATCTCATGGAATAGCGGTAGTTGACTCGTCGCTCAAAACCCCCTGCGCCTTCCTCGCCGCCAGCCCGCAATCAGCCGTACAAGATCTTTCCCGCGTCGGGCCCGCGAACAAAACAATGCCGGCGTGGGCCTCGCCGCCCCAAACCGCGTGCTCTTATTGAGTTCGGCCGGCGGTTGCAACCGTGTGCTGATTGCCCCCGAATCGCGTCGGCCGTTAGAGTCGATAGATTCCCAGACGGAAAGTCGCGGTCGGAGAACTGCCCCGACTCCCAGCAGATGGCGAGCGCACGGCTATCTCGAAAGTCTTCCGGCGGTGATGATAGTGTGCTGGGGTTTACGGGTCATTGGCGACTCCGCCTGATGTATCCCATATCACCTCAGTCACTTGCCGTTTCACACACCACCCCGATTCCAAGCGATCGGCAAACCGGCGTGAAGTGGCGCGCATTGGTGGTGTAGACATAGCAGTTGTGTTCGTGAGCTTCGAGTGCGATCACCAGGTCCGCCATCTTCTGCCACTTTCGCAGGCCCAGTTCGTAACGGCCGGACAGGACTCTTCCGATGCTTTCGTGGATTGGGCCCCAGTGTTTATCTGGCGGAGTTGGAAGATCCTTAAGAAACTGCTCCAGTTCAGTACGCTTGCTCGCAAGGAACGTCCGGAGCCCCGTGGGAGCATCTGGCGGTGGAAAACGCGGTCCCATCATTGGCGCCGGGGCATTCCAACTCACAGAAGCGTTTGCCGCGCCGCACTCAGTCGCGTCCGTTAGTTCGCACTGACACTCATCAAACCAGCGGAAGATATCCTCTTCGATGAGCACCCGTAATAGCAGCAGCGATTCCTCTCTGTCCGAATGCCGGTCCCGGAGCAGCCCCAGGAGCCAATCGCCGATATCGCGGCGGCCGCCCTGCCGGCTCCTCCACCGCCCCGCGGCATCCTGTACATCTTCCGATCGCTGCAGCACGGCGTACAGGTCAACCGCCGCCCCGAGGACCGTCGCCAGATACTCCGCGCGCACGTATGTGGAGGTAACACAATACCATTCGCCCATCCGCTTACGAATACGCCTGATCACAGGGCGAGAGCGGTTTCGCCTCCAGATAAAGATTGACGTCTCAATGAACAGTCGAGAGCCAGCAATCGGCGCCGCGCTCACTGCCTCGGACCGATCGGCCTCAACTTCCGTGATCGGATCCGCCAACCCAGTTCAATCCGGCACGGGACAACTTTTGCGAGCAAGCCTGGGAGTGAACGGCCTCAAAAACATCATGCTTCAGCTCTTCCGATGCTTCGAAATAACCTCTCCATTCTTCGTCGTCCAAATCCTCCAGGGGCTCGCCCATAAGAACGTAGCGAAGCCTGAGAGCAATGCGGGCGAGGGGCTCCTGGCCCTGGTCGAGTGCAGCCTGCTGCAGTGACTTAAGAGACGCCTGCAGTGGCCCCAGCGCCTCACGGATGGGCTGCCGCGCTTGCACTACCATCCGGAGGCGCCGCAAGTTCTCCATTACCCGCCCGCGTTGGCGCTCAAGCTCCTCTCTTTGCCGATCCCGGAGACGCCATGCTGCATCTGATGAGGTGATCTCTGCAGGGTCTAAGCGAGGCCATCTCGACGGGTCGGTAAGCAGCGGCTTCAGCAGTTTGTCCAAAAGGGCCGGAGCGCGGGTGTGACGCCCCGGGTATGTAATGTTAATGTGCTGTCCCGCACTGCGAGTATCGGTGTTGACTGACATCGTGGTTTTCCGTTCGTGCTCGGTCAGTTCGGCAGTTTCAACTGGTAGCTGCCATCGTTTCGGCTGCTGGCTCAGGCGCTAATTCCAATCGCACCAGAGACAACAGCAAGAACAAGTGAAGCACCGTCTCGACCATTGGAAGAGTACACTGTGCAGGCTTTATCAAGCCATGGGCCACTCGATTGCGGAGGTTCCAGCCACAAGGCGACGCCAGCACGAGGCGAATGTACTCGCGAATGTCCCTGGGGATCACCTGCGCCTCCTGCAATTCAAGCATTTTGGCGAGGTTCGCCTCAAACTGCCAGGCCGCGCCCCCGCGCTGTTTCTCGATTATGAATGCTCCGGCCTTGTCCATCACGCTCCGGAACACATCCTCAAACTGCGGCGCCAGGATATGCATCGCGCCGATCCCATCACCTGCCATGTAATGTTCAAAGGCAGCAGAGAGAATCTCGCGGTTATCCTCGTCCAGGAGTCCCCATTGATCAAAGTACTCGGTTAGAGACCTGGAGTTCAGGCCCTTTTGATCCCTCAAGCGCTGGAACAGCGTGTGCAGGATCACCTCGCTGTTGATTCCGATCCAGAGCAGCAGGTTTCGGTCCCGCTCCAGGGCAAACCCGTGGCCCGCCGCCACAGGAATGTCTTCAGAGAGAAAGGTAAGCGGTATGTGCTGCAGCATGCCGGGCATTCCCAGGATCCCACGCGCTTGCTCTTCAGCGAGATCCACGTTCGGCAGAAGTGATCCCTCTGAAGCAATTTTTTCGAGGCAGTCATGGACAGTGTCTGGCCGAAGGAGTTCGTCAATCAGCCCATCCACCTCCGCCTGGGAGATCTCAAGGGGAACCTCGATCACCCCCATCCGCGACTTGCCGTCCCGGTAGAGATCTCTTACCCGCCGGCGCAGCTTGCCGATCTGGTCAGACAGCTTAGTGCGCTCCAAAGCATCCACACGGGCGTCGCTCACCAGCTTTTCATATCCTTCGATTGCGCGCTCGAGGATTCCGGCGGCTGCGAGGGGATCTGCGATGGCGCCGGTGGCGCGGGCTTCCGCGGCTTTCTCTATGGCCCGAAGGCGTTCGCGCTCGGCGCGATAAACGGCGGCGCCATCTCCGCGGGCTTCGGCGAGCGCGTACAACGTGCGCTGGAATTCGATCTCGTCCCAGGGGCTGCCGGCGGCATGCAGCGCAGCGAACTCCTCGCAGGCCTCTTCGGCGCTCCGGAGGATATCATCCGAAACTGTCGCGGCTCCACGCATCACCCGGATACGCGCGAGCAGTCGCGCTAAGTCGACCACCCATCGCCCCCGGGGATGATTGGGTTTGGACTCCCCCAGATCGCGGGAGGCCTCATCTTTCAGTAGGTCATGAATCTGGCTGACCACCTGGGGCAGCAAGTGATCACAACCTGGAGCCTTCGACATAGTCAACGCCAGGTGCGCGGCGTGGTCCAGGGAGTCGACCATGGCGTGGCCCATGTCCGGCGTCCCGGCGAAGCGTCGTGCGCTGACAAGGTACGCGTCCACAGCCTTCCGCGCAATCTCTGGTCGCTGGGACTTCCAACCGCTGTCGCTTTTGGTGGTCTCGAACAGTACGTCCCAGTAGTGGGCCCTTAGAGCCGGGTTGGTGGTTTCGTCCGCGCGCTGAGACAGGTAAATCTTGTGCTCCGGTTGAAGTCGTGATGGATCGGGATAAGAGCTGCCGTCCGCGTTTTGTAAGTATCCGGAGAGCCGGGGCGTCGTTTTATCGGGTCCGTCCGAACCATCTACCAGCACGGTATTCGCCACCATCATGCGGCAGGCCCCCCATTCAATCTCGAGGGTTCGCGCCTCTTCTTCATGGCCCTTATCGTGAAGGGTGTTGATGGCGCGTTCAAGAATCCCAGCGAGCTCCCGTACAGGACGTACGGGCTCCGGATTGTCGACCTCTCTCAGCGCTTCTGCGATCGTATTCATCTATGTGCTGTCACCTATTCGAGATTATCACGTACACCATAGCATCTGTCAACGCGCCATTCATGCCCGTTGAAAAGCCCAGTCCCTACTTCCTCACGAGAATGCCATCCACACACTTTGAGCGGTTACCCACGACTGGAGCAGGAAGGGAGAAAAGGCAGCCGGAGAGAAAAGGAGGATGGAGACCGTCTGACCTGCCGAAGGGGCGGCGTTGTTTTGGGATGGCGGACGCCCCCAATTGCATCTAAGTGATTGTTCGCGCCCGATGAGACCGGGTGTCAATCATTATCTTCCCGCAGCCAAATAGATTGCTGCAGAGACACCACGCCAACTGACTGGAGCGTACAATGAGCTTCCTTTTTTGCCCCAACTGCGGGCCCGTTGATATCGAAAACACCCACTTCGTTAACCAAGAGGAAACCTTGACCGTTCGTGGAGAGGCGATCACCCATATTGCTCCCGTGCGAATCTGTGACACCTGTGGTGAGTCGATTTACGACGAGGAGCTGGATGCGCCGAGCCTGGACGAGGTATACGCCATCTATCGCCGGAGGCATAACCTGATCGCGCCCGGGGAGATCGCTGCCCTCAGAGAGACGTATGGTCTCTCGCAGCGAGGGCTTTCAGCGCTGCTGGGTTTGGGAGAAGTAACGATTCACCGGTATGAGAACGGGGCGCTTCCTGAAGAGGCGTACAGCCATCTTCTCCGCCTCTTAAAGAGGCCCGAGAACATGAAGGAGATCTTCGATGAGCGGAAAGACCGACTGAGCAGCGCGGCCCGGCGAAAGCTGGAAAATCGGCTGGAGTTGCTGCTGCACGAACATGAGCGGCTCACAGAGCCACGAGCACGACGCGATGGCCAGGCTGCGGCCGCGTGAGAAATACATCCCAACTGGCTGCGAAGTTGTGGTATAGTCTGGACCTGAAGCATTGCAGTGGATGGACCGGCTCCCGGCAAAAATGGAACAGTCGTTCGATAACCACATCCGGAAGGGCGTTGCTCACGGTCGCCGGGTGAGATTACCGGCGCGGCAGTCACCACCAGGGCACCCGAAAACCAGATCTTCGGATACGAATATATGTTTGATATTTTCAGTTTCATGAGCTATCATAGTAATCGAGTGGTGGGGCTGGAGGTTGTTATCGCAGTGCTGGAGAGGACATCGTGAACGGGTTTCACCAGCCGGAGTTCATCGGTCTTAAGGATCAGCCGAGCCACCGCATCCGGTGCCCGATTCACGGATTCATCCACTTCTCCGAAAACGAAAGGCAAGTGCTCGACCATCCTTTGTTCCATCGGCTGCGTTTTATCCGCCAACTCGCGCTTACGGAGTACCTTTATCCCGGCGCCTCCCACACGCGCTTCGAACACGCTTTGGGAGTCATGGAAGTAGCGACACGAATGTTTGATAGTCTCGCCGCGCGTCGCGGCGACGAGATGCAAAAAACGTTCGAGGGTCTCGCGGACTTCACAGACCGGCCGATGGCGCAGGCGCGACAGGCATTACGTCTGGCGGCGCTGTTGCACGACGTTGGACATACGTGTTTCTCCCACGCCGCCGAAAAGGTGCTCCACAAGGACTCCAGCCACGAAGCGGTCACCATTCAGATCGTGGAGAATCCAAATCTGCTCGGCAGCACACTTGAGGGCGTCTTCTGGCCGGGTTGTGGAAAACTGGTGGGGCAGATTGTCGATGGGATTCCATCCCTGCAACCTCAGCTCCAGGTTCTCCATGATATTATTTCCGGACAGATGGATGCCGACCGCACTGATTATCTCCTGAGGGACGCGTATCACTGCGGCGTAGACTACGGCCGGTTCGACCATCGAAGGCTTATCGAATGTCTCGAGCTGCACAGCGGGGATCTCGGCCAGATGCGACTCGCCCTGCATGAGGATGGGCTTCACTCTTTCGAAGCGTTGATCCTTGCCCGGTATCAGATGAATACCCAGGTATACCAGCATCGCGTTAGACAAGTTTATGATATTTACCTGCAGCGGTACTTTAGGACGTTGGCTGAAGAGGAGCCGGACGAAATCACCGACGTGGTTGCATTGAACGATGTTGTCATGATGTCACGGATAATGGCCGACGCGGTACACGCACAGGGAGTTCGTCGGAAGTGGGCGGCCAGGATCGCCGGCCGAGACCACCATCGTGTGGTATATTCCACGGGCGCCAATGCCCGAGTTCATGAGACACGACGATCAAAAGGCGTGCTGGATGCGCTTGAGAGGAAGTACCCGGATCGGGAGTTCCTGAGCGGTCCGGCATCTGGATCGATTCATAATCTGTTATTGCGAGATGACCGAGAGCGCGAGGCGGAGGATGCCGAGGCGGGCAAAAAAGGGTACGTGGAACTGATGCTGATCGGCCGAGACGGACAGGCTCGGCATGTCGACGAACAGAGCCAGGTGATAGGTTACATCCCGCGGGAGTTCGAGGCTGTCCGTATTTTCGTCGACATAGCATCGGATGAGAGAGCGCTGCTTGAGGAGATGAGATCATTCGCCACCGACACTGAGTGGCAGCTTGCGAGGCACTGATGAAACTTAAGCTGAACCTATCTTCGAACGATTGGGACCATGCGCTGCTCGCCGCCGTGGTGAATGAGGCCCATAAGGTGGCAAGCGCCCATGATAACTTCGTAGGGCGAACGTCAATCCAGAAGATAATGTACTTCCTTAAAGCCCTGGGCGTCCCGATGAGTTATGACTTCGAGATGCACCATTACGGACCGTTCTCTTCTTCAATACTGCGCGACATGGAATGGCTTATCGCGGACGATGTGATCGCAGACCTGAGCAAGGAACCGCAAGAATACTCGAACTACGCGCCGGGAGAGGGTTTGAAGCAGCTCCTGTCTGATCACCAGAAGGGTTTGAAGCAGCATAACGAGAGGATTTGCAAGCTGGCGAAGGCTCTCGCGCCGCTCAAACCTGAGCAACTCGAGCTAATCGCGACCCTTGACTATCTGCTGCGATGGGAGAAAGCGACAGGGGGAAGCGGGCCATGGAAGCCGCGCGTGGTCGATCGGTTTATGGAGGTAAAGAAGGAAAAGTTCAGCCGCAAACGGGTCGAGGATGCGTATGACGTCATGAAGAACGCCGGTTTTCTCGCCGAATAGGTTGTACCTATCAGATCCGACGGGGCGCGGGTGTCCAACAAGAGCGGCATCTGTCGCCCTCCTACGTCTCGTGGCTGCTGGTCGCCTACGATTCCCTGCCGCGCCTTCCCTGCCGCCGCCCGGCCACGAAATACGACCCGATAACGAGAAGAGCGGCGAAGGCCTGCGCCGCCAGGCTCTGGACGTTGGGGAAGACCGAAAACCATAATCCCAACCAGCCGGGGAAGGAGACGCCGATGGATGTGGTCGAGATCCAGTGCGCTTGCTGCATCTCCTGAACGCTCTCTCCGACCATCACCAGCAGTACTATCCCGAGCAGCACGCCGGTATACACGAGCATTTTCTTGTACGGTAGGCTCCGGTGCCCGAGGAAACTGAGCGCGCCCACGATGAGCGTGAGGCCCACTCCTATGGCGGCTCCTCCAAGAATGACATCGTTTCCTGCCCGGAGCCTCAAGCTTTGCAGAAACAGCACGACCTCGAACCCCTCCCGGTAAATCGCGGTGAAACCGAGCAGCGCGAGGCCCGCAAACGCACCCGATTTGTCGCCGGATTCCATTAACCGCCGCCGGCGATTATTATGGTTAGCGATCCACCCTGTCCAGTAGACTTTGTGGAAGAACCAGTTCATCACCACTAAGAGCACTACTATCGCCAGCAGGCCGGTCGCTGCCTGCAAACTCAGCTCCGGCGCGTTGACGTGAGAGATAATTGCCACCACGATGAACCAGGTGGCAATAGTCGCTAACAGGGCGCCGGCAGCGCCAACTGGCACCGCCCTCAGATACGCCTTCTGACTCCCGCGCGCCATCCCTGCCGTGACGGCTGCGAGCACGAGGATCGCCTCCAACCCCTCGCGAAAGACCAGTACCCCGGTGCTCAGAAGCATTGCCCCGCGGCTGATTCCGTGGCTCGTTGGGTCAGGATTTCCGCTGGCCGCGATCGCCTGCCAGATCAAAACACCAACCACGAGGGCCGCTGAAAGGAACAGCGCCGCTCGCTTAAAAGAGGCGGTTTTGGGGCGAACCCGTTGAAATCCGTTCACGCTCACTACAACTTTCCCTGTCGCAGCGACGTGATGACTGCGTCCTGCATTCCCCAGATCCATTTGAGCTCCGTTTCGCACTCTGCAATGACCTGCACGTCACCGCCCTGATCTTGTCCGAATATCCATTTCCGTTTTTCTCCGCGTTCTCTCTCTTACGACTCGGTGCGCTCTGTGTTGAAAAAACCGCCGCAGCCGGTCGACGGAATCATGAGAAATCCCGCGACGCCCATCCGGATTCATTGCTACCATGTAATCGTATACCCTCGGGCGAGAAAATTCAACAGATACTTATAAACTTAATTAGGATTTCCTAAATATTGGGTAGCGGGAGCGAGGTTCGATCGAAATGAGGAAGCGAGACGAGGGTGAGACGTCGGAGAGCGCCGGCGAGTATCTCGAATGGATCTACCGGCTCTCGAAAGAGCGGGATCGGGTAACGGCGGCAGACCTGG
>DASRZA010000309.1:0-14817 GCA_035686845.1 Armatimonadota bacterium | reverse complement strand
TCACCCGCGTTTGCGGCGGCTGCTTCGGTGCCTGAAAGATTCACCGCTACGATGGCGGCGACCCAGAGACTTGTTGACAGCGCCACGAAGGCGAAGGCGCGCTGGACCCCGCCGCGTGGGGATCGCGCGAGCACGAACAGTCCGAGACCGGCGTTCAGGACGGCGGCGGTAATCGTAGCTGAGTGTGTAAAGTTCACCGAAGCGTCAATGCATTCTGACCGCGCAGGTTCTGAGCGGGCAAACGCCCTCTGCCCGTGAACTGAGCCATCGTGGCGGTGTCGTGGATGGGCGCGCCGAGAGCCAACACCGTGCAGGTTCGACTCAAGGATCGTGAAAAGACGAGGAGTCGACGCAGCCGGCTTGGCCGCGATCGGCCGGGAACACAGTCAAGCGCGCACTCGGGGTCGGCCCGCTCATAGTTAATTGTCGGCGGCGCTTCCTGATACTTCAGGGCCAGCGAACCGGCCAGCACCTGCATCATGCTCGCGGCCGATAGCGGGTGGCCTAGCATCGATTGGATCGCGGGGCAGGGGATATGGTATGCATGCTCCCCGAGCGCCGCGATAATCGCCTTTGCATCCGCAACATCCAATGGCGGCAGCCCGGGCGCCAGCGGGAATACTGCGTCCACGTCCTCCGCTGCGAGCCCTGCGTCACGGAGCGCGCGGCGAATCGCGGTTTCGCCGGCGTCGCCGGCTGGCATCCTAAAAAAGTCTCCCTGTTCGCCGGCGCTCCCGTATCCCAGGATCTCCGCGTAGATTGGCGCCGAACGCTGCCGGGCGCTTTCCATGCTTTCAATCACGACGGCGCCGGCGGCTTCACTGATTGCGCTCCCGTTGTGCCGGTAATCGAACGGCCGCGGGGACGGCATATCGGGGGAGATGCCGTGGGTGGCGCACAGCACGCCGAAGGTAAACGGAATCAATGAGGTATCACTGCATCCCACGATGACAGCGTCGGCGGTTCCAAGCTCGATTTGCTGCCTCCCCCACGCCACTACGTCCATGCCACTGGTGCAGCCTGAAGAGATGCTCGCCTTCGGCCCATCCAGGCCGAGAACCTGGCATACGGCCGACGTGGCCGTATGCGTTCCGAATGTTGAAGGCGTGCGCGGATCGAGGCCGGCGGGGCCGTGCTTCTCAAACGCCGGAACCTCGTTGGTCAACAGCTCGTTGACGCCGCCGATGCTCGAGGCAAAGCATGAGCCAATACGGCGGCCGGACGAGATGTTAAGGCCGGCGTCTTCCGCAGCCATTCTCGCCGCGGCCGTGGCATATTGCGCGAAGAGTGGAAGACGTCGCGCGTCTCGCGCGTCCATGTAGCGTTTAGTCTCAAAATCCTGTACTTCTCCCGCCATTTTAACGGGAAAAGGGCCTGCGTCAAAGCGCGTGATGGGTCGGATTCCCGAGCGGCCCGAAACGAGAGACTTCCAGAATTCTTCTCTGCCAAGTCCAATCGGAGTTACCGCTCCGATGCCCGTGATAACGGCACGGCGCTTCATCAGTCTGAGCTCCCTTCATACCGGCTCAACGTGATTCGCATCCTACTCACCGTCCAGGGCGCCGCAGTAATGTACTATCACCAGCACTCATCGACCGGGAATCGCCCCGGCGGCGCCTTGAATTCTTGGTGCCGGCGCGGCAGTCGAAGCCGAATCGCTGCTTCCACCACCGGCGTTGCCCATTGTGTGCCGGCGCCTATCGCCAGCTCGTCCAGAATCCGATCCGGATGGAGAGCGCCGCGATAAACCCGATCGGAGCTCATCGCGTCGATCGCGTCGGCCACCGCCAGAACAGAAGCCAGGGGCGAGATGGCGCCGCCCGACAATCCCTGGGGATAGCCTTTGCCATCCGGCCGCTCATGATGCTCCAGCACACCGGGCACCGCCGGGACGAGCACGGGAACCGCCGAGATAATATCGGCCCCAATCCGCGGATGGGTCTTCATCTCCAACCACTCTTCGGGCGTTAGCTTGCCCTCTTTGCGCAGCACGGTTTCAGGCACGCCGATTTTGCCGATATCGTGAATAAGCCCCGCAAGTCGTACCGTCCGGAGCTGATCGGCCGACATCCCCAGTTCCTCGCCCAGCGCCAGCCCCATCATGGAGACACGAATCGAATGCTCGCGTGTATAGATATCCTTGGCGTCGATGGCTAGAATTAGAGCCACCACCGTGCCCGAGTGATTCGATTGCATCTGAGCGCGGTACTGCGTGACCGCCTTCGTCAGCGCCTCGTTCGCTTTTTGGAGCGATTGTACCCGTTTGGTGTCGTCGTGCAGGGCTGCGGTGCGAGCCACCAGTTCACGCACCACGTGACGGACGCTGTTGCAGTCGAACGGCTTTGTGAGATAGTCGGCCGCGCCAAGCTGCATCGCCAGGCGCGCGGTTTCAAGACTCGCATAAGCGGTGATCATGGCGACCTGCGCGGTCTGATCGATAGCGCGGATCGCTCGCAGCGCTTCAATTCCATCCGCTCGGCCCAGCCGGATGTCGAGCAGGACAGCGTCCGGATGGCTCTCGCGAACAACAGCGGCAGCAGCATCACCCGTTTCCGCGGTGAGGACTCTGAATTCGTCCTTCAGAATCATCCGCAGAGCTTCACGAGGTCCGCACTCATCGTCGACAACAAGAACGGTCGGCATTAAAGGTCGTTCCTCCAGATATCACCCACAGGTGGCATGGAGCCAGCCTGGCAATCGTATTCTATCAACAAATCGCACCCGGTGAGAGGAAATGCATGGTTGAATGACTTCTTCGGTTCAGAAAAGGCGTCGTTCGCCTACCCGTCAGGTCCGCTCAACACGTTTTCAGTTTTCTGCCGGCGGGTACACGATCATTACTTCAGTCAAAAAACCCATTCGGGCGTCGGCCGCGAATTTCGCCGGCGACATCCGCAGCAGCGGCGACATCCGCAGCAGTGGCGACATCATAAGCAGTGCGATGAGCAGAGAGGGGCGCACAGTAACGCTGCCGGGCTGACTAATCGGAGCACGACGGAATGCACGGAATCTATTAATTCTGTGACGCCGGCGCCCATCAGGCAGGCGCTCTCCCGGCGATTGCGCGCTCCTCCCCTTCCAATAATCGCCCCAACGCGCGGATTAATGGAGTCCTTCTTCGTTTTCTTTTTGATTGTGTCCGGTTCGGCGACGCTAACCTTTGATGCCGGTCAACGCGATTCCCTGGATGAATTGCCGCTGTGTAAAGAAGAAGAGTATGATGACAGGCGCCACCACAATGGCCGAGGCGGCCATTAAGAGATTCCATTCCGTTCCGCCATGCTGGCTCTGGTAAAACTGCAAACCGAGGCTGAGCGTGAATGTCTTCTGATCCATGAGGTAAATCAGAGGCCCCAAAAAATCGTTCCACGTCGACATAAACTGGAAGAGCGCCACCACGGCAAGCGCCGGCTTTGCCAACGGCAGGATAATCTGCCTGAAGATCTGCCATTCGCTGCAGCCATCGACCCGCGCCGCATCAGAGAGCTCAAATGGAATCGTCAGGAAGAACTGCCGGAGGAGAAAGATGTTGAAGGCGCCTCCGAACCATGCGGGGACCCAGAGAGGCCGGAATGTCCCGATCCAACCTAGCGTCCGGAATAGCGCATATAGAGGCACCATCGTGACCGGGAACGGGATCATCATCGTCGCGAGCGTGGTGTAAAAGAGGATGTTGCGCCCCGGCCAGTTTACCCGCGAGAATCCGTAGGCGATGAGCGCGTTCGACACCACCGTTCCCGCAACCGTCAGCACGCACAGGATAAGGGTGTTTCGCCCGTAAACCAGAAACGGGATGTAGCCGAGCTTATTGCTCCCATACATGATCGCGGCCGGATAATTCTGCCACTCCCATTTTGATGGAATCCAGACAGGCGGCAGCCGCATCGTCTCGGTAATCGGTTTGAGCGAGGTCAGGATCATCCAAACGAGCGGCATCAGGAAGATGATGGAACCCAGCACGAGAACGACGTGGATCATGATTGTCGTTCCCAGCCGGCGGCGCTGCGTCATGATTCAGGATCCTCCGTAGTAGACGCGCCGCGAAGAGAGCCGGACGGCCAGCATCGTCAGTCCCAGAATCATGAAGAACATGATCCAGCCCATGGCGCAGGCGTAGCCCATCTTAAGGTAAACGAAGGCGTTATCGTAAAGATACATCGTATAGAAATAGGTGGAATGGACCGGGCTGCCCCCGGGGAACATCACATAGGGCAGAGTGAATATCTGCAGCGTCCCTATAATCCCCATGATAAGGTTGAACAGAATGACCGGCGAGAGCATGGGCAGGGTGACGTGCCAGGTCTTTCCCCACCACCCGGCCCCATCCAACTCTGCGGCTTCGTAGAGCGTTTGCGGCACGTCCTGGAGGCCCGCTAAATAGATCACCATGGCGTTGCCAACGGTCCAGAGACCTGTAAGCACCAGCGCCGGCTTGCTCCAGGTCGGGTCGCTTAGCCACTGCGGCTGTGGGACGTGGCAGAACTTCAGGAACTCGTTGAGCAGCCCGTAATCACCGTTGAAGATCCAGAGCCAGAGTATCCCCAGCGCCACCGCCGGAACCAGTGAAGGAACAAAGAAAATGGTGCGGTAGATAGTCATCCCACGCACCTTGGCGTTCAACAGCAGCGCCAGCGCCAGCGCAAGTATCATCCCGAAAGGAAGCGCGAGAGCCGCGTAATAAAACGTATTCTCGAGCGACGTCCAGAAAAGCGGATCGTGGCGGACAAGGTCAATGTAGTTGCGCGCGCCGATCCAAACGGGCCGGGTGAGCACGTTGTAATCGCAAAAGCTGTAGTAGCCGGACATGGCGATGGGGTACGCCATGAAAACCGAAAACCCGATGATCCAGGGTGAAATGAACGCCAGGCCGGTCAGAAGCTCGCGGCGTGAGTGGCCCTTCACTTTTGGCCCTTTCGGCGGCGCTCGAGATCCAGGTACTCCTCCAGTTTTGGCTGCATCCGCTGCTGTACGTCATCCAGAGCCTGTTTGGGACTCTTGATGTCGAGCGACACACTCTCGAAAGCGTTGTTCAGCTCGTCGTTGTATTGGGACCAGATTCCGGTTTGTGGTGTCGCCACCACGTTTTTGCCAAGCGTGAGGTCTCGAAACAGTCGGATATAGGGATTGGGATGATGCTTCCAGAACCAGGGGCTGACCTTTATGAGCGGTGTGAACTTGCGCTGGCCCATGCAGAGCATTTCCATTCCCTGCTGCGATTCCACGTATCGAATGAACTGGAAAGCCGCGGCCGGATGCCTTGCGCCCCGGGGAATGCAGAGCACGTCCTCATCGGCGATCGTCATATTCTTGAGGTCGGGGCGATCGGCGGGATAGGGAAATGGCGCAACGCCCCACTTGAGATTCGGGGCGAACTTCGTAATGAAATTGTACATCCATACACCCTGCAGCTCCATGGCCACTTTGCCCGTCATGAAGGCGTTCTGGGGAGAGGAGAAGTTCCCAAAGCCGCTCCGGAACGTCTGCACCGCCTGCGGACCGTATTTTTTCGAGAACGCCTGCACCCACGTGAATCCGCGAATATTCTCGGGCGAATTGGCCGTCAACCGGTCGCGTCCATTCCAGAGATGGCCGCCAAACCAGTCTCCCCAGGCCCAGTTCCACCAGCCTGGCTCTGCAGGCAGAAAGCCGGCGATCACGATCTTGCCATTCTCCCGGATGGTGAGCGCGTCCGCGTACTTCGTCAGCTCTTCCAGTGTTCGCGGGGGCCGGGTGGGGTCGAGACCGGCGGCCCGCAGCCGGCCGGCGTAACGAGCGAAAATGGCTTTGTTCCAATGGAGCGCGACTGAAGCGGGAGTGCTTGGCAGCGCGTACACATGCCCTTTATAAAAGCCGATGTTCCAGAACGCCGGGATATACTGCGACTTATTGATGCCATACTTCTTGCAGTACGAATCGAGCGGTATAACGGCGTTATCGTCGGCGTAAACAGGCACGTTGGGACCGTACAGGCCGGCGACGTCGGGCGGGATGCCGCCGGAAGCGGCGACCAGGACCTTCTGATCGATTTGACTCATCGTCAGATAGTCAACCCATATCTTGTTCTGGGAGCGGTTGAATCGATCCACCACGTCTTGCATCGCCTGGGCTTCAAAATCGGTCCATTTTTCCCAGTAGGTGACGTGGATGCGCCCCTTTCCACTGGTGACCGACGGTACGCCAAACGGAACCACGGCGCTCCCCACTCTGGAGAGCGCGTCGGGTCGCGGCATCATGTTAGAAGTGATCGCTTCGCTATAAAAGACCACTCCCAGCAGCAGGAGCACGGCGACCGGCCCGACGGATTTTCTGACGAGGGCTAAGAATGCTTCAGACTCGTGGGCATCCAAGGACACGGGCAGCTCCGGTACATACGAGGACAGTTGGAGGGAATTGTGACGCCGCTATTGTACCAGATTCCCGCGAACGCGTCGAGCGCGCCTGCGGCCAACTCGCGGCATAGAAGAGGCGATGAGCGCCTGGCGCAGATGGCGGAAGTGGCGAAATGACTTATCCCCCCAAGGAATTCACTGTTCTACCGACCATCGGAGCACGGTCAGGCTTAAGGGTGGAAACCGGTACTGGATGGTTCCCGAACGGATGCGTCGGCGGGAGCGGACGACGGAGATCCGGTTTGGTTCGTCGAAGCTGTTGGTGGCGTCCGGCTCGCCGGCGTGGCGCCGGTCACCCAGTGTCCAGACATCAACGTCCCGATTCCCGCCTCCGGATGCCGATATGTCCAGCGTCCGGGTAATCGGCGCCAGCATGTCGTTCACAGCAAAGACGGTCACACTCTTCCCGTCCGGCGAGATAGTGGCGCTCATGTCCGGCGCCATGTCCGGGGGCAGGTCGCTCTCGATGACGAGCGGACGATCGCCGGCCAGCGAGGCGTAAACCTGCTGCGCATAATAGGTTGGGGTAAGATACAGTCGGTGGTTGTCGGTCTGCAGGATGCCGGAACAGAAGCTGTTGGTGAGATTCGAGCGGTTGGCGATCTCCACCAGGTCACATTCCCGGTGAAGGAGGTTCTGGTACCGGCTGCAGGCCAGCGCGTTCGCCAGGGTCCAGAGTTTGGCGCGTCCCAGCCCGAAATCTCCTGCCGTGGTGTTCCACTCGGTGACGGCTATTTTGATCTGATGGGCCGGCGATTCCGCCGCGATCATCCCCCGCACGGCCTCAAGCTGCGCGCGTGTCCCTGCCAGGTCGGCGACGTCGTACTGATGCGGGCAGGTGTAGTCCAGCAAGCTGCCGGCGTTCCGGAGAGACCCGGGCGTGGGAAAAGAAGAGAGCAGTTGGATGGAGGGATCCGCAGCTTTCATAGCGCGGCAGAACGCCGCGAGCTGAACATCATAATCTGCGCTCTGAACCTCGTTGCCGACCTGCCAGTACCGGATATGGTACGGTTCCGGGTGACCGCCGGCCGCTCTGAGCTTTCCCAATGGGGATCCGGCGGCGCCGTTGAAGTACTCTACCTCCGCAGCCGCATCCTCGGGAGTGCGGCCCGTGAACCGGACGCAAATCAGAGGCTCGGCGCCAATGTTCCGGATCAACTGCACGATCTCCTCCAGGCCGGGCCCGGTGGGCTGCAATCCGCCCCAGGCGTGAAACGGCCGGCGGTGGTCCGGGTCGCCGATAGTATCGCGCCAGTTGAAGTACTCGACGGCGCTCCCGCCAAAGCGGATGATGCCCGGCTTCAGCGCGCGCAGCGCCTGCACCACGTCTGGCCGCCACCCGCCGATGGCGTTCTCCGGCATCAGCGAGGCGTTATCCAGATAGAGTGTTCCCGGTCCCTGGAATTCAATACATAGCGTCGCATGTGTGCTGCTCGCCCGGGCATGGAGCCTGGCCCGGAGCTTCCGCCATGCGGTGTCGGGATGCAGAAGATCCTGGGCGAGGATGCGCCGGCCATCGCTCAGGCGGACGCGCACCGGTCCCCGGACACCTTCTTGCCGCAGGTAAATGGAGAAGTCACAGGCGACCGTCCTGTCCACGGCAATGCCATCCTGCGCTATGCCGACCGTACACGGTTCGCTTCCCTCCACGGCGATCTTCTGGGAGACAGCGCCGCTCACCGGGTCCTGCGCATCCTTGCTGTACTCGGCGCGATTCACTTCGCCGGATGGATACCACGGATTCTCCTGGAAGTCCGTCTCCTTCCGGAACACCACGTCATACGGCGAGAGCCCTTCAAAACTGCCATCGTACAGCTTTTCCGCCCACATCCCGGGCACCAGGTTGCAGAGGTACTCAATGAACTGCCCGTACTGGAATGGGCTGATTCGTCCGCTTTTCAGCGGTCGCAGGGTAATCCGAGCAGGATACATGGCCGGGTCCACCTCCTTCAGGTTCAGGTCGGAGAACCAGGCCGTGCCGGTCCCTCGACCGAAGCCCACGAAAAAAACGGCGATTCGGGCCCGCCCATCGGACGGAGCCGCGAAGGGAACCTGGATCGGCGTCCACTCGGTGTCCCCGCCATGGCTGATCCCGGTGGTGATCACCCCTGCGCCCCCAGGATGCTGGACCTGCAGCGTGCCATAGACGCCAGAACCGCGCGGATCCAGGCCGCGGGTGCGCACCCAACCGGTGAGCATGTACCACTTTCCGGGTCGGAGCCTCACCTCCTGGCCCAGCGCCGTATCCGAGGGCTCGTCGGCTCGGAACCGGAGGGATGGGCGGCCCAGGTGTAGAACGGCGCCATCCAGCCGGATCTCCGCCGGCGCGCCATACGTCCGGACTTCCCATCCCGACAGCAGAGGAATCGCCTGGAAGTCCCCATTGATGAGCGGACCTCCTCCCACGGTGTCCGGCGGCTGCAGTGCGGTCGGCGCCGCGACGGACGCCGCTCCGACGAGCAGGAGAGAAAGGACTGCAGGGATGGAGAGAAGGTGCATGGGTTTGAACATGAGTCTCCTGCCTGGAGGCAGACTCGTCGGACTGCTGGTTGCGAACGGCGGGTTTCATAAGAAGCCCCGCCGGAGCAATGAAGATCCGGATAGATTATACACCCCTGCATCCGGAGGACGAAGAGGACCCCCGGAAGGAATTCCTGGACCAGGAGATGACGAACGCGTCGCGAGCCGCGGGGGACCAGGAACCTGCTCGTACCGAACGTAATGAGGGCTTCGCTGGCGAGGGGCCGGCGAGGGCGGCGGCACGTCCGTTCTCATGACAGGTCATGTTAAATCAGATAACGTATCCCTCGAATACGTTAAAAAAGTATGTAATTATTTAACACGTTCTGCGACATTGGGAGTAAATCAGAACTCTAGTGACCTTGCCGCTATAGCGCTCTGGAGTCTGCTCCAAGTCCATGCAGGAGCACTCAAGGTTGGGCGCGAGACGTCTGCCCAGAAAGAAGCTGCCACAGGGTTCGGTTGACGTAGTACTTCTCTTTGCCTTCGGCAACCATGTCTAGCAACCCCAGGCTTTCGAGCTTTCGGAGGTAAGTGGATGCTGTCTGCCGGGTCACACCGCACGCGTCCTGGACAAACCGAATTTTGCAGTACGGTCTGCGGAAGATCTCTTCTATCAGTTCTTTTGAGTAGATGCCTGGCGCTTCCACGCGGACTCGCTCGACCGCGGCATCGATGAGTTTTTGGATTCCCGAGATCTTTTCCCGTGTATCTCGCGCGGTGGACTCGACAGCATCGAGCATATATATCAGCCAGCTTTCCCAGGCATTTTGTTCCGTAACCTTTCTGAGTCCCTGATAGTACTCATTTTTGTTTCGAATGATGTAGCCACTCAAGTAGAGTATCGGGAGCTCGAGGAGGCCAGCATGAATAAGGAAGAGGATACAGAGAATGCGTCCTGTCCGCCCGTTGCCGTCGGTAAACGGATGGATAGCCTCGAACTGGTAGTGCAGCACTGCAAGCTTGACGAGCGGATCAAGGTCATTGGACCCATGGATGAAGTTCTCAAGGTTTGCCAATTTGGCGCGCAGTCGATTCTCTCCATCGGGCGGGGTATAGATGACGTTTCCGGCTGAGCTCTGGATTCGGGTCCCTGGATTCCTGCGGATTTGCGCGTCGACCTGACGGATAATGGAGGCTATTTCAATAAACATATTCGTCGAGAGTGGGCGAGTCCGAAGCATCTCATATCCCGTCCACAGCGCCTCACGATAGCGAACCACCTCTCTGGCTTCGGAGCTCGCCATCGGATCGTGTTCCAGCGCGCGGTGGATCTCATCGCTGGTCGTGACAATGTTCTCTATTTCGGAGGATGCGCGCGCCTCCTGGAGAACCAGGCTGTTGATGAGAACTCTCTGATCGGGTACTACAGCCCCGCTACCCTTGAGCTCTGCCAGGGCGCGAGCGGCAGCTGTGGTCCTGCGCGTGACTGCCCTGGTCTCCAGTTCCACCACTGGGGGTAGGTCGGGCAAGTCATTGTAAGGTCGATCCGGGTCGAAGGGCATGGGTTCCGCTCAGTCCACTGGGTTTTTGTGCAGACTAACCGGCAGATGTTCAGCGAAGAGATCGAAGTCGCCATCGGTCGTAAATATGGACAGCTCTTTACGGACCGCGAGCGCGCACATGAGGAGCGCGAGGGACCAGACGCTCGTATCTACAAGAACCCTCACCCTCTCTCCCTCAACCGCTTATAGTCATAGTCTGGATCAAACTCGATTGTTCCGAACAATTCGAGGATCTTCTGCTGCTGGACGCGCTGGACGTAATCTGTCAGAGCCTGAATGACAGCTTCCTTCCTGGTGCGGTGACCACCCAGCTTCACTGCCTCTGTTAGGAGTTGATCTTCAATCGCGCTATTTTCTGCCACAGAAATCCCCCATCGTGACACTGGTGTGGTCGCGGAGCAAGGCCGTACACTCGCTGCACCTCGGATAGATTATACACCCCGAAGCGTCCCGCTCGCCGCCACGCCCCACCTCTTCCGCAGCTCCGCATTCTGGTGCGTCTGCCCGCCCGGGGTGGTGTTGGGGTTGGATCCGGAACGCACAGTTCTAATTGGGTTCGGCAGGAAACGATGGGGTGGCTTCCTGACCGGCGCCGCGATCACGGCAGCGTGTTCCCGGCCGCCCGGTAGATTTCGTACCACTGCGGCCGCGTCAGGGCGACTTCGGAGGCCTGCGCGACCTGTTTGATTCGCTCGGGACTGGTGGTTCCTACGATGGGCTGCATCCGGGCCGGGTGACGCAGGATCCAGGCGATCGCGATCGCCGTGTTGGAGACGCCGTGAGTTTCGGCCATGGCGTCGATGACCTTATTTAGCTCTGGAAACTCGGCGTTGTTGAGGAAGGCGCCTCGAAAGAACCCATGCTGGAAAGGCGACCAGGTCTGGATCGTGATCTTCTTAAGCCGGCAGTAGTCCAGGATGCCCCCGTCCCGGTCCACCGAGCGGTCGATCTGCATGTTCACGTTCAAACCGCGATCGATCATGCCCGTGTTGGTGACGCTGAACTGGAGCTGATTGATCTGGATCTTCATTGGCAGACTGGCCTGGAGCAGCTCAATCTGTCCTGGATTTTGATTGCTGACGCCGAAATGGCGCACTTTGCCGCTTTCTTGCAATTTGGTGAATGCCCCGGCGACTTCTTCCGGTTCGACCAGCGCATCGGGGCGATGCAAGAGCAGGACATCGAGATAATCGGTCTGGAGCCGCTTGAGGATTCCGTCCACCGAGCTCACAATGTGCTCGTTCGAAAAATCAAAGAAGCCGCTCCGGATGCCACATTTACTCTGAAGGATCAGCTTGCTCCGATCCAGACGGAGCCTGGCGACGGATTCAGCGAAGACCTGCTCGCATTTCCCGCCGCCATAGATATCGGCATGGTCAAAAAAGTTAATTCCTGCATCCAGCGCCGTGCCGATCAGTGTGTCGACCGCCCTGGCTTCCTTGCCGCCGATCCGCATGCAGCCCAACGAGATCTCTGACCCTTCCAATCCGCTGGTTCCAATCGGAATGTTTTTCATCTGATTTCTCCTATTCTTCCGCAATCATTTGTTGAGTGACTCCCCTCGACCCAGTCCCGGCGGCGTTGTAATGGTTCCCAAACTCCGAATCTCAGGATAGCACGACCACCCCGGGTTGTGAAGAACCAGGGGAAAAGCACCATAAGGTCAACGCTTGGAGTGGCCGTTATGTCACTGCCTCGCATGATGCTTTCGCCCTCGTAAAGAACAGCTTATCCCTCCACCTTGCAGCGTCAGCCGCTATACTTGATTCCAGCAGGTGAAGCTCCGCCGCTCCGCAAGCCGGGGCGCTCCCTTCTCTCCGATCGAACGAAGGAACGCCGTCATGTTGAAACACTCTTTGATTTTCTGCTTTGTCGCGATGATGGTCGCGCCCGTCGCGCCCCTCTTTGCAGACGCAGCTCCCGGTCTCCAGCCTGCAGCGGGGATTGCGGCGGCGCCCGCGCAGCCCAAACCGGACCGTTTTGCTCGGTGGGAGAAGGAGATCACCGCGTTTGAAAAAGCAGACGCCTTGAACCCGCCGCCCGCCCATGCGGTTGAGTTCGTCGGCAGCTCCAGCATCCGGATCTGGAACCTGAAGAAGTGGTTTCCGGACGTCGTGGCGTTCAACCGGGGATTTGGCGGATCTCATATCATTGATTGCGTCCATTTTGCCCCGCGGATCGTAACCAATTATAAGCCCCGGCTGATCGTTTTCTATGCCGGGGATAACGATATCGACGCGGGGGAGTCGGCGCAGGGCGTTCTGACCGATTTCAAGGCGTTTCACCAGATAGTACATGCCTCCCTGCCGGACACGAAGATCATCTTCCTGAGCATCAAGCCCAGCATCTCCCGATGGAGAGAGCGCGCAACCCAGGTCGAGGCCAACCGGCTGATAGAGGCGTACTGCAAGACAGACCCGCGTCTGCTCTACGTGGAGGTTGGCGATCTGCTGCTGGATTATGAGGGGAAACCGCTTCCGGCCCTGTTCCAGAAAGACGGCCTTCACATGAATCCGGCAGGCTATGCGCTCTGGAGTTGGCGAATCCGGGAGCTGCTGCACTGATTCCTTCCTCGTTCCCTGGAATGGATCTCGTCCTGGAGGAAGACCTGTGCCCGCGGCGAAAGGGATGAGCGGATCGGTCAACCGTGGCGCCCCGGAGTGTCGTGAATGCCATTTCAGCGCATCCGGAAGTAAGGCCGAATTCTTGAGATACGGGAGACTGCTCATGAAGATGATATGCTTGCTGCTCGCGTTTTCGCTGATGTCTATGGCGGGAGCAAGGGCCGCCGATCCGGTCGTGGAGATACACACCGGGAAGCACTGGATCTGGTACGCTCCAAAAGACCTGTTCCAGCAGCACGAGAAGGATATCGAGTCCTATTACAGCTATGCCGACAACGCGTTCAGCTACCTGACCGGCGCGTGGGGCCTGGTTCCGCCGCGGAAGCAGTACTTCTTGTTTGTAAATCCTCAAACCGGGGGAGGGTTTGCCGCCGGGGACATCCAGCAGATACACGCGGTGACCGGTAAGGACGCGCCCGGAATCGGAGTGGCGTACGACGCCTTCTTCAACGTGGCGAACGGTATCAAGGGATACTGGGGCTACGTGCTCACGACGCACGAAATGGTGAATCTTCTCACGGGCCAGATTGTCTCAGGCGGATGGCCGGTGGACTGGTGGGCCGATCACGTCAGCCCATTTCCCCTGATGACCGCGGTCCAGGTGGAATTCGCCCTCAAGCCGGAGGTGGCTATATACCATGCGCGCCAGTTGGACACTCCTCTGACCAGGATGTTCGTTCGACTCAAGGATGAGTTCGGATGGAGTCTGTTCCGGAAGGCATTCGTGCAGGCGATTAACGATGGCGTTCAGTGGGACCTGTTGGGAGCGAATCCCTCGGCGCTGCGAACGAACTACGTCGCGGCCTATCTGCAGATGCACGCCCCGGCTGATCTCGCGCGGTATCTTTCCGGCGTGGTACCCGGGTACGATCCGGCCACCGTCTCGCTCATCATCCGCGCGCACGAGAGGTGGGAGGCCCTCCCTCGCAGCGATCCGCAGCGAAAGGAGCTGCAAGACGCGTTCTTGCATGGGGATTACAATCGTGTGCTCGCTCAGCCCTGACGGCTGTGGGAAGAGGCCTGCTACTGTGACTGCCCGTCATCGGTGAGTCTCTATCGAGTGGCAGAACTTGAGTGGTGGTACTCGTGAGGCTATGACGAGGTGTCACTCCCGCCATTCTCCTCCTGGAGCGGGGGAAGCTTCTCACTTTCGAACTCGATTATAGCTACGATTGCAGCTCCGATCTCGTCCAGGATGGCCGGGGTTACATGTCCCAGAGGAGCAACAAACCGCTTCGTGTCCACGCCCCGGATCTGGAGAGTGTCTGCTGCCGATGGCTTCGTGAGACCGTTGTCACAGTCGGGATCGATGCGGACGTGCCAGAGGTTTTCGGCAAACGCCTCTTTCCAGTTCGTAACCGGGACAACCAGCTTGATGGGCAGCTTGCCGACTGAGTCGGAACTGAGCACGATTGCCGGACGGGTCTTTCGCAACTCCGTACCAACGGTTGGATCGAAATCCACACGCCAGACTTCTCCCCGCCTGGGCTGAGGAGCATTAGTACAATTCTAGGAAAATATAGGCGATTTTGAGCGTGTAACGGCAGCGGCGGTGTGTTCGTCATAACGTTGTGATGGCAGAACAAGGGGTGTTACAACAGATCTTCCGGGAGCATTGGGGATGTGTGGGGAAGCGACTGGCGAAGGTTTTCCCCAAGGACGTCGCGGTAGCGGCTCGCGTCGCTGTTGAGAAGTTGCTGGTTTGCGGCACGGCTGCGTTGGGATTCGTTCAGTTTCGGTGTGAGTCGTGCGGTGAGTTGCATCGGGAGTGCTTTACGT
>DASRZA010000308.1:0-18422 GCA_035686845.1 Armatimonadota bacterium | reverse complement strand
GGGTTGGACTGGACGTAACCGTTGTTCTGGACGCAGAAGGGCACTACGGGCTTTATCAGAGTGAGCTCAATCCCGGTCCCGGCATCATGGTTTCAGAGACGCCGGACCGCCGCAGCCTGACCGTCGTAATATCGAGCGACCGGTTTCCGGAACAGAAACCGGTTCACAAGACATCGTCCGAAGTCCTGGGGGCACCCTCTCTCTCGGTCACCGCTCACGATGGACGGTTGGATCTGGCCGCTGCGAACGAACCGCTGTCAACCGTGGCCCAGGCTATGGCGGCAGCCACCGGAGCGCATGTTATAGTGCAGTCGGATGCAGATCGACTGGTGAGCGCGGTGATCAAGGATCGTCCGCCGGTGGATATACTGGCGATGCTGGTTGACGCGTACGGCCTCGATCTTTCGGCGCAGGGTGGAGTCCTGCTCATAACTGCCGGTCCGCTGGGTGAAACACGGAGCGCCGGCGTGACGCGTACACCCCTCCACTACATCGACTCCCGGGTTGCGCTCTCGCTGCTCCCAACTTTTTTGCTCCATTACGCCCATGCCGATCCGGAACACAATGCCCTGATCATCTCTGGCAGCCCTTCACTCCGAAGTCGCGTCATCGCGGATCTGACAAGGCTGGATCATCCGGCGCCGCAGTGCCGGATAACTGTCACATTCGTGACTTACACTCATTCGTCGGATTTTGCGCAGACACTCGAGATCGCCCGGCGAACAAGTAATTCTATCGTCACACTCGGGGCGGGATCGGGCGGAGTTCCTACCGGAATCGCCGTCTATGAACGTCAATCGGAGCAGTCGCCCGGTATCGACGCGGCGCTCACGGCGCTCCGTCAGAATAGTGATCTAAAGGTCGACGCGCGGCCTTCGATCTTTATCCAGAGCGGCCGCACCGGCACGATCTTTGACGGGCAGACCAACTATATTGTGCAGAGCGGTTCGAACTATGGTGGCGGAGGACTTCAGCGCATCGACGTTGGGACCGGTCTTACGGTCACCCCCGCTATTGGGGACGCAGGCTGGCTCACGCTAATTCTTTCGCTCCGGTCAAGCGATTTGCAGTCGAGAGACCCGATAACGGGACTACCTACGCTGGAATCGCGAACGGCCTCAGATACGGTCCGACTCAGAAGCGGTGATACGCTCTACCTCGGTGGACTTACCGAGACGCAGCGGGAAAGCAGCCATTTTAAGGTACCGATCATAGGCGACATTCCGCTGCTGGGAAGGCTCTTCCGCGGCGTCCGTACGAATGAGGAGCAAATCCGACTCGCGGTCTTCGTGACCGCTACTATTGTGCCAGAGACGAATCAGGCAACCCCCCAAACCCCCCGCATGCGGGGGGCAGGGGGGTCGAGCGGCCCCATCTCCATTGGTAGTCAGGACATTGGTAGTCATGAGCGGTAATGTGCAGTCCGGTTCGTTGGGTCTGATTGGTCCGGTTAGTCAATGCTAAAGCTATTTCACGATGGTGAGGCTCGAATGACAAGGCAGTTGGCGGCGCTCATCGCCGTTTCCCTCGCGACTTCCGGCCTGTGCGCGGCGCCGGCTCGCGCTGACATTACTTATACGAACATCACCTCGATCAAGGTGAATCCGCCGCTCACGAATGGCGTTCAGATTGTCGTTACGGCGGATGGCGTCTTACAGTCCAACCAGTTAGGCGGCGGATTCGGGAATGGAGGGAGTCAGGGCGGCAGATCGTCGCAGCTCCACATCACTTTTCCGCAGGCGAGATTCGGCCCGGGCGTGCCGCACTTTATCAATGTCGCCGAATACCCGGTGAGCTATATCCAGGCGCAGATCCCGCAGAGCGCTCCCAACGGAATCGGGGTCAGCATGACCGTCGCTTTTTTCACTCCTTCAAGCTACACCATCAGCCAGAGTCCCGATCAACAGTCGGTCATTATTACGGTTAACAGCGAGCGGACGCTGGTAGGCGCGCCGCGTGGGGCCGTTCCAGGCGCGGTGCAGACATCTACGGGTGTAACCATCACCGTGGACCCGGACGGAAAGGTAACGATTCAGGCGATTGACGCCGACATTCATGAAGTTCTCGCGAAACTCGCTCATTTAACCGGGCTCAATATCGCCGTAGATGATCGCGTCAATCGCAAAGTGAGCCTGTCGCTCTCGGGCGACATGGCCGCTGACGTCATCGGCGCCATCGCGAATGGATATGGCCTGGCGCTCTCACAGATCAATGGCGTCTACATGGTTAGCGAAGGAGTTCCAACCGACCTGGCGACCTATCATCTCAGTGGCACCGAATCGTTTCCCATGAAATACCTCGAAGCTGAGACAGCCGCAGGCCTGCTGCCCACGTTTCTCTTTCAGTATCTTCATGTTAACAATGGCCAGAACGCCGTGGTCGTAACGGCGCCCACACAGATGTTGGCTAAGATTGGGGCTGATCTCGCCCGGTTGGACGTGCCGCCGCCGCTCATTCAGGTGGACGCTATCGCGGTGGAGTTCAGCGACACCCGTGACATCAATGAAAGCCTCGGATTCATCATTCATCGCGGCGACCGGACCACGTCATTCGATTCTGGTACCGGCATGTTGGAATACCAGACCATCGGCAAACTTCCCTACAGTTTTATGGCGAACCTGAACGCGCTGATCCAGACCGGAAAGGCGCAGATCCGCGCTAACCCGAGCCTCACGGTGGTGAATGGCCGGAGCGCCACGATCTTCATCGGCGATGAACGTTATATCCAGGTGCAGTTCAATAGCTACGGTGGGCTGCAGACACAGATTCAGGGGGTCGACGTAGGAACCCATCTCTCGGTGACACCGTGGACCGGTGGGAACGGTGAGATCACCACCTTGATCGAGCCGGAAGTCAGCAATATCAGCGAGATTGATCTCCAGACCGGGCTGCCCATTCTTTCGGATCGCAAGGCGACAACCACGGTGCGAGTCAAAGATGGAGATACTATCGTCATCGGTGGATTGGTGCAGAAACAGCGGTACGTAACCAACGGCAAGATCCCGATCCTGGGTGACATCCCTCTGATTGGCCGGCTGTTCCGGAGCCATAAAGTGAGCACAGTTCACAGCGAGCTCATGATCTTCATCACCCCTCATATTCTGAATGAGCAGGGCCAGATTCCTAACGAATCCGCCGCCCGCAAATCGATGGAGCAGACGCTTCTCCATTCGATGGAGACGGATGAAGGAGGACCGAAGACGGAGGACGGAGGACGAAGGACGAAGGACGGGGGACAGGGGAAAAAGTAGGAAGGATGAAGTGGGAATCAAAATCGACCTCACGCCGGCGCGATCTCCATTGCGGATCTCTTCGAGCCAGAATCAGGAAGGATTGGGGAGAGAGGCGGCGAATGAATCCTTGGGCCTTAACAGGCGTCATCAGCGGCATCTGCCCCGCGCTGAGCGCGTGAGGAATCGAGCTTAATGATACAGACTGCGTATGTGGTAAGTGGCACTCTCACCGACAACCGGACGGTGACACTGGATGAACCCCTGCCGCTGACCCCAAGCCGGGTACGGCTGGTGGTTGAGCCGCTGCAGGTGGTGGACCACCGCACGTATCAGGATACCATGGCCCGGATCCGGGAGCGCCAGCGTCTCCGCGGACATCAGCCGCTCACCCAGGAAGAACTGGATCGAAGTCTGGAAGCTGATCGCGAAAGTTGGGACCATTGACCCGGCGGCTCTATCTGGACTCGGCGCCTGTCGTGTACGCTGTCGAGCGGATCATCCCCTACGCGGACATTGTGGATTCGGTGCTGGCGGATCCGGATGTTACGCGCGTCACCAGCGACCTGACAAGGATGGAATGTCGTGTCCGTCCGATGCGAGAAGATCGTCTCGACGTTCTACAGGACTTCGATGACTTCTTCGCCGAGGTGGTTCACGAGATCGTTTCTCTATCCAGCGAGGTGATCGACCATGCGGCGCGAATCCGCGCTCGCTACGGTTATACGATGCCCGACGCCATTCATCTGGCAGCGGCGGTGATCTCGGAATGCGACGCGATTCTCACCAGGGATCACCGGATGGCGGGTTATCCCGGAATCACCATCGACGTGATTGGCCGCGGCCAATAACTCCGATCTAATGGGGGACCGGGCCGCGATCCCAGACGGTGGGGAAATGCTCGCCCTGCAAGATTTCGCCCGGCTGTACCGTCACGTTGTGCTCTACCAAATGGCTCCCGGAAGGGACATACCGTGTGTAGCCGGGCATATAATGAACGGCGATGGCGGGCCGCCCGCGCTCAGATCGATTGGGAGGGCTCCCATGCCACGTGAGGCAATGGTGAAACATCACTTCCCCGGCCTTTACCTCGCAGGGGATGATCTCGATGGTTTCGCCCGGTGGGACCAGGGCCGGATCATAGCCCGGTGAAAAATCTTCGTTCGTCCCAATGGTACCGCCTTTGTGCGGCCCCCACAAATGGCTGCGGGGAACCATCCTCATACAGCCGTTCTCGATAGTCGCGTCTTCCAGAGCCATCCAGGCGCTCACCAGGTCGGCCGGCTGGATAATCGGCCAGTAGGGATGGTCCTGGTGCCAGGTGGTAGGGCCGCCAACGCGAGCCGGCTTGTACTGCACCTGGTCATGCCATACTCGCAGCACGTCGTCGCCAATCAGATCACACGCCATTTCACAGATGCGGGCGTTATAGAGGTGCTCTCGAAACAGATCGTCAGCCTGCCAGATATTGACAATCTGTACGACGACATTGTTATCCTGACCGGTCATGTTCCGAAGCGCCTCGGGCGCTTTCTGGGCCCGGCCCTCCATCACGGCGTCCAACCGCCGGCGCAGCGCTCGCACGGTATCTTCATCCACGACGCGCCCACAATTGAGGAAGCCCTGCGCGCGGAAACGTTCAATTTGATCGGCGCTTAGCATTTTCATATCTCCCGAATCAATGCGCGCGGAACAGCGCCCGCAGCGCCCGGCGGCCGCGAAAGAACCGGATTTAAGTTAAGCGGCGCGCCTGGATCAATTATAGTCGCCTCCACTTGAAGAGGCGTCGTGAGAGAGTAAACCTGGGGATAGAGGGTTGGCGCGAAAAAAAAGGCCTCCATCTTCGAGATGTTCGAGATGGAGGCCCTCTTCTAATGAATTACAGTGTGCTGTTTATAAACCCGACCGGGCTAAACCGTGGTTGTGGTTCGCCTCCCGGTAAAAAGCCGTACGAGCAGCAGTAAGATCACTGCGCCGAACACGGAGATTATGATACTCCAGATCCAGCTTCCGCCGGCCCCGGCGCCACTGCCGCCGAAAATGGCTGCGGAAACCCAACCGCCGATGACGGCGCCAATCAGCCCGATGACCATGTCCATCAGAATACCACCGCCAGCCTCGCCCGGCACGATCATTCGCGCGATAGCGCCGGCGATGATACCGATGATAATCCAGGCCCACCAAACATGCCCAGCCATACGTTATTCTCCATTCTGCCAGTCCAGCGACCGGCAATCCTTAGTCTCGTTACAGGGAAAGCCACTTGTCGTCCGATATCCGACGCTTTTAAGAAGGGCTTTCTCTAAAGTTATCGAATACTCATTAACATCGATTTGCGTTCATGTCTCTGCTGGATTCTTACCCCTAATAGGGGCGGTTAAACCCTGGACAGCCGCCATCGCGGGACTCTGAGCGCGGAAGCCCGCTCGACTCAACAGGGAGAGATTGCGGACGCGCACAATACCCGGTAGGGTTCATTTTGTTTTTGCCCTTGTAATGAGCATCCGGTCGTGGTATCATAGCTCACGGGAGCACTACAAGGGACTCCCGTCACCAGAATGCGCCTGACGGAAAGGCGCGGGAACCGGGCGCAGAGCCCGGGGCAGGCGCCTGCCTGCTTAAGATTACTGGCGAACGTTCGGAACGCCGCTTTGAAAACGGCTTCCGTCGGCCGCACGAGCGCTTCAACCCGTTAATTCCGGGAAGGATGAGATTTACCAGAAGCTCGAAGAACAGATCCCTGTCCAGATCAACACGTCGCGCTCCCGCGCGAACCTGTTTCAGGCCAGGTTCTTCGTTCGATTTCACGCGGAGGTTATGCCATGTTGAACGGTGGTAGAGGGTCCCGTTATAACACTCAGAATGGCGGGAACGTTGTGCAGGGTTTGCGGCGCAGGCTTCTCCTGCTGGCGCTGGCGATGGCCGCTATGCTCGCAATTGCGCTCCCGCAGGCGGATGCTCAAGTCGCCCGGGTGCGACTGCCGGGGTATGGACCAAATCAGGTGGCCGGAGCCCATTATATGGGACAGACGGACCCGACGCAGCCTCTGCAGCTCGCCTTAACTCTGCCACTTCGAAATCAACCTGAGCTTCATGACTTGATTCGCCGGTTGTACAACCCCCTCGACCCGCTCTATGGACATTATCTCACTCCAGATGAATTCGACGCTCGATTTGCGCCCACCGAAACCGATTATCAGACCGTCGCCGCGTTCGCGGTGGCAAACGGATTCGCGATCACGGCTACCCATCGCACTCGCACAATCCTCGACGTAGCGGCGCCGGCCGCCCTGATTGAGCGGGCCTTCAGCCTTCACCTGGGACAGTTTCAGGCGCCCGATGGCCGGGTGTTTCATGCGCCCGACGTGGGGCCGGCAATACCTGCGGCGCTCGTTGGCAGGTTATCAGGCGTGGTGGGGCTTTCGAACGCCGTTCTCTGGCATTCAAACGTGCGGCTTAAGCCTCACGGCTCCAACGCCAATGATGGTAATAACCCTTCGCCGAATAACACGGGCCCGGCCGGCGGCTTCGGGCCCGCCGATATTCGACAGGCGTATAACTTGAACGGCCCGAAGATCCCGGATGGTACGGGACAGACGCTTGGCCTCTTTGAGCTGGATGGGTATACCGCGAGCGACATCACCTTCTACGAAGACACGTTCGGGCTGCCCCACATCCCACTGACGAACGTGTTGGTCGATGGCTTCAACGGGCTGCCGAGTGGAAACGGTGGCGAGGTAGAAGTGACGCTGGACATTGACATGCAGGCTGCTCTGGCGCCAAAGGCTAAGCAGATTATCGTTTATGAGGCGCCCAACAGCTTCGCCGCGGTTGTGGATCTTTATGACCGGATCGCCACGGATGACGCCGTGCAGAGCATCAGCACGTCATGGGGAATCTTTGAGCCATATCTCGCTGCGAACCTGCCGAGCTTACTAAACGCGGAGTCTGCATCGTTTATGCAGATGGCGGCGCAGGGCCAATCGATGTTCGCCGCATCGGGCGACTTCGGCGCGTTTGCCGATGGTACGGACCTGGGATGCAGTGATCCGGCGGCGCAGCCGTACGTGGTTGGCGTCGGTGGCACCTCATTGTTCACCACAAGTAGTGGCGACTATCTATCGGAAACCACCTGGGATGCTGATACAACTCCGACAGATGGGGCCAGCGGCGGGGGCATCAGCGTATTCTGGCCCATCCCGTCCTGGCAGAACAACGTCATTTCGGCGCCGTCACTGGGATCAACAACTTTCCGAAATGTCCCCGACGTTTCCCTGGACGCCGATCCGAACACGGGTTACGATATATACCTGCAGTCGTACGGGGGTTTTTTTACCATAGGCGGCACGAGCGCCGCAGCGCCGCTCTGGTCTTCGTTTATGGCGCTGGTGAATCAATCGCGCGCCGGTGTGGGACTGCCGAACCTGGGATTCCCCAACCCTGTGATCTATAGCCTTGCGAAGGTGTCCGCCTATTATGGCCAGGAGTTCCACGATATCGCCGATGGCAGCAGTAATATCTTCTATCCGGCCGTGGCGGGGTATGATGACGCCACCGGCTGGGGAACGTTTAATGGCGCAAATCTCCTCGCCGATCTTACCGTGCCGCCTCCGCCGAGCATCGTTACCGCCAAGCCGGGCGATACCCAGGTCGCGCTTTCCTGGAGCGCTTCTCCCACGGCCACCGGTTACAACGTCAAGAGTTCGCTGGTTAAAGGTGGACCTTATACCACTCTCGCGTCCAATATAACGACAACCACTTATACCGATACCGGCCTCACCAACGGAACCCTTTACTATTACGTAGTAAGCGCGCTGGATGGCACGGCGGAGGGCGGGGATTCCAGAGAAGTCAGCGCCATGCCGAACCACGTTCCCCTTGCGCCTTCCGGTCTTACTGCGACCTACGCCAATGGGGCGGTGACGTTAAAATGGACCGCGGGGATGTATGACAGCACCTACAGCGTGCTCCGTGGATCAACGTCCGGCGGTCCGTACACCTCTCTCAAGTCCGGGATCACTAGCACGACCTTCGACGACGCCAAAGCGCTCCCCGACACCACTTACTTTTACGTGGTCACGGCGGCCAACAACGTGGGAGTGAGCGGTGACTCTAACGAGGCGTCGATTACGCTGCCGCCTGACGCGCCGGCCAATCCAAAGGCGGCGGCGGGTAACGCGCAGGTGACCGTCTCATGGGACGCCTCAGTCGCCGCGACCGGTTACAACGTCAAACGGTCAACGGTGGATAAAGGCCCCTATACAACCGTGGGCGCCACGACCAGCGCCACCAGCTTTGTGGATAAAACGGGACTCACGAACGGGACCACCTACTATTATGTGGTCTCGGCGACGGACACCAATGGAGAGGGGCCGGACTCGACGCAGGTCAGCGCGACACCGCTCGCTCCCCCGGACGCGCCCACGTCTTTGATGGCCGCGCCGACCGACTCAGCCGTGACACTTACGTGGACTGCGCCTGCGCGGGCCGAGACGTATAATATCAAGCGATCGCTGACTTCGGGCAGCGGCTACCTGCCGGTTCAGACGGGCGTTAGCAAAACGACATACGTCGACACCGGTCTCATCAATGGAACGCAATACTTTTACGTGGTTTCGGCGAGCGGAGTGGGTGGCGAAGGATCGGATTCAAATGAAGCCAGCGCGACTCCAGTGCCCCGACCCGGCGTTCCAACCGGATTGTCAGCTAATCCGTCAAACGCCCAGGTCCAGCTCTCCTGGAATACCACTCCCACGGCGGATAGTTATAGTGTTAAGCGCAGCGTTACGAGCGGGTCAGGTTACACCACGCTCAAGTCCGGGCTTACAACACCGACCTACAACGATACAACAGTCAAGAATGGGACCCGGTACTATTACGTGGTCTCGGCGACGAATGTTGGCGGTGAGAGTCCCAACTCGGTCGAGGTGAGCGCGACTCCTATGGCGCCGCCCGACACACCCGATGGAGTCATCGCCACTCCCTCGAACCAGCAGATCACTGTAACCTGGAACCCGGCAGCGCGCGCCGCAACCTATACGTTAGAGCGATCGGACGTGCCGGGCGGCGGGTATAAAACGGTGGCGTCCGGTTTAACGCTCACACACTTCGTCGATACCGGATTGACCAATGGCAGCACCTACTTCTACGTGGTGTCTGCCTCGAACGTCGGCGGCGACAGCGGTCGTTCCCTCGAAGTGAGCGCGACCCCGCTGCCTCCTCCCCCGGCGCCCGTAAATCTGGCCGCAGCCCCCGGCAACGCGCAGGTTGCGCTGTCCTGGACCGGTTCTTCCGACGCCGCCTCGTACCAGGTCGACCGGGGCGACGCGGCCGGCGGACCTTATACAACCGTTGCGTCTGTTGGCGCCACGAGCTTTACCGACACGAAAGTCACGAACGGAACGACGTACTTTTACGTGGTGACGGCGGTGAATCTTGGAGGCGAGAGCGGTAAATCGAACGAGGTGAGCGCCGAGCCACTCGCTCCGCCCGATACTCCCACCGGGCTGGCAGCCACAGCCGGACCTGCGCAGGTGACGCTCGCATGGACTGCGGCGCCCCGAGCGGCGACCTATACCATCACCCGAGCGGAGGCGTTTGATGGGTCGTACGCCGCGATTGCAAACAGCGCTACCAGTACCGGTTACACCGATTCCTCGGTAACCAACGGCACGACTTACTACTATAAGGTATCAGCCACTAACGTCGGAGGACAGAGCCAGGACTCCGATCCCGCTCATGCGACTCCCGAGGCGCTGCCCGCGGTTCCGGATGGGGTTGCGGCCGCGCCGGGGGACGCCAAAGTGCTGGTGGCGTGGAACCCGGCGACGAATGCGCTGATGTATGAACTGAAGCGATCGGTGAGCTCGGGCGGTCCCTACACGATGGTTAATCCGTCCATTACCTCCAACTCCTACGTTGACAATGGTGTGACCAACGGAACGAAGTACTATTACGTCGTCTCTTCGATGGGCGCCGTCGGCCCAAGCGCAGACTCGGCCGAAGTCAATGCGACGCCTACGCCTCCACCGGGTGATCCAACCAATCTGACGGCGGTGGCTGTGTCCACTTCCGAGATCGATCTGTCATGGACTGGCGATAAGGCCGCCCGGTTCGCGGTGAACCGATCCACGGATGGTGTGAACTTCAGCCAGGTGGGCCTCACGCCAACCGGCGCGGTTAGCTTCGCCGATACGGGCCTTTCGGCTGGAACCCTGTACACCTACCGGCTGAAGGCTATCGGGATTGGAGGCGCCTCGGGCGACTCTAACACGACCAGCGCCACGACGCTCAAGAATGGCTCTGTCTCCTCGGGGATTAGCATGGTGAGCGTCCCCTATATCTACAGCGGTGGCGCAGGTGACGCCGCCGCCGTGTTCGGGCTGACGACGCTTCCCACCGGGTTCGCGCCGGTTGCAATCTATAACCCGGTCTCGAACCAGTACAATATCTACCCGAATCTTCCGGGCACTCAGGTGCAGGCGGGCCGCGGTTACTGGGTCCGCGAGAGCGGTTCAGGTTCGGCTATTGCTCCAGGGACTCCGGTGGCGAGTCCGTTCACCGAGAACCTGCTTCCCGGATGGAATATGATCGGGAATCCATTCACACAATCGCTGGACGTGAGTTCCTTGCAGCTAACCGCGGCGTCGACGGTGGGAGGCACGCCGGCTGGCACGGCGTTGACACTGCAGGCGGCGAAATCCGCCGGACTGATTGGAAGCCCGTTCTGGGGGTACGATCCTTCAGCGGGGGCGTACGCGCAGGCCACGGCCCTGCAGCCGTTCCAGGGATACTGGGTTTATCTGGATCCAACGATCAGTCAGAATCAGCCGGTTAAGATCACGTTCACAAAATCGGGATCCTGAGCGGGTAAGCAGGAGGTCAACCGCGGCTGTTTTGGTCTCAGCCGCGGTTGACCTCCTGCTCAGACTCTTGTCCGGCGGAGGGCGGGTGTTTTTTTGCGGGGATTACCGGGTGGCCGATGATGAGCGAACCGGCTGGGGTATCATGGAGTGCCCTGACGGGTGCGCGCCGGAATGCGGCCGGATAGCGATGCGTGACGGCGTCGAGATCTTCTACCGTTCATGGATCCGTGATCGAGCGGACGCTGTGATTGTTATCCCGGGTCTTGGGGCGCATGGTGGATGGTTTATCGAGTTCGGGAATCGGCTTGCAGCCGCCGGCGTAACCGTATTAATCCCGGATCTTCGCGGTTTCGGTCGATCGGGCGGAAAACGAGGACATGTACGTCACGCCAGCCTGTTACTCGATGATCTGAGCGCAGCGATCTATCACTTCCGGGCCAACCGGCTCGCTGATAAGCTTCATTTACTGGGCCACAGCATGGGCGCAGTTCTCGCGACGCACCTCGCGACTCGCCACGATCTAACCACACTCGCCCTTGTAAATCCGTGGTTGGAAGACCAGACGGGTACCCCTGGCCCTATCGTTGCGGCCGTGGCGATTGAAGGGCTATTCGGATCCACGCATCGCTGGCGCCTTGGCGGCGGGCTGGATCGAATGACTGATAATCCGGAAGCCCGCGTCTATCTTGAGCACGACTCCTATTGGGTGCGCGAGGAGTCGGCCTCGTTCTTCTTCCAGATTCTCCGGCTCCGGATGCGGATGCTGAAGGCTGCGCGTCGTGTCCAAACGCCCGCCATCGTGGTTCAAACGGGCGGCGACCTGATCGTGCGGAATGCGGCAAGCCGGCGCCTTTATGAACAGCTTGGTACCCCGCAGAAGCGGTGGGTTGAACCGCCTCACGTCTTTCATGATTTTGAGTTTGCCGATAGTCTGGGTCCGGTGGTCGACCCACTCCTGAAATGGTTTGCCGGGGAACGAGAACGATCCGCTATACCAGGCGAATAGATCCCGCCGGCGCCATAAAAACGATTCTCACATGCGCTACCTTCCTAATTCGGATTCCTGCTTTGTCTGCGGGCGAATCAATCCCTCCGGCCTGCGAGTCCGCTTTCAGGTGGACCAGGGTGAGGTGCGGACTATTTTCACCGCCTCGGCGGAGCAGTGCAGTTATCATGGCGTGGCGCATGGGGGTGTGCTCTCGGCGCTGCTCGATGAGACAATGGGTTGGGCGGCTGCGTTTGAGAAGCGAATCTTTTGCTACGCCGCCGAACTGCGCGTTCGATTCCTACAGCACGCGCCACCGGGCAAGCCGCTCACCGTGGTAGGCCGTATGACCACAGACCGCGGACGGATCTGGGAGACTGAAGGAGAAATTCGGGGCGAAGATGGAGTGATATATGCGCGCGGATGGGGTAAATACATACCAATGTCGGAGGAACAGACGCTGGAGGTGATGAAGTATCTTGTCTTTGATGATGAAACCGTTTCCCGAGAAGATCTCCTCCCGCCAAGCAGCTCGGAATGACCGGTCGTGGAACCGTTCTCCGGACGAATCGTCTTAGACACGGGGAGACCCTTTGATTGATGACAAAGAAAACGAGGAATTGAAAATGACAAGGATGAAAAAGTTATGGGTGGCGATTGCCCTGATCGCCTTTATGGGGATCGGGACTTTAACTCCCTTCGCCGCGCGGGCGAGTGAGGCGGGCCGCAAGAACACTACGCTGGGGCTTGGGGCGCTGACAGCCGTACTCGGAGCGAAGAAGATGTGGGTTCCCGCCGCGATTACGGGTGTTGGCACCTATTACGCGTATCACAACTGGCAGGCGCAGATCAATGCTCGCCACCGGCGTGAGAATGAGTTGCGATATCTTCACAATCTACGCCTCAGACGTCGCCGGAAATAGCGACAGCGTAGCAGTCTATCTTCTATGGGCGGGCCTCACGGCCCGCCCTTTTTTTATTTCATCCGGACACTGCTTCAACGATCTCTCCAGCGCCGGGTTTATGTCCGGCGCCCTGCGGTAAAGGCGCCATCCTGTAGGCGAGAGGTTCCATCGTAAGATCGGTCGGCGCTTTTAGCAGGAATAATGGCGGCTCAAGTGAAACTATGTTTACAACGATACGACAAAAGGAACCTCATACATGAATAAAGACCTGGCATACCGGACGTCGCAGCGCCTACGGGAAACCGGTGAGGCCGCCCCGGATTTACGCGCGGTGGTGGGATTGGACGCGTTTGTAGATGAAATCGTCCGCGTGGTAGACAAACGCGCCCCCGCCGGCGGCTACAGCTCCATCGAGCAGATTCAGGAATTGGGATCCCGCATTGTAAACGCGGCCGGCCGCAGCACTAATCTGGAGCTGGTCGTCGAGCGGATCAAGCTGGGGGGCAATGGACCGATTATGGCCAACGCGCTGGCGGCGCTGGGGCCAGCGGTCACCTGTATCGGGCCACTTGGAGAGGGGCAGCTTCATCCTGCCTTTGTGGAACTGGGCGCCCGGGCAAGTGTCATCAGCCTCGGCAATCCCGCTCATACGGATGCGCTTGAGTTCGGCGACGGCAAGTTAATGTTTGGGAAGCTGGAGCCACTCAACGACGTGACGTGGCTGCGGATTGAGGAGCGAGTGGGCGCAGACAAAACCTGCGATCTTTTTGCCCGTTCCAGCCTGGTCGCCCTCGTCAACTGGACGATGATTCCGGCGATGTCGGATATCTGGGAGAAGATACTGGACTGTCTTCACGCCGGACAGGGTGAAAGGGAGCGCGACGAGGCCGGCTATTATTTCTTCGATCTGGCCGATCCTGAGAAGCACTCTGATTCGGCGATTGCGGCCGCATGTCACCTGATTGCCCGGTTCCAGCCGCTGCGCCGCACGATCTTAGGCGTAAATGAGAAGGAGGCATTCCTGGTTGGCCGCGCTCTGGGGTTTAAGGGCGGTCACGCGACGCGAGAGGACGTGGGCGAGGTTGCCGCCTTCCTGAGCCATCAGCTTCCCCTGGAGGCGGTGGTTGTCCATCCACGGGCGTACGCGGTTGTAGCGAGCGCCGGCCAGGTTACGGCCGACGTGGACGGCCCGTTTACAGACAGCCCGCTCATCTCCACCGGCGCCGGCGATCACTTCAACGCCGGTTTTTGCCTGGCGCGGCTTCTTGGATTATCAGACGAACAGGCGGCCTGCGCCGCCGTGGGAACATCGGGTTATTACGTGCGCACCGCGGCCAGTCCTTCGCTGGCCGACCTCGCCGGCTTCCTCGAGACCCAGTCCCGCTAGTTCCAGGCGTCGATCAGCCAACGCACGGCGTCGTTTAGCAGCCGCGCCGGACGAACGATGAAGTAGAGGTCGACCAGGGTCGGCGGAAGAGACACAAAACTCCAGTCGGCAGCGGTCGGAGTAACGACCGACCTGAATAAATACGCAAGCCGGTCGATAAACCGATCCCGTACCGCAAGATGGAATCGCGGGCCAGTGAGGAGACCGGTTGGTGTTGGTTCGCCCATGAAAAGCCACCCACGCACTCTCGTCTCGAGCTGCGGCAGCGCGCCATCGGACCGAATCGCCTCGTTGATCAGGGATGGTAGGGCTGCGCCGAGCAGGTCGCGCGCCAGCATGAGCCCCAGCAGCAAAACGCGGCGCAGCCCCATATCGGTGGCGCGATGTAGAAGGAGCGGCCAATCCAGGATGCTTCCGGATTCTATGAGAGCGCTCAGACTCGATATATAGCCAACCCGGTTCCACCAGTGGCGGGCGCCGTGAGCGCAGAGATAGAGCGCCAGGTCCTCATCCCCAAACGTGGGCGACAGGACCCCACCCATCGGGACCAACTGACGGCGATCCCACAGTTCGGTAAACCGCGGCGATGGTCCAAAATACGCGGGTGTCGCCCTCCAGTGGAGCTCGATGAGGCTGGCTGGGTTTTCGCTCACGAACCGCAAGTGGTAATGATACCGCCGGTAAGCGGCTTCTTCACTCGCGCTCAGCGGCATTTCGTAACGGTAGCCCATCTCAAAGAGCAGATCTCTCGCCTCGAACACCCGGCTCGGCTCGACGAGTAGATCAAGATCGCAAAAGGGCCGGCGAGAGAGACCACCAAACGCCAGCAGGGCGAGGGTAGGCCCTTTGAACGGCAGAATCCGTATCCCGCACTCTTCAAAGCGCCGTAAAAGCCGAATAAGCTGGCCAGTCTGATACAGGTTTTCCTGGACGGTAACGCGGGAGTCTATGCCAAGCTGATTCATCACCTCGGCGGGCGGTGAAACAGGTCGATCGAGAGGCGTGTCTTCCGGCGCGATCTCGTAAAGATAATCATAGAGCAGTGGAAGCGTACCGTGCCAGGCGGCCATTTGCAGTACGGCGTGCCAATCCGGATCGGCGCAGAGCGCCTTGTGAACAGTATCCCGCTCGCCCGGATTGAGGTGTGATCGAGCGCAGCGGAGAATAAGGTCCTGCTCCGGAGTCAGCAAAGTTCTTCCTCGTTAAGATCATTTATGACTGCCTGGCAAACACGAGGTAAAGCAGCGCGATCCGAGGGATAAATGAGCCGCATGACCGGAACCTGCTTCACGATTGACGTGAGCAGGGTGAGCCTGGCCGGCTGCAAACCCATCACCATTACTGCTCGAGCGACAAACGAATTGCGCACCATTTCAACGAGCGCATCCCGACGAGGAATAGGGAGAATCCGGATGTCTGCCCGGTCATCTCGCTGGGGGATATAGAACCGTTTGATCGGCAGTGATCGTGCTTCAAAGCGACCAAAGCCGCCGGGTCCGACCGGCACGCGCAGCTTGGCCTCGTTCGGATGGACCTTATCCAGTTGAACGTCCGGCCCGAGAAAGTGACTAACCTCTTCCGGCCAGAGGCGAAGCTGTGGAAAGGCGGGACGCGCGAAGGGTACACCCTCGATCATCTCGACCGGTGTGATGTCATCCGAGAGGAGGGCGGCGCCGGATTGAAGAAGAGCAGCGGCGAGAGTGCTCTTCCCTGCGCCACTATCCGAGAGAAATGCAATCGCCCGACCGCACAGCGATAGGGCTGAAGCATGGAGAGCTAAGATACCCTGGCGCTCCAGCCAGATCGCCATCGCGGCGCCAAAAAGATGGATCTCCACCGCGCGCGGATCATGCGCCGCGGCGGTGTAAACGGTGATTTCAGCGTCCCGGATCGTGAAGTCAGCGACGCAGGAGATCCGCAGGAGATACCCATCGGGGAGAGCGAAGAGGAACGACGCCGGCGCTCCAACCGGGGTTTTCCATTCGCTCTCGTAGAGCAAATCCAGATCTTGAGTGTCATGGAGTGTTGCGCACGGGAGAGCGCGCAAGATGGCCAGCTTCGGTGATCTCTGCGCAGGTACAGACGGTGTGCCGAACCGGATATCGGTGGTGATATCTGTGCCATAGACGCGAGTCGCCGCATTGCAGCCGGGAAAAGCAGAAGAATCTTCGCCAGTCAACCGGCAATTCATACCAGGGATCCAACTCTGCGCGGCGGGCGCCATCTCATCTTGAACGACGGCGCAAGCAAATCTTTGAGCGGCGGCGGTTTGCCGCGGAGAACCTCAGCCGTGGCATGGGTGAAGCCGCCGCAGGGGATCAAGTTACCTTACTCAAGCCGCCCGAGCCGTCAATTTGGGTACCACCCGACCCTCTTGTCAGCTTTTGAACATCTCCGTATCGCGTCAGTTGAGGAGGCGAATAGACCTTACGCGCAGCGGCGCCTCCGCTGTCGGGCAGGTTCTCTGAACTGTAATCTGACGTTCGCTTTGCGCTCATACGCGGATGTCCTTTCTGTATATCATTATAGCGGTTCTTTCAAGCAGCGTCTCTCCTGGCGGGAATTGATCCATTCTCTTTCACTGCCGTCGTTTCCTGCCGCCGCAGCCATTCTTCAGCGCATAGCATGTACATGAGCGGTCGCTCGGTGTAGAAGCGCTGACTCTGCCAGTAACGATCCCATGCCTGACGAAGCCGGACCGCGTCCACCAATCCCCCCTCGACTAAGCGAGAATTCTCGAGGAGTTCCGTCACACGGGAACGTTCCTTGTCTCGCAGACCACGATCGACGAGGCCGCTGAAGTGAGCGTTCTTTGATCTCTTGCGCACTTTCTCCGGCAGGATCCCGGCCATCGCCTCTCTCAGGATAAACTTGGACTCCCCGCGTCGAAATTTCATCCACACCGGAACAGCGAGAAGGAATTCAACGACTCGCCGATCTATAAAGGGGTAGCGCATCTCAATGCCAGCGTTCACGGCGGCGTTATCATAAAAGACGCACCGCGCAGTCTGTTTACCCTCGGTCAATTGCTGATACGTTTTCAGAGCGCAACCGTTCGCCAGCGGGGGTGGCGGCAGCAGGTCCGTGATGGGTTCGGAAGTAGCCCGAGCGAATTGCGGCGCCGCGCCGGACGGCCGGATAGAGCGTCCCGCGGCGAAAAGCCAGTCTCGCAGAAACGACGGCGCCATCGGCCGCAGAAAACGATTCGCCAGCAGTGACATTGGAGACATGCCGGCGTGATGCGCAAAGTAGGGCAATTCCCGCGTGATGCTCAAGAGCGGCACATCGCGGAACGGCAGGCGAGAATGGTAGGGATCCCCCGTCAGCGCCTGATCCCCCCAATGCCCCCCGATCATAACCCGGCAGCCATCACTGTGCGCCCGCCGGAGCGGCTCTAAGAACATGAGCCGGTGCATGTCAATTCCTGGCTCTTCCATCGGGTACTCGCCAAAGTCGCGCATTGCCCAGCAGTCATCGCCGCAAATGAGCGAAGCCTCCATGCTTTTACACGTCTCCAAAACCGCATCGAGGTACTCCCGTTCATCGGCGCCGGGTGTTTCCTGAAATACGCAGGAATAGAGTCTCGCGGTCGCATCCGATTCACCGTCTTCGATAAGCCGTTCAGCCATACAGGCTGCGGAAGACGAATCGAGGCCTCCACTCACAAGTATTCCAACGGGACCGTTCGAACGAAGCTGCGCACGGGTCACACGGGAGAAGAGCGCCCGGAACTCCTCGACGTATCGTTCCTGCTGCTTCTCAGGGGCCAATCTCGATCGTCGAGCGGCCTCGCCCTCTCCATTCTCAACTTCGCCACCGAGTGTCCAGTAACGGGAGCGAGATTCGGAACCTCTGCTCCAGGAGAACGAATACGATGGAGGCACACGGTTGATACCCACATAAGCGGTCTCTTTAACCCACCGATCGAATCGACCGCCCAGCAGATCCTGCAGCAGGTTGTCATTGGAGGCGGGCGGCGGCTCAAGAATCGCCCGCACCGCGTCGACTCCCGAAGCGACGATAATCGTGGCGCCCCGCTCGCAATAGACC
>DASRZA010000307.1:0-2837 GCA_035686845.1 Armatimonadota bacterium | reverse complement strand
AGAACTACTCCAGTTTCGTGTCGTCGAAATGGCTGTGATTTTTGTCACTATAGTTGTGCCCAACCCGAGCTATGATGGTTGACCGTACGGCCCCTCTGCTCACGAGACCGCGGTATTCCCCTCAACGGACCCGCCAGTATCTGGGACCGAATTTCACGGAGGTGTTGTATGACGTTTGTCCCGGTAATGTGGTCGGTATGGGGCGCCCTGGTAGCGATCCTGGCGGCGATCTGGCTCTACCGCTCGCGCCTGGAGCGGGACGAAGAGGACCAGATCTTCCTGGATGACTCGTTCTCGCACGAACAAGCCGAACAGGCAGCCATCGTGGCCAAAGTAGCGAAAGTTCAGCCGGTTCTGCGGAGCGCGATGATCGTCACTGCGATCGCGACGGTGTTCGTGATCGGCTACTACATCTACGACATCGTCAACCAGTTCAGGTAGAGCAGAGAACAGAGATCAGGGGTCAGCGATCAGGAGAGCGAGGAATACTGCGCTCCGTGACGCCGGAATACGCTTCTGTGTTCGCTGACCTCTCTTCTCCGATCCCTGTTTACTCCACTTCCGGTTTGGCGCGATAGCCGTCGCGATACTGGAGCTCGTATTTCAGCGGGTGATGCTTCTCGTCCTGGAAGCGCAGCGGCTTGCCTTCATCATCGACCAGCTCAACGCGGAGCTTGCGATAGGTTCCGTCCTGCTTGGCGTTGGTGGGGTGGTAGATGAGCTGGTATTTCGAACGGATGTTCTTGTTGATCTCGGCGAAGTCGTCGGGAAACTCGGCCTCGAAGCGCGGCTCGAACCACTGTCCTCCGGTCATGCGGGCGAAAGTCTTCATCTGGTTGTCGGCCTGAAGGTAATTGAGGTCGGATATTTCCTGGTTGAAACCGGGGCCGCCCTCGGTCATCGCCCGCAGAGCTCCGCCGGTGGAGATGGAGAAGATGGTGATGTCCGGCGTGTTCTTCACCTTCTTGAGAATCTGGTCGAGGGTGAGCTTGGAGAAAGTATCGCGGCCGGAGGCGATGAGGACGATGTACTTGCGCCCGGAGATGCGAGTGAGGCGGTCTTCGGCCTCATAGAGAGCGTCGAAGAGATTGCGCTCGGCGAATCCCGGAATCTGAAGGGTGTTGATGGCGTTGTAGATCTGGCGCTTGTCCTGGGTGAAGTCCGTAATGATGTGGGTGTGCATGTCAAACGTCATCAACGCGGCGTAGTCCTGCGGGCGTAGCTGCTGGGCAAAGGCCCAGGCGGCATTGAGCATATCGAAGTTGAAGTAGTAAATAGGGCTGTACATGCTGAAGCCGCCGGAGAACTCGCAAAGAATCAGCACCGTGATGGGCGCTTCGACGCGCTTGAAGCCGATGACCTTCTGCTGCACGCCGTCTTCGTAGACGCGGAAGTTTTCCGGCTTGAGCCCGGGGACGAAGGTGCCGGTCTTGTCGAGAAGGACGCCCACATCGACGGTGACTTCAGGGACTTCAATCTTGAGCGAGTAATTGGGCGCGCCCTCGGGATTCTTGAAGGCCGGCTGAGCCGGCGCGGGCGGCGGGGCTTCGTCCGAATCCTTCTTTTTGGGCAGGGCGATGGGACCCAGATCGCCGGAGGGCCCGCCGTCGGTTGGAGTGGTCTGATTCTGCTGCTGTTGCTGGTTCGGCTTCTGCTGATTCGGCTGTTGCTGCTGCGGCGGCGGAGTCTGCTGCTGCGGCGGCAATGTCAGTTGCTGGTGTTGCGGCTCGCCCACCAAGGGCAAGGATTGATCGGCGGGCGTCATCGGCACCCATTCGCGACGGGCGCTTGGGAACTTGTGGAAATCCAGGTGCAATTCCTTGCCGGCAACGATATCCATGGTCCCGGCGTCGGTCTGGAAGGTCTTGGAGTTCGATTGGTCTATTCCATGGACCACGATCTTGTATTTCCCCGGGGGGAGCAGTCCACCGTAGACTCCATTGGCGTCCACGGGCAGCTCGAACTGGCGCACTCCGTCGACGGGAGAGACAGAAACCGACTGAAATTCCTTGGCTCCATGGGTGGGGCCTTCGACCCGAATGGCGCCCGTGGCCGATGCGGAGTTCTGTCCCGCGGCAAACGGAACAGCAAGGATAGCCGTTACCGCGAACACGGCTGCCATTTGAAACCGGAAGCGAATGCGTCGGGTCGGTGGAAGGGCGGTAGACATGAATACCTCTGTGCTCAACAGCATACGGGATAGAGTGTTCTAAATACAGGCCGGTTACGGCCATATTCCGGGATGTCGGCGCTGGGATCGGGGCTCGATTGACCGGGGTCTCCAGTGTCCTGAGTCTCAAGGACCGTGAATACCCAAAGCCTGGATTCCCGAGGCCGCAGGGCCGGTTTACAGTTATAGACGTGGAAACATCGTGGAAGTACACCCGCAGAACCCTGGCAGCGGCGGCGCTTGCGGCTGCCTGGATGACGCCCCGGGGAACGGCAGCACAGGCAGGGCAGGCAGCGGCCGCTCCGCCACCCTCAACCGGCGGATTTTTTCCGTTAAGCGAAGTACACCGGGGACTTACGGCCACGGCCTGGACAGTGTTCCAGGGGACAAAGCCGGAAGCGATGCAGGTGGAGATCCTGGGAGTTCTGCGGGATGCGCGCGGGCCGGGACATGACCTGATCCTGGCGCGCCTCCACGGGGCCAAACCGGAGTACACGGGGGTGGTGGCGGGGATGAGCGGCAGCCCGGTTTATGTGGGCGACAAGCTGCTGGGGAGCCTGTCGTACCGCATTGGGCAGTTCAGCAAAGAGCCGATTGCGGGGATTACGCCGATCTCGCAAATGCTTGAGGTGCGGGACCTGAAGATCTCGCAGGGAACAGGGAACAG
>DASRZA010000306.1:0-13292 GCA_035686845.1 Armatimonadota bacterium | reverse complement strand
TGCTTGCCATGTGATGCTTCGCCATCTTGCTGTGCGTCGCGGCGAAGGCTGCGCCGCTGCAAAGTAGCGCGACCGCGAGACCGGCCGTCGCGACAATCCTCCCGATAGAGAGCTTCATTGAACCGAGACCCTTTCTTCCCCCCTTGAGGGACAACAATCTGCAAGGAAGAGCGCGACGGACTATGTCACGCTCTACCCGCGTTTTTGGAGAATAAACTCGCCGATGGGCGCTTTTCTGGGCGCCGCGGACTGCGAGATCCCGGTCGGGTTCCCATCTCTCGCTCGTTCGAGGCCGCGTTGATACGGCGCGTCAGGCTGCATCATCATTTTAGCGCGTCGAAGGCAGTTTGAATCACTTCCGCAAAACCGGTGGACAAAAAAAGACATGGTCAGTTTTTTGAGGCTCGCCGTGGAATGGTCCGCGCTCCATTTATAGGCTCTTCCGCGTCCCGTTGTGTTCGGCGCTCTAAGGGTTACAATAGTAGGGTAATAGAGTCGAGGAAGGGGATTCGCGGGTAATGTTTGATTCAACTCATGGCGCTTCGGGGCGGCGTTTGATCCGCGCTGCGCTTTCGCGGGCGCTGGTTTCGGGATGGCTGCTGGCGGTGGCTCTGTCGCAAATCGCCTTTGCCATCACAGTTCCGGAACGAGTTCACCAGACGGGAGATACCGCCGCCGAGCCGGCTCCCGCCGCCATTCCAGCGACGACGCTGATGCGAGAGTTGACTGCGGTGCAGAATCTTGCGCGGCTTGATTTGACTCCCGCTCAAAGAACCGTCTTGAAACAGATGCTGCCGCCTCCCGATTCATGGCCCGACAACCCTACCGGCCCGCTCACCACCGCTGAGCGGGTCAACCATCTATTGCGGGAGGAACGGAACGCGATTGTTTCCAGCCGGCCGCTTCCCGTTGGATTCAGCGCTGCGCTTGACACAGAATCGGCTCTTGATGATGAATGGAACGCGGTCCGGCAGCGCGACTTGGAGCGCGCGGCGCTGACGCTGCTGCCGTCGCTCAGCGCGGATCAACGAGGCGTGCTGCTGAAACCGCAGCCCACGGTAACGAATATCCAGGTAGCCCGAAATTACGTCCAGCGCGCCCGGCGGCTGGGCGCTCCGGGTAAAGAGCAGCTTGCAGCGCGGGTTCAAAGGCTCTGGCCGACGAACGGGACCGCGATTGCCGCCATCCTCACGAGTGTAGGCGCCATACCGCCGGACCAGTTCGCTCGGGAGCGCAGCGCGTTGGAGATGCGGGTTGCCGGCTTGATCGCCGCCTCCACGCCGGCGTCGCGCGAAACAGACGCATCCACGGCCGCGGCGCTGGAGAATCTGCTGGATTCTCCGGCGGCCGACGCCGCGCTCGGGCCGAAACCATCGACTATGGCGCAGCCCTCCGATCTTCGGAATCTTCGCGAAGCGCTTCAGGTTGAAAGGGTAGTGCTCGAAAAGCAGATTCAGACGATCCGGCTACTGCTGACTCTGGGGTTCACAGGAACGGAGATCCGCGCCGCTGAGCCATCGCTCGCCAAGGCGGACAAGCTTCGGGATTTGAACGATACTCAAAGCCAGCGCACGCGAGCGGCTCTCACCGGCGCCGTGACCACCGCGGAAGCCGCGCTCGCCACCGGAAAGGCGCCATCGCGTCAGGCCGTCTCAGTAAAGCCGGACTTTCTGGCGGCGTTTCAGTATCAGACGCTGAATATCAGCGCCGATGATCAGCTTGCCGCGATGGCTATACTGAACGCCTCGCCCAGTTCGCAAGCCGCGTCGATGGCCGGAAGCTACCTCGCTCTCCAGCGTGCTCAGCAGATCGGGATGCTGCTCCAACGCGCGCGGGTCGATTACTCGTTGCAGGAGTTCCTGGCTCGCAAAAGTATTCTGGCCGCGCAGATCACGCGCTATCTGAAGGCGCCCGACACGGTCAAGGCGCAGATTGAGACGACGCTCGATCGCACGCGTCTTATGACAGGTGAAGAGTTTGCCATTCGCCTTCCGGCGCTGACACGAAGCTTAATCGCTCTCGCCGCGCCAGGCCCGGCGCCGGCCGCAAAGGCAAACAACGTGCCGCCACTTACCGCTGCGCAAAAAACCGCGGCCATTGAAGCCTCGGAGGAGATCCAGAATAAGGCTGCTGAGCGCCTCGGACCCCTTCTTAATGTCCCGGGCCTGTCAGAAGCCCTACTCTGATACCGTCGTCGCCCACGCGTACAGCGGCAGCAGCGGCTTGATGTAATCTTGCGCCAGCTTGATGACGGCGGATGGATCAGCCGCACGCCGGTCGGCGCCGGCGAGAGTCCGGCAGCAGTGGAACGTGGACGTTTTGCGCTTCACCAGCGCGTTGGCCAGCTTCTCGTATTGCTCAAGTGTCGCGTGGTTCGCCGCGACGCCCGGCAGCTCGTCTATGATATAACCCTTCAGGCGAGCGGCGATCTTCATCATCTCTTCGGGATTCTCAATGATCTTCCGGCCGAGAATCCCCCGGTCACTCGATTCATCCTTGAGAACCAATCCAAAAAAGAGGCTCTCGGCGGAGATACCCACCTCGAAATGGGCATACGCCTTGTAACCGCGGGACGCCCGGCTGAAAGCGACCCAGGTATCATCCGGCGGATTAACACGGCGGCGCGCATGAAGAGCAACGTGCGGATAGAGCGGATGACCGGCCCGGGCCGAAAGCAGCGGCGCCAGAACCTCTCCCAACGCGAGCAGGCCGGGCCGGATTAGAGATCGGATTCCGGTCATTCGCTCAGAGAATCCAGCCCGCTCAAACACACTGAACTGATCATCGGAAAAGCCCGTAAATGCCATCATACACCCCTGTTCAAGAGACCGGTTAGCGCCACCGGGCAATCGCCGAAAGGATTCGTAAATGCCATCATGCACCCCTGTTCAAGAGACCGGTTAGCGCCACCGGGCAATCGCCGAAAGGATTCGGCTCCTACAATCCGACACAGGTACGGAGGCCTGCGCCACCGGGTCCGCGTCAGTGAATTTCTATCGGGCCGGCGACCGTTCAACTTTCAGCCGGCGGCGTGTTCATGAGCCAGCGGCATGGACGCGCTGGCGCTCGCATAACTTCGCGCCTCAATCAGCGAGCGGCCCAGCAAAACCTCCCGGAGGAACCGGCCGGTATGCGATTCTTCAACCTGCGCGACTTCCTCGGGCGTGCCGGCGGCGACGACGCGGCCACCCTTATCGCCCCCCTCCGGGCCCAAGTCGATGACGTGATCTGCGGTTTTGATGACATCCAGGTTGTGCTCGATCACGAGGACCGTGTTGCCCGCGTCCACGAGCCGGTGGAGCACCTCCAGGAGCTTCTGAATGTCTGCGAAGTGAAGCCCGGTCGTTGGCTCATCCAATATATAGAGCGTCCGCCCGGTGCTGCGGCGGGAGAGCTCGGAAGAGAGCTTGACCCGCTGCGCCTCACCACCTGAAAGAGTCGTCGCCGGCTGTCCCATCTTAATATAGTCGAGGCCAACGTCGCATATTGTTCTAAGCCGCCGCGCAATCGCCGGAATCCGCTCAAAAAGCTCCAGGGCTTCCGCGACCGTCATGTTCAGGACTTCAGAGATACTTTTACCCTTATATTTTACCTGCAGCGTCTCACGATTGTACCGGGCGCCCTTGCAGACATCACACGGCACGTAGACATCCGGAAGGAAGTGCATCTCCACCTTAATGATCCCATCGCCTTTGCACGCCTCGCAGCGTCCGCCGGCGACGTTGAAACTGAACCGGCCCGGCATATAACCTCGAACCTTTGCCTCCTGCGTTTGGGAGAAGAGATCGCGGATTTGATCGAAGACACCCGTGTAGGTCGCGGGATTGGAGCGCGGCGTCCGGCCAATGGGCGATTGATCGATGTCTACGACCTTGTCGATCTGATCGAAACCGGTGATCTCATCGTGAGCGCCCCAGGCGCCGTGACTTCCCTGCAGCAGATACTTGAGACGTGGGAAAAGCGTCTCCTGCACCAGAGTGCTCTTTCCCGACCCCGAAACACCGGTCACACAAATAAAGACGCCGATCGGGAAAGCCACGTCGATACCGGTCAGATTGTGCGACCGCGCATTCCGAACCACCACCGGCTCCCCGCGCGGCTGCCGGCGCCGCGCGGGAGTTTGAATCCGGCGCTCGCCACTGATATACTGCCCGGTGATCGATTGGGGCTGCGCCGCGATATGTTCCGGCGTACCCTGCGCCACCACGTGACCGCCGTGGACTCCGGCGCCGGGACCGATGTCAATCACGTGGTCGGCGGCCATAATGGTCTCTTCGTCATGCTCTACCACAATAATCGTGTTGCCGAGGTCTCGGAGCCGGATCAGGGTTTCCAAAAGCCGGCAGTTGTCACGCTGGTGCAGCCCAATGCTCGGCTCATCCAGAATGTACAGCACGCCCGTTAGCCCCGACCCTATCTGCGTCGCAAGCCGGATTCGCTGCGCTTCTCCTCCCGCCAGTGTAGCGGCGCCCCGGTCCAGCGTGAGGTAGTCCAAACCGACGTTCAGCAGGAAGCCGAGCCGGGTTTTGATCTCCTTGACGATCTGCCGTGCAATTGAATAATCGCGCGGGCTTAGCTCCATCGAATCAAAGAAGAGAAGCGCGTCATCCACCGCCAGCGACGATACCTCGGAGATATTCCGGCCATCGATCAAGACCGCGAGGCTCTCCGGCTTTAGCCGCATTCCCTTGCACGCGGCGCAGGGCCGGCTGGACATAAACTGCTCGATCTCCTCTCTAATGCCCTGAGATGAAGTCTCCCTGTAGCGCCGCCTGAGTATATTGACCACACCCTCGAAGCTGGTCTCATACCGACGGATTCGGCCGTGCCGGTTGGTAAAGGAGACGGGTACCCTTTTCGTCGCGCCGTACAGAATAACTTTGCGCTGAGCATCCGTCATTTCACTAACCGGACGGTTGACGTCGAATCCATACGCGTCGCCGAGCGACTGAAAAATGCGAGGATAGTATTCGCTGCTGCTGCGCTCGAGCGCGGCGATGGCGCCCCCCGCGAGAGAACGTGACCAATCGGGCATCACCAGATCAGGATCGAGCTCGGTATGCGTACCCAATCCATGGCAGTCGGGACAGGCGCCGTAAGGGCTGTTGAACGAGAAGTTGCGCGGCGCCAGCTCCTCGAAGCTAAGGCCGCATTCCACGCAGGCCAGGCTTTCCGAGAACAGCAGCTCCTCGCCGCTCTCTAAGAGCACCCCTCCCACGCCCTTGCCCAATTTCAGCGCTGTTTCAATCGATTCTGCCAGCCGGCGGGTAACATCCGGCTTGACTATCAACCGGTCCACCACCACCTCAACCGTGTGCTGCTTGTATCGATCCATCGGAATCGCGTCGGTGAGCTCGTAGTTTTCGCCATCTACCCGGACACGCACAAAGCCGTTCTTTCGCACCTCCTCTAAGACCGACTTGTATTCGCCTTTACGACCCCGAACCACCGGCCCAAGCACCTGAATCCGGCTGCCCTCGGGCAGATCCATCACCGTATCCACAATCTGTTCGACTGTCTGCCGGGTGATGCTGCGGCCGCATTTAGGGCAGTGAGGCTTTCCGATACGCGCGAAGAGAAGGCGCAGGTAATCGTAGATCTCGGTAACGGTGCCAACGGTTGAGCGAGGGTTCCGAGTCGCCGACTTCTGGTCAATGGAGACAGCCGGGGAGAGACCTTCAATGTAATCGACGTCGGGTTTATCCATCTGCCCGAGAAACTGCCGGGCGTACGATGAGAGAGATTCCACGTAGCGACGCTGGCCCTCAGCGTAGATGGTGTCGAACGCGAGGGATGATTTTCCCGATCCCGAGAGACCGGTAATGACGACCAGCCGATCCCGAGGAATGGTGACGTCGATGTTCTTGAGATTATGCTGGCGCGCGCCGCGGATAACGATCTGATCTTGTGGCATAATGAAGATCTATCGCCGAGCTTCAGCGGGGAGAAAGCGGCGGAGGTCCTTCATCTCATCCCTGAGCAGCGCGGCCTGCTCAAAATCCAGCGCTTTTGCGGCTTGCTTCATTCGCTTCTCCAACTCCGCCAGGTTACTCATTAATTCATCAAGCTGCAGCGTTTCCGGCTGCTTGCTGACGCGATAGTACGCCTTTTGTTCGGCGACCTTCTTTGCCTCGATAATGTCGCGCACGGCCTTCGTAACGGATGCCGGCGTGATGTTGTGCCTGTCATTATATTCTACCTGTATATGGCGGCGGCGATCCGTCTCACCCAGCGCGCGCTCCATCGAACCGGTCATATTGTCGGCGTACATGATGACCTCGCCGTTCAGGTTGCGGGCGGCCCGGCCGATGGTCTGGATAAGGGATGTCTCAGATCGAAGAAATCCTTCTTTGTCGGCGTCCAGAATAGCGACAAGCGAGACCTCCGGGAGGTCCAGGCCCTCCCGAAGCAGGTTGATCCCAACAACAACGTCATACACTCCCAGCCGGAGGTCACGCAAAATCTCGGTTCGTTCCAGAGTATGCACGTCGGAATGCAGGTAATGCACCTTGATTCCCAACTCCTCCAGATACTCGGTAAGGTCTTCGGCCATCTTCTTGGTGAGGGTGGTCACCAGGACACGCTCCTGCAGCTCCACCCGCTCGCGGATACGAGCGATGAGGTCATCCACCTGTCCGCGGGTTGGCTTCACGGTCACCGGAGGATCGATAAGCCCGGTCGGGCGAATGATCTGCTCCACCACGCGCTCGCTGTGCGCCCGCTCATAAGGCCCCGGCGTCGCAGTCGTAAAGATGACCTGTCCCACCAACTCCTCGAACTCCTCGAACTTTAGAGGGCGGTTATCGGCCGCCGATGGCAGTCGAAAGCCGTATTCAATCAGCACGTCTTTGCGTGCCCGGTCGCCGTTGTACATACCGTGCAGCTGCGGTACCCCCTGGTGGGATTCGTCGATGACGACCATGAAGTCCTTCGGAAAATAATCGAGCAGCGTATAAGGCCGGGTGCCGGGCGCTCGCTCATCAAAGTGGCGGGAATAGTTCTCGATACCGGAGCAGAACCCAACCTCCCGGATCATTTCCAGGTCGAACCGGGTCCGCTGCTCGATTCGCTGCGCTTCGATCAGCTTATTCTGGCCTCGGAAGAACTCTATCCGCTCGATCAACTCCTTCTCAATCGTCTTGATCGCTCTTTCGGTGCTCTCCGCCGACGCGACGTAATGCGAAGCCGGGAAGACGGTGATCCGCGCCGGCTCATCGATAATCTCACCGGTCAGGGCGTTCAGGATCTTCAGCCGCTCCAGCTCATCGCCAAAAAAGTCGGCGTGAATTGTGATGTCTTCGTTGGCGGGATGGATCTCCAGGGCGTCGCCCCGTGAACGGAACGTGCCCCGGCTCAAGGTCATGTCATTCCGGGTGAACTGCATGTCCACCAACCGGTGCAGCAGATCGTCCCGGTCAAAGTCGCGTCCCACTTCGAGCTCCACGGCCTCCTTTTGATACTCTTCGGGAGAACCGAGGCCGTAGATGGCCGAGACACTGGCGACGACGATGGTGTCGCGGCGATTACGAACCGCCTGGGTTGCGGCATGACGGAGCCGATCTATCTCTTCGTTGGTCGCGCTGTCCTTCTCGATGTACGTGTCGCTCTGCGGGATATAGGCTTCCGGCTGGTAGTAGTCGTAGTAGCTGACAAAGTATTCCACCCGATTTTCCGGAAAGAACGAACGGAATTCAGAGCAGAGCTGCGCGGCCAGAGTCTTGTTCGGAGCGAGTACGAGAGTGGGTCGCTGGATTTTCGCAATGACGTGGGCGATAGTGAACGTCTTACCGGATCCGGTAACCCCGAGAAGAGTCTGGAACCGGGCGCCGGCATTGATTGATTCAACAAGCTGCCGGATGGCCTGCGGCTGATCGCCCGTGGGCTCGTATTCGGAATGAATTTTGAATTCATGCATGTTCGGGAGAGAGTCCAGCGGAGTGTTCGCCCCGCATTTAGGTGAACTAAGGATTACCTATCGGCAAGATTCTATCAGGATCAACACCTGAGATCAAGCCGCGGCTTCAGTTTTACGCCTATCGGCTGATCACTCCTACGCCGAATGACCGCTGTTGCGAAGTTTTGTTATTCAGTATCATGAATGCGACAACCTTGAGACTGGCGAAGAAGCCGCCGGAACCGGGTGGAGTCAGCGAAGTAAAAGATCGGAACGCAGGGCCCGGCAGCGACGGGCAGGCCAGAAGAACTGGTCGAAAGGAGACCGATATCATGCTCAGACCGCATCCGTCCGTGAACCGGCGCCACAGAACGGGCTGGAGGTCAATTCGTAGTGTGGCGCTCTTATCAAGCACGTGCGTCGCTTTTCAGAATATCGCCGCCGAACATGATGGGTGTTTGCCAGTTCAGGTACATCGTATCCCATCGCGATCGAGCGGGGGTCGCGTCCGGTGGATTGGAAGCGCGGTATGGACCGACTGCGCTTCCTCAGTTCTGATAGCGTCCCACGTCACCGGGGGAAATGATAGATGAACCCCAAACACCCGAACGACATCGACTGCCCCCTTCACACCGCGGAAACCATAACTGTGCCAACTGAGAAAAAATCATCCCGGCTGCCCCGGAAATCGTCGATCTGTGTCGTTCTTGCCGCTTCACTGCTCTTCGCGGCGGGCGCAGCTTCGGCAGCGTCTGCGGCTTCCAAGCTGGACAGTTCACTCGCGACCGTGCTTCGCAAATCCCCCGCGGGCGGCAGCTCGGCGCGATTGACCGTGATCGTCCAAACGCGGCGGGCGCTTTCTCCCCTGATGCGCAGCCAGGTGGAAGCGCTTGGCGGACGGATTGAGTCCACATTCACCATCATACGCGGATTCAGCGTATCTATCCCGTCCGGGTCGCTTCGCAAGTTGGAAGCTCTCCCCTGGGTCAGCGATGTTTCGTCCAACGCCACCGTGAAGAAACTCGACGAGTCAGCCGATTACGTCGTCGGCGCCGATTACGCCAACACCAGATGGCGCCTGGACGGGCGCGGAGTAACGGTCGCCGTGCTAGACTCGGGAGTGGATGATAACCCAGACTTTAGCGAACAGCATGGGAACGAGGGTAACAATCACTTCGGTTTTGACGATGGACATGGTTCTAAGGATGGACACGACTCCAAGGATACGGACGAGCACGAGAGTCGCTTGATTTACGGACCGAATTTCAGCGACGAAACATCTCCGCTGGATACCTGCGGACACGGTACGCACGTGAGTGGCCTGATTGGCGGCAACGGCGCCATGAGCACGGGGCCAGAGTTCACGCGGACGTTCAAGGGGGTCGCCCCCGGGGTGCGAATCCTCGCGATCAAAGCGTTGAACTATCAGGGGCAGGGAACGATCAACGCTGTTCTCAACGGAATCCAGTGGTGCGTACAAAACCGAGAGAAGTATCGTATTCGCGTCTTGAACCTCTCGGTGGGTCATCCGGTTTACGAAAGCTATACGACAGATCCACTGTGCCAGGCGGTTGAGGCAGCCTGGAAGGCGGGGATTGTGGTGGTCTGCGCAGCCGGCAACGACGGCAGATCGGTTTCTGATAATCCCCTGAGCGCTCCGTCCTTCGGGGGCATCGAGTCTCCGGCGAACGATCCGTACGTTCTTACCGTCGGCGCTACCAATACGAAGGACACGATGGACCCGAGCGACGACGTAATGGCATCGTATTCCTCGCACGGGCCCACGCTGATAGATCATATCCTGAAGCCGGATCTTGTGGCGCCTGGCAACCGGCTCGTCTCATCCGTTACTCAAGGGACCTATCTGCAGCAGTGGTCCGCCACAAACGGCATTCCAATGGATTATTACACTAAGCTGCATTCAACTGCGCTGTCTCCTCTCTACTTCCGTCTTTCGGGGACGAGCATGGCGACGGCGGTGGTGAGCGGCGCCGCGGCGCTCCTTATTGAAAAGGATCCCTCGCTCACACCGGACACAGTGAAGGGCCGGTTGATGAAAACCGCGGTAAAGAACTGGAGTCCTACGGCGGGCTATGACTACTGCATGCAGGGCGCCGGTCTCCTGGATATCCCCGCAGCGATATCGTGCAAAGATATCGTCAGCGGCTACGCTCTCTCCCCCCGGGTCATCCGCGGCAGTAATGGAAGTCTTGCGCTGCAGGACATTTCCGGGTCATGGGGTGACAGTGTCATCTGGAGCGATACCGTTATCTGGAGTGATAGCGTGGTCTGGGGCGACAGCGTGATCTGGGATGATAGCGTGGTCTGGGGTGACAGTGTCATCTGGGGCGACAGCGTGGTCTGGGGCGACTCAGTCATCGCCGGTGACAGCGTGGTCTGGGGTGACGCGATGTTATCTGACCTCGTCGGAGTTGGAACCGACATCTCTGCCATCGCGCTCTACGGGGACTGAGATCGCACGGAGTGGACTTATGCTCGATATGAGGCTGAGGGGCGCATATCGTTGGATGTGAAGTTGTTGGATGTGCCAGCGCAGGATGCGGGATAGTGAGGCACAAGGAGGGGGTGGGGACCGGCTTTTTATCCCGTCATCCGGAGATTATCATCCGCCGGTTCCACCCGCCAGGACGCACGATGCGTCCAATAGAGCGGCGCTGCAGAGTCTGCAGCGCCGCTCTTTGCTTTTGAGATACACTGTTGGTAGCCGCTATTCCACCGAGGACATACTTCAACAGGAGCCCAGCCTTATGATGAAAAAATCCGTCGTTACCGCCAATTACGTTACGCGGGTTTTCGGTTACCATCCTCCGCAGCCGTTCGATTGGGGCGTGTGTGACCGGGCAACGCAGGAGCGATTCTCGAGCCCCGGCTGGCAGAAAGAGTGGAAGGCCATTTGCGAAGAGACGGTCGGCGTGGGCCTTCAGGCCATCGAAGTATGGACCGCTCATCTTCCGTATCAGCGGGTGGACGAGAGTCACATGCGAGAGTTCGCGAAGATTACCGCTGATTACGGCCTCACGGTATCGGCCTACGCCGGCTGGATAGGGGGACCGGACAATTCTCGCGCGAGCTTTGAGAAGGCTTGCCTGACCGTCCGAACCATTGGAGCGCCTTACGTGCAGGGTGGACTGGCGTGGAATAAGCTGGATGTGGCTCTGCCTGTGCTGCGCGAGTATGGCGTTAGAGTCACGATTGAGAATCATCCCGGGATGGAGACGCCGGATCAGATGCTCAAGCAGATTGCGGCGGACCCGGAATGGATTGGCGCCGGACCAGACACCGGGTGGTTTGGGGTCGTTGGCGCCGACGCGGCCGCAGCGATCCGCCAGTTGGGCAAGCACGTTTGGCATGTTCACTGGAAGGATATGAAGGCGGTAGGCTCGCACGACTCCTGCGCGATGGGATATGGCGTGGTCGGGCTTGATCGGGTCCTCGACGCGCTGAAAGAGATCGGGTACCAGGGCTACTTATCGCTCGAGCACGAGCCTGCGGAAGGAGATCCGCTTCCGGATGTGCGAAAGGGCCTTGAGTGGCTCACCGAGCATGAGTCGAAGGCGACGGCCTGACACCGCGCATGGATCTGGACCGGGAGCTTGACGCCGAGCTGCGCTCCTGGCGGCGCCAGGGGCTGGAGAGGATTCTTCGACCGCTCGATGATTCGGCCGGCTGTCGCGTCCGCATCTATAACCGGGAGAACGGCGACAGTCGCGAGGTCCTCTCGCTTTCGTCCAACAACTATCTGGGCCTTGCGGGCCATCCGGAAGTCCGGCAGGCCGCAATTGCGGCCCTCGAACGCCTCGGACTGGGATCAGGCGCCTCTCGCCTGGTTACCGGTAACTATCCCGAGCACGAGGCGCTGGAGCGAGATCTGGGCGCCTGGAAAGGCACGGAGGACGCCGTGCTCTTCGATAGCGGCTATGCAGTCAACACTGGCGTCATACCCGCACTCGCCGGCCCGGAGGATCTGATCCTCAGTGACCGGCTCAACCATGCGAGCCTTATCGATGGCTGCCGGCTCAGCCGGGCGGTTGTTCGCGTTTACAACCACGCTGATCCCGCCCACGCTCGAACCTTGCTCGCCGATCGGAACCGGTTCCGGCGCTGCTTCGTGGTCACTGATACCGTCTTCAGCATGGATGGCGATCTGGCGCCATTATCCGAGCTCTGCGATCTTGCCGAGGCGAACGACGCCTGCCTGATCACAGACGACGCGCACGGCGGCGGCGTTCTGGGACCGGAGGGAGCGGGAGCGCCGGCCGCGATGGGCGCCGGGCGCCGGATAGCTGTGCAAATCGGGACACTGAGCAAGGCGCTTGGCGCCGCCGGTGGATTCGCCGCGGGCAGCGCCGTTCTCTGCCGTTATCTGCGTCACCGCGCCCGGACTTTTGTCTTTTCTACCGGAATGCCTCCATCCACCGCCGCCGGCGCTCGCGCAGCGCTCGCGCTGGCGCGCCGGGGAGACGATCTCCGCGATCGACTTAAACATAATATCCGAGAAATCCGGATCGCGCTCCGGCCGCTCGGTTACCTTATTCCCGATGGAAGTACCCCGATTCTCCCGCTGCTGGTTGGCGGTGAGTCAGAGGCTGTTCGGGTGAGTGACGCCCTCCTGGAACAAGGAGTGCTGATCCCGGCTATCCGGTACCCCACCGTTCCAAAAGGCTCGGCTCGCCTGCGGGTGACCGCCTCCGCCGCTCTTTCAAGCGCAGACCTGGAATGGCTGCGTCGGGCCGTCGCAAACTGCAGCGATACCATGAGCCGGCTCAACGCCCTTTCCGAGGAGGAGAATCCATGACACCGCCAGCGCAAGGCAGTGGCGTATTCATTACAGGCACAGGAACCGGCGTTGGGAAGACAATCGTCGCCGGTGGAATCGCTGCGGCGCTGCGGGCCCGCGGGATTGACGTAGGGGTGATGAAACCATTCGAGACCGGCGTCTCTTGCGATGAGCCCTCTCTGCAGGGAACCGACGCCGGCTTCTTAGCCGCAATGGCCGGTGTCTCCGACGATCCTCACCTGGTAAGCCCGGTTCAACTGCAAACTCCTGCGGCGCCATCGGTCGCCGCCGATCTCGAAGGCATTACCATACCGATGGACCGGGTCTTCGCCGCATACCGCCGGCTCAGAGCAGCGCACGCGTTTATGATGGTAGAGGGCGCCGGCGGGATCGCCGTGCCAATCCGGCTTGATTACCTCATGTCGGATCTCTGTCGGGAACTGGAACTGCCGATCGTGATCATCTCATCGCTTGGCCTGGGCGCCATCAACTATACCGTTCTTACCACTTCTTACGCCCGGGCGGCGGGCCTTGCGGTGGCAGGCATTGTTCTGAACAGCTCCGAAGTAGAGACTGGCAGCGCCGCGGAGAAGACGAACC
>DASRZA010000305.1:0-5591 GCA_035686845.1 Armatimonadota bacterium | reverse complement strand
CGGCGTTAATCATGTTGTAGCAGTAATCCGAAGGCAGAACGCTCGATTGCGAATACTCCGCGCCCTTGAGCGCTTCTTCTACGATCTCCTTGCGGCTCATTTCCGCGCTGCCCCGGCTTCGAAGCGTACGCCCCGCTCTGTTCAGCGCCCGAGCAAGCCCTGGCCAGCCGGAAAGTTCCTCGGTATTCATCCGCACCCCCTCAAGAACACTGTGTCCACGGGAGCCGAGCCCGAGACACCTGCTGCAATCGCATGGTTTCAGTCCCCTACATAGCGAGGAGCCGGTCGCGACGTCTGACTGCGATCCGCAAAGACGCATACACTGGTCAGACCGACGATTCCGCATTCGTCTGGTGATGGGAGAACGCTGAGGACGCGCTCTGCCCGGGGTCTGCTTCGCTTTCTTCGATGTCCATACGCTGGATTAGACCGTCTGCGATGGTGTAAGAATGCCACACCGCGCTGTCTGAAAGCACGTCCCCACCGAGGCTCTTCACGAGTTGATGGACTCGGACAGCGATCTTGCCCGCTCCGCGGTCGATGACTTCAATGGGTTCGACATGCGGATCAAGCTCTTTCCACTGGCGGCTCCAGTAGGAGCGAATCACTTCTTTCCCGATTACACGCGCTCCTTCGGATGCCCTGGGCCAACTGACGCTCTCGCTCATTAACGCCAATGCTCCATCGATGTTCCGCTGGTTGAAAGCAGAGTAGGCCTCGTCGATGAGCGCCCGTGTGTTCGCCATAGAGTCCTCCGTGTTGATGATCATTCAGCCTGTATGACCATTATAGGTCCTGACAAACGCGCCTGGTTCCCGAAGTCCATTTGGCCGCAGTTTCAGTCCCCTACATGGCAGGGAGCGGGTCGCGACGCCGCCCTGGCCGGACGAATGTCGCGGACCTTATGCCGTTTCAGACCCTTACATAACGGGGAGCCGATCGCGACCCGTTCGATGGACGACAGATCCCGGATCTCTTCACACCAGCGCAAGAACTGGAGTACCTGACGGGCAAAGGCTTTGCGGGTATTCGGATGCGGATCGTGACAGTGAATAACTCCAAGAACAGTTCCGACGCATTCGGTGGAGTGGCCGTCATAGTCGCGGCAAGGTAGGGGAAGGGGTTCGTACGAGAGCGTTCTTTCGGAGCGTTAGCTACCGCTCCGAGCTCATGTCTGTTCCTCCGTGTCGTTCTCCTCGGTGGCGGGTAGTTGGGCTGCCGTGGCGCGAGCATTCATGACGGCCTGTCTTAGCTTCTGTTCTAAAAGCGAGCGTGGAGGTAGGGCTGTGAGATACTCGGAAATTCGTATTTCGCCGGCGTCCAGTTGTAAAAGCTCGATATCTTCCCGATCTTTCTCGCTGCACAGAATAAGGCCAATGGGCGATTCCTCACCTTCTTGCCGGTCATATTTGTCGAGCCAGCGAAGATACAACTCCATCTGCCCCTTGTGGGCCGGTTCAAAAGGGCCAAGCTTAAGGTCGATGGCAACCAGACGGCGCAGTCCGCGATGATAGAGCAGAAGATCGAGGTAGTGGTCCTTTTTCTCGGTGGATATCCGCTTCTGCCGCGCGGCGAAGGTAAAGCCTACTCCGAGTTCGAGCAAGAAGCGTTCTATGTCTCTGATGATGGCCGCTTCTAAATCGTGTTCGCTGTAGGTGTCGGCGAGGCCGAGAAAATCGAGAAAGTAGGGGTCGTGGAACACGAGGTCAGGGGTGAGCTGGTCGTGCGTGGTCAAGACGTTAAGCTCCTGGCGAATAAGCTCTTCAGGTTTCTTCGACAGAGCGGTGCGCTCGAAGAGCATTCCCTGAATCTTTTGACGGAGGGTGCGGACGCTCCATCGTTCGACTCGACACATCTGAGTATAGAAGTCGCGTTTAAGATCGTCATCAATGGCGATCAGCTCTCGCCAATGAGTCCAACTCAATTGTGTCCCCAGTGCGGACACAATCTCAGGGTTGGGGAAAATATGCGCGAAGCGAACCATCCGATAAAGAGAACGGCGGTTGAATCCGCGTCCATATTCGGCGGTAAAAGTCGCTGCCAGGTTGTCAATGACACGCTCGCCATAGTCCGCCCGGTCGTTGCCGAGAACGTCTCTGTTGATTCGGTCGCCGATCTTCCAGTAGAGCAGGGCGAGCTCGGAGTTTACCGTTTGAGCCAAACGCGTTCGGGTGTCGTCGATGAGGGATCGGACATCGGCCAGAAGGTTGGCGGAGACAGCTTCGGGGGTAGTCAATTGCGTCTGCGGCGGAATACTCTCGCTACTCACTGGCTAATAATTCCTTCCTCTGTCGGCACACATAAACTCGCCTTGCCGTCGCTCGGGGGACGGCGACGGACAATGCATCACGCACTATAGCGGACGTTATCGGATGTAATATCCCCCCGTGCTTCACTCCTCGAACCCTTGGCTCTCGAATTTCAGATCGCGACCGTTATGAGCTGCGATTCGGATTAAATCGTCCGGTACCCCATCAGATATGGCAGCATCGATTTCTATCGTGATTGTGACCTTCGCTCCAACCAGCCCGGATAAATGTGCAATCACTTTCTCAGTGACACGGGACGCATCACGAATAAAGCGAGTTGGATCGAGTTGGATGCTGCCATGGTAGGGGTGGGCTGCTTCCTGATAGTGCCCTTCGCGTTAAGAGCGTTCGTTCGATCTGCATCCCTCGTGCCGCCGGACTACTCCGGTATTTGAGCTAATCCGCCGGCAGAGCGCACCGGCGCTTCTAAGTCGAGTTCGGGGGGGCAATATCTGAGCGAACAATAAGGCCAGATGGGGCATCAGTTTCGAGCGCCATAACTCTGACACAAACCAAACCGCGCTAGCGACCGGCGCTCTCGTCGAAAGAATCGGCATAGGCAAAAGAGTCTTGCAGCCATGCGAGCAACTGGACGCCATCCCGAACCGCCGTAATGAGTAACGCCGGTGATCTGAGACGCGGCAAGTACAGACACTGTTTTAGTCCACTACATAGGGGAGCCGGTCGCGACGTCTGACTGCGATCCGCAAAGACGCATACGCAGGTCAGACCGACGAGTCCGTATACGCCTAGTGATGGGCGAACGCCGAGGACGCGCCCTCCCCGGAGTCTGCTTCGACTTCTTCAAGGTCCATACGTTCGATTAGACCGTCTGCGATGGTGTAAGAATGCCAGACCTCGCTGTCTGAAAGCACGTCCCCATCAAGGCTCTTCACGATCTGATGCACTCGGACAGCGATCTTGCCCGCTCCGCGGTCGATGACTTCAATGGGTTCGACATGCGGATCAAACTCTTTCCACTGGCGGCTCCAGTAGGAGCGAATCTCTTCTTTCCCGATTGCACGCCCGCCTTCAGATGCCCTGGGCCAGCTGACGCTCTCACTCATTAACGCCAATGCTCCATCGATGTTCCGCTGGTTGAAAGCAGAGTAGGCCTCGTCGATGAGCGCCCGTGTGTTCGCCATACAGTCCTCCATGTTGATGATCATTTAGCCTGTATGACCATTATAGGTCCTGACAAACGCGCCTGGCTCCCGAAATCCGCTTGGCCGTGGTTTCAGCGCCCCGCATAGAGGGGCGCCGCTCGCGGCGCGGCGATGGCGCCGCGCCCTTCGAGGTCCTCCCCAACCGGGCGGCCGTATCCCGAAGCAACGCCCGCGTTTTGAGGCTATCACGGCTGGCGCCGCGCCGGCCCGACCTCTTGGGCGTAGCGCTCTGTAGGCGGCTCGTTGAACCGGCCGCCGCCCGCTAGAACCGCTTCACCCGTGGCTCAAGGCCGGCCCGGAAGAGACTCGGCGCGGCCTCCGAGACCAGGATCCACCGCTCTACCCGGGGGCCCTGCCGGCGCAGCTCCTCCATCGGCGTCGTCTTGCCACCCCCTGGCCCGCCCGTCAGCGCATTCGTGCGGCGCCCGTCCATCCTGCCTCCCTCGGGACCCGGGCTGATAGAGCCCGGCGCCTGTACCCGCCCCTCAACCTGACCACACCTGCCAGCCGGCGGCTTATGGCCGCCCCCCTCGCGCGCTCTTTTGACGCAGCGGCCTGGGGATTCCTTTTTTCCTCTGCCGATCCGCCCGTCGGGTGGCGCCACCCAGCGCAGTATGAGCCAACGCGAATCGCAGATCTCGACAGGCCGATGCGTTCACGATGCAGCCAGAGCATCGTCGAAGATCGCAAGAGTCAAGCCAGAAACCCGCCGGAAGCCGAGGTCGTTGGTGACGAACAGAGCGCACTGGTGCATCAGCGCGGTCGCGGCGTGAATGGCGTCCGGCGCCTTCAGAGCTGGGATGGTGGCCCGCAAGCGCGCCGCCTCTCGCAGGATGTCCTGCGTGATGGGTAGGAGTCGGGTGTTGGCCTGCTGCCAGAGGGCCTCCCGGTTGGCGGCCAGCGCTGCGTTGCCGCTTCGTAAGGGAGCGACGAGCGTTTCCATAAGCGTCAACTCGCTGCTGACAGCAGTGATGGTTCCTGCCCGTACAGCCTCCCACAAGGGTCGGCAGACGAGCGCATAGGTCGGATGAACATCTACCGTATAGATGGCAATCTGCGCGTCCATATAAACAAGGCCAGTTTCGGGCAGTGTCAGAGGTCCCACGAGGCCCGCTCCTCCCGGAACTCGCGTTCAACCTCCGCCCATTCATCAGGCGTGCGCCTTACAGGCGCCAGCGAATCCAGAAAGTCAATCACATCCTGGAACACCCGTGGAGCCTGCGCAGAAGAGACAGGAGCGCCGGGCAGAACGATCAGTTCCACGCTCGTGCCTTCCGGTAGCTCCGGAGCCGTGATCTCAATGCGATGGCCCGCGAGGACCGTGGTATTCAGCCTTAGTGCAGTCTGCATAGCTCTCACCTCCCGCCTTTATGATACATCAAGATGCAGACCCGATGACGCGGGATCCGTCCGGCCGGTCACGTCCCGGAGGCAGGCCGCCCATCGGCCGACCTGCTGCCTAAACCCTCCAGATACACTAAACCGTTATCGCGCAGCATCGCAGACTGAATGTCACCCCGCTCGCAGAAATGGTCCCGGCGCGCGGCCTGATCCACAGTTTCGGGCCGGCGGGCATCCGGCCAGCGAGCGTAGTGCGACTCGGCGCGGACCGCCGCCGTCTGCCGGCGCGGGGCCACGTCGTACCGCGCCAGGCGCTGCTCCCGCGAGAGGCCGGCCAACTCGTGGAGCTCACCCTCGTCCCACGGGTTCCGGACCCAGAACGCCAGTGCCTCGAGCGTGCCCCGGTGGCCGGAGGCGCCTGACTGGAGCTCGCCGCTCCGGCGCAGGTCTCGTCCAGGGCGATCTGAATCGGACCGCACGGCAGCTACCAGCCGCCGGTATACCGCGTCAATGGCGGCGTCGTCCCCGGCTACGAATTGACAGGGCGGAGGCGCCGCGCGCGGACCCACGCCCGCATTCCACGTACAACCCGATTCGACGCAGGAACCGCCGATTCCTGTTGTTCCGCCTCGGAGGGGTGCAGGTCAGCAGAGTGGTACTGAAACGAGACCGCGTCCGCGCCATTGCCCGACCACTTGTTCCCAGCGTTGGGTGCTGTAGTGGAGAGCCCGCAGATGTCCCATCGCCTGCGCTCCCGCTCTGCTCCACATCATCC
>DASRZA010000304.1:0-12652 GCA_035686845.1 Armatimonadota bacterium | reverse complement strand
GCCGTCACGAGACGGATCGAGATCCGAAGCGAACGTATAGGGGCTGGTGCCATCGGTCGGGTTATAACCACCGAAGACGCTCACGCTCCAGTTCTTGAACGATCCGGAGAGCGCGCCACCCGTGAGGGTGATGTTGCCGCTATCCTCGCGAGCGATGTTGATATACGGATCGGGATCTACCGCCCACCACGTGAACGGCGTCATCTTGGTGGGAATACGGCCCACCGAGACCGCGCTGTTGGCAATCGCGTGCGGGAAGACCGGCAGCGTAAACGGTGAGGTAAGATACGCCTCATACGTCTGGAGCGCCAGTGATCCGGGCTGCCGATTGCTGCGAAGTCCGAGCAGGCCGGCGTTCCCGCCGTTGAAGCTGGCATTGAATGCCTGCTGCTCATTCCACGCGCCGTAGTAGTTGCCCATAATGAACTGGGCCACGGCGCGCAGCCTGGGGCTGAACGCGTACTGAATCCCGATCTGGGTGTCGTAGAAAGCCGACGGATCGGAGAGAATCCCGTGCTTGCCTTGTGCGTTTCCGGCAGTTCCGAGCTCCGGAAGCGGCGGAACAACCGCCGATCCACCCGGCGCTGTCGCCGGGCTAAGCGGAATCGGAGTCGCTGTTTGCGACGCGACAAAACCGGCGCCGCTGACACTATGCGATCCATTATCGAGAAGCGATCCGCCTTCGTCGACGCCGGCGTACTGCTGCCCGCGTCCCACGCCGTAGAACTGGTTTGACACCTTCAACGCGGCGGTGCTGGCGCCGAAGACCTGAAGCTTCTCGAGCTCCGTGACCCGAGCATCCAGCGCAGCGTAATGCCGCTTGAGCGCATTCACGTCCACGCCAAGCGCAGTCAACTCATCGCGGAACTGGTTTAACAGCCCCATGATCCGGTCGATATCCGCCTTCGTCGCGAACCGCTGGTCGGCTTCGGCCTTGGTGTAGTAGTTGTCCAGATCACTCTTCTTGGCGTAACCCTGAAGAATGTCGTCCAGGTCCGTCTTGGTAACGTAGTTGCTCAGATCGGGCGCCGGGATCTTGCCAATTGCCTCGGCGATCCGCTGGTCGATCTGGGGGAGAAGCCGTGCAATGGCCTCGGCAAACTCGTACCGGGTCATGGCTTTCGGGCCGCCGTAGGTGCCGTCGGGATAGCCAATAACGATCCCCCGGTCCTCCAGCAGCTTCACCGACTGGGCCGCCCAATGATCGGGCGGAACATCCGGAAACTCCTTGCCCTGCGCAAACACAGGCGTAACTGTGGCCACAATGGCCAGAGCGCCTGCGGCTACCGCAGCAGCCTTAATCATAAGTTACGTGCCTCCCTTTTTGGAGAACGTCCTTCGTTTCTCCTCTGTCGTTGACCGCTTTGTTCATCAGCGCGGCTGCAGACGTTGGCGCCGGGCGACGCCGCTTCATTGAACCAGGACCAGAGGCGAGCGACCATGTTTCCTCTCTCTGGCAGCCCCGATGCTAGAGCCGCGCGTTCCATTGACCAAAATCTACAATTGTAACCGTCCTGCGAAAAAAGCAATCCTCTTTCAGAGTGCTGCGCTGCTACTCCGGCCCGCCGGCTTGCCCGGATGGGAAGCTTGAGATGCCGGCAACGCTGGCTTACTGTAGCAATTGGCGGCTTCGCGAGTCAACCCCGGTCTCGCTCACTTGTGCGACTATCGGCGGTTTCGCCACGAAATAAAGCGTTCAAGACCCGACTTTCGCCGGGGTTCGCTCGTGGATCGCCGGCCTGAATCCTCGTGCAAGCTGAGTTTTTCAGGCCAGAGGTTGAATGTGCGAGTCCGAGGTAAATGTTACCCCGCCCGCTATCAACCTAAACTGGACGAAAGGGGATTCTTCCTTAATTCCCGGTCGGTACAAGTAGCGGGGGGCGGCGCAGCCCTTTCTCAAGCCGGATCCCTGACCGCCCGCGGCTTGACACCTCCTTCACCGTATAACTATAATGAGTTTATCAGGTAGGTCTCCGGAACAGGTCTCTCAGTAAAAAAAGCGAAGCGATTGCTTCGCTCTTTTTTCGCGGCTCCGGATGGCCTTCCGGTATCGGTTGCCGCCGGCAAAGCGCCGCGCCGGAGCGGGAACGTAAAGCAGTCGGAAGTAAGAAAGAAGGCAATGGATTATGGCGTCACTCGATGAGCTTCTCTCGAAAGTTCCCGGAAGATTCAATCTTGTTATGGTAGCGGCGAAGCGGGCCCGCCAGGTTAAGGACGGCGCGCCGCGCCTGATTCCCACCCATTCTGTAAATCCGGTCACCGTCGCACTGGAGGAGATTTCCGCCGGAAAGATCGTGTTGGACGGAATGACTGCGCATATCCTGGATGACTTTGGAAAACCAATGCCGGCGCGGCAGCCGGATGCCCTGGAGGAGCTGCTGGCGCTTCCCGAAGGCGATGACGGCTTCAACGATATCCTTGATGAGGACGAATGAGCGAGCGTATGAGCAGCATGGCAGCCAAGACCGATTACTATGAGTTGCTCGGGGTCGCGCGCGGCGCCTCTACGGATGAGATCCGCAGAGCCTATCGCACCCTCGTACGGAAACACCACCCGGATGTCAACCAGGGGAGCCGCGATTCCGAAGAGCTTTTCAAGGATATCAAAGAGGCTTACGACGTTCTGAGCGATCCTGAAAAGCGAAGCTATTATGATCAGTACGGGCATGTTCCGCCAGGCGGGGGTGGAGTTGACCCGGGGGGCTTCGGGGTTGATATCTTCGACCTCTTTTTCGGGGGCGGCCGTGAATCGCAGCGTCGTGGTGGACCGCAGCACGGCAGCGATCTCCGTTACGATCTCGAGCTTACCCTCGAAGAGGCGGCGGCGGGTGTCGAAAAGACCCTCAGCTTTGAGCGGGAACATACCTGTCCGAACTGCTCGGGAACCGGTACGCGAAGCGGCAGCGCGCCGGCGCCTTGCTCGCAATGCCAGGGCGCCGGCCAGGTGCGCCGGACGCAGCAGACCGTGCTCGGATCGTTTTCCACGGTCGCAACCTGCCCGCGATGCCAGGGCGCCGGGACGGTGATCACCGATCCCTGTCCGGAATGTAAGGGCCTTGGACGTGAGCGGGTTGAGAGCGAGGTGAAGGTTCGCGTGCCCGCCGGCGTTGATACCGGCAATGTAATTCAAATTGCCGGCGAAGGTGACCGCGGCTTTCGGGGCGGTTCGCCCGGCAGCCTTCGTGTCGTGATCCGGGTCGCGCCACACGACCGATTTGAGCGCCACGGACGGGATCTCGTCACGGAGTCTGAAATCTCGTTTGCACAGGCGGCAATGGGCGCTACAGTAGAAGTGTCGACCTTGCGAGGCGCCTCGGAGTTGGTTGTTCCTCCCGGGACGCAGCCAGGGCAGGTATTTCGGATGCGCGGTGAGGGTATGCCGGACGTAAATGGGCGCGGACGCGGGGATCTTCATGTTCTTGTGCGGATTCCGGTTCCGGAGAAGCTGAATGACCGGCAGCGGCGCGCGGTTCAGGAACTGGCGGCGGCGTTTGACGAGCCGGCGAATACGAAAACCGTGATCAAGACCCCACCCGCCGATGAGCGGGAGCACGGCATCCGAGGACTATTCGAAAAAGCCAAAGAAGTCTTCGAACGTTAAAGTCGTCGGGTGATCATACAACTTAGCTCAAGCTTGCCGGATGAGTCCCGGGGTCGGTCGCCCCGATTATTGAGGATTCAGGGGCCAGCGATCAGATCCGGCGGTCATTCGGAGTGGTCTACTGGCGTCTCCGGCGCTATTTAGAGAGGGATCGGATGTCAGGATGCTGCTGACGCTGCTCGTTTTTTGCCCGCTGTTAGGCGCCGCCCTGGCAGCCTGGTTTGGGCTAACGGGTAGGATGGCGTTGGTCAAGAGGGGATCCATTCTCTTTTCGCTGGTTCCTCTCGGTCTCTCATGCGCTCTCTGGGCGGAGCATCTGCAGGGTCCTGCCATCGGGATCACCACCGGCGAGATCGACGTTCCCTGGATCCCGATCCTTAATTCGCACTACCACATGGGCGTGGATGGGATCAGCCTGATCCTGGTCGTATTGACGACACTTCTCACGACCCTCGCCCTCATCTTTGCGCAGCGCCTCTCCGATACCGAAGCCTCAGATCGAACCTGGCAATTCTACGCGATGTTCTTCCTGCTGGAAGTCGGGATGATCGGCGTGTTCGTTTCGTTGGACTTAGTGCTCTTCTTCCTCTTCTGGGAAGTCAGCCTTATCCCGATGTATTTCATCATTCTGCTTTGGGGCGGACCGCAGCGGGAGGGCGCAGCCCTCAAGTTTATCCTCTATACGCTGGTGGGAAGCGCCGGAATTCTGGTTGCGTTCGCGGCGCTCTATTTGAAGACGCAAACCACCGACATGGTGACGATGATCGCGCACGCCCAGCACGCCCCGATTCTTACGGGCGCTCTAGGCGCCTGGGTTTTCTGGCTGCTCTGGATAGGTTTTGCAATCAAGGTGCCGGTATTCCCGTTCCATACGTGGCTGCCGCTGGCTCACGTGGAGGCGCCCACCGAAGGAAGCGTGATCTTAGCGGCCATTCTGCTGAAGATGGGCGTTTACGGAATGATCCGGATCTGCCTCCAGATTATGCCGCAGCAGTTCCACGCGTTCTCGGCGGTTGTGGCGTGGCTCGGGGCTTTCAGCGTGATTTACGGCGCGCTTTGCGCGATGGCGCAAACCGATCTGAAGAAGCTCGTCGCCTATTCCAGCATCAACCACATGGGGTTCTGTACACTCGCCGTCGCGGCGGCGGCGGCGATGACGCCCACCAACGCGGCGCAATTCGCCGAGCTAGCTCAAAAGGCGCATGCCATGGGCCTCAGCCCGGCCGCGTTTTTGGGATTCCGGGCCACGGCCCTGGACGGCGCTGTGATCGAGATGGTGGCGCACGGCCTGATCACGGGCGCCATGTTCTTCCTCGTGGGAGTGATTTACGAGCGGGCGCACCATCGCGATCTGCGGCGGTTTGGCGGACTCTGGACCGCCGTTCCACTCTATGGCGGCGTAATGCTCTACTGTACCCTCGCTTCGCTGGGACTGCCGCTCCTCATCGGGTTCGTTGGCGAGTTCTTAGCATTCATCGGATCGTACCCGATTTTTCAGGGCGCCGCAATCTTCTCCTGTTTTGGTCTGATTCTGGCGGCCTGTTACTGGCTCTGGATGCTGCAGCGGCTTCTGTATGGCCCTCTTAACCCGCAATATGCCAATCTTCCGGATATGAACGGCCGGGAGAAGCTGGCAATCTACCCATTGATGGGATTTATCCTGGTGTTAGGACTGGTACCGCGGCTGATTTTAGATATGATCAATACCGCGTCGCTCAATCTATTTGGCGCAGCGGGCGTGACGATGGTCGGCGCGCCGGCTTTTCATTTCATAGCCATGCACGCCAGCCGATTGCCGCACATTTGAACAATTCCATTCGAGACCCGCTTATGACTAACAGAGCTTTCTGATGCCACCTATCTCCACAAACCCGATACCTGGCGCAGGATCGTTTGTGAACTGGATGGCGATTGCGCCGGAGATGGCTCTCTGGTTCTTTGCCTGCGTGGCGCTTTTGATCGAATGGACCGGGCGCCCACGGGATCCGGAGCGCGAGGCGCCAGGGTTCCTTTCGGCTGAGATGATGAGCGCGCTCGGCCTTTTTATCGCGCTGCTGCTCGTACTGGCGCAGGCGAGCGGAGCGTTCCCGCACCCGGCGTTTCGCGGAACCATTGTGATGGATCCGCTGGCCTGGTTCTATAAAGGCGCTTGCGTTCTGACCAGCTTGATCCTTATGCCATCCTCATGGCGGTACATGCGCCGCCGGCAGAATCGGCCCGAGTTTTACGCCTTGTTCCTGCTGGCTACAAGTGGGATGCTGCTGATGGTGGAGTCGAACGACCTCATCATGCTCTTCCTTTCGATTGAGTTTTTGAGCATTACGTCCTATGTGCTGGTGGGGTATCTGAAAGGGAGCCGCCGGTCCACCGAGGCGGCGATCAAGTACTTCCTGTTTGGATCGATCTGCTCGGCCCTGATGCTCTACGGGATGTCGCTTCTGTACGCGTTGACCGGATCGACCAAGTATGAGATCGTTGGCGCCCGGCTGCCCGGTGTGCTGCCAGGTGTTCCGACCGGTATCTTCGTGCTGATGATGGTGATGTTCTTCGCCGGCATCGGCTTTAAGATTTCGATGTGGCCGTTCCACATGTGGGCGCCGGACGCCTACGAAGGAGCGCCAACGCCGGTGACCGCGTTTCTTTCAGTGGGGCCAAAGCTGGCAGGGATCGCCGTTTTTGTACGGGTGGTGCAGACCATGTTCCGCCTCGAACCGGACTGGCCCACAGTGCTCGCGATTGTCGCGGTGATCACAATGACTTGGGGCAACCTGGCGGCGCTGGGGCAGAACAACGTGAAGCGCATGCTCGCGTATTCAAGCATTGCGCAGGCGGGATACCTGTTAGTGGGTGTTGTGGCGCTCTCCTCGATCTCGCTCTCAAACGCCGTGATGGCCGCCGGCGCATCCAGCGCTGTGACGTATGGTTTTCAGTATGCGCTGCCGGCGGTTCTGGTGTACTCCGCCGCGTATCTAATCATGAACCTGGGCGCCTTTATCGTGGCCATCGAAGTGGAAGGCGAAACGGGCACGTCCAATTTACAGGGCTTCGCGGGCCTCGGTGAGAAGAAACCGGCGATGGCCGCGGCGATGACGATCTTTCTCCTGGGACTGGGCGGGATTCCGCTCACCGTTGGATTTATCGGGAAAATGTATCTATTTGGCGCGGCGGTATCGGCCGGCGTCTACACGCATAGTGGGCCGCTCTGGACGCTCGCCGGCTTTGGCGTGGCGAACAGCGTCATCTCGATCTACTATTACTTCAAGATTGTCCATCCCATGTGGATTCAGAGCGGCGATGACAAGTCCTATGCGTCCTGGGGCGCCATCGAAGCGCTCGTGCTGTTCCTGGCGGTCCTCACGATTGGCTTTGGCGTTTTCGGGCAGGGGGTTATCATTCCCTCCGATCAATCGCAGACGGTTTATTCAGGATCGTCGGTCGTCAAACCGCCATCGATCGGCGCGCCGGCGGCGGCGGTTGCCCGATTGCCTCTTCCCGTGACCGCGGGCCCGCGATTGGCGGCCGCGCCCCGAACAGCGGCCCCAACGGGCCCCTGATCCCGCGGCGCCTGTGAGGTGGCGCGATGACGTTCTGGAATGTAGGCGCCGCCGGCCTGATTGATGACCGGATCTGGCCGCAGCTCGCGGGCTGGCAGGCCTGCCCGGTCATCAAGATTGCGGCGGCTTCAGACTCCAGCACACCTTTATTGAACCGGGCGCACGACACGCTTGGCGTTCCTCGTCTCTACTCCTCGTGGCAGGAAATGCTCTGGCGAGAAGACATCCAGATCCTCCACGTAGGGTTGGAGCCGGCCAATCGAGTGGAGTTGGTAGAGACGGCCGCTTCGCGGGGCATCCACGTAATGATGGATGGGCCGATGGCGGCTTCGCTCGACCAGGCGGAACGGATGCTTTCCGCGGCGCGATCCCATGGCACAAAGCTCTTCGTAAGCTGGCCGACCGCGTTCAATCCGGCCGCGGTTCACGCCGCGCAGTTGGCCCGTGACGAAGCCATCGGCCCGGTCATTCAGGTCTCCTCGCGCGTGGCGCATGGCGGTCCTGCGTCGGGACGATGGTCGCCATTGCACGCCGAATGGACACAGGACGCCCGGGAAGCCGGCGCCGGCGCTATCATGGAGGGTTGCTCCCAGGGCGTCCAGCTTTGCCGGGTAATTATCGGACTCCCCTCATCGTGTACGGCGGTCGCGGAGAAGCTGGCGGGCGGCGCTGCCGGCGTGGACGATACTGCGGTGATAGTCCTCCGGTATACCGCGGCACTGGGAATCGCCGAGGCAAGCTGGCTGCAGCCTTACGAAGAAACCCTACCCGAAATCGTGATTCGCGGCCGTGCCGGATCCCTCCTCGTCACCGGCCAATCACTGCATCTGGCGCGGCAAGAGACCCCAGCCCCGATTGCCATCCCGGTTCCACCCCTGCAGGAAGGCGCCGAAACAGCGGCCGAGGCATTCCTCAGCTTTCTCCTCAGAGACCTTGAAATCGATGAGTTCTGCAACCCACAGGTCGCCCGCGACACCCAGGAGATCCTCGAAGCCGGGATATTGTCCGCCGAGACCGGCCGGGTCGTCCGGCTCCCGCTGCGGTAACGAACGATGGAACAATTTTGCCCCCTGCCCCGGAAAACGGGGGAGTCCTTGCCCGCTACCGGCGCCGTTCCCACGCCACCGGCCGGGCGCCCCGGAATAATTCAAGGTCTGCTCGAGCCTGAGATGGAGACAACGTGGCCTGCGAGGCGCTCTGAGCGTCTCCCGCTCACAGAATCAACAGGAGATTACGGTTCTCCACCGGGCGACCCGGTGTCCCCATTCCGAGACGCCGCGGTCTGGAGGTCTAACTCCACGAGGTCCAGGATGTCGCCGATCGATTCGGCGATACCGTTTGGGTACCAGTTCCTCTCGCGATCTACGGCTATCGCGCTCGTATAGGCGCGACGCAGCTCGTTCGCGAGCGCGCGGGTGGAATCCGTATCGAGAAGTTCCGTGGGCGTTTCAGGCAGCGGCGGCGGCGGAATATCGCCGAGTTCACGGGTGCGGCTCATTCTCGATGCCATCGTTTGGGCCGCTCGCTGCAGATAGGCGGCGCACCCCCTGGCGCGCGAATGATCCCCCGATTTTATCGCCTGCTGCAAAGTGTTCAGCACGCCTACCGTCCACTTACAGTACCACGCCCATGCCTGCTCCCGGCGCACCGGGTATCCGTTCCCCCAGCCATCCGACGCCGTCTCGTACTCCTCGCACCCATCATGTTCGAAGCGTACGCGACCGTCAAACCGGGACGCCGGATTTGAACAGGCGCCCCAATCCAAAATGAAGGCGCCGGTCAGGCGTACATACGAGCGACATCCACCGCACTGTTTCCAGCTCGCTTCGTAGTCGTTCGCCGGATCATTAGACTGCCGGTTGAGCGATTTTATCCAGCGGTCATGACACCGATCGAAATGCTTTTCATTGTGTGCGAGAGAACGCTGATCCACTTTCGGCATCACGGCTTCCTTGTATAACGGCGTTTACACCACACCGACCCGCCACACCATCGGGGACCCTGGCGCTTTATTATACATCAGATGCCATCTGGAGACTCGCGAGCAAGCGCCGCCCGATCTTCGCAGCTTCGCTTGAAGCTATTGAACAGACGGCGGCTGACTCCAGTCATGCGAATGGATCGGAATTCCCGGTCAATGACGTGGTCGATATCTCCGGTATCGATCTCGGGTCCAGTATGAAACCTTACAAGAAGCAATCGCTCGACAAGCTCCAAAGTATTTCGAATGGTCAGAACCAGCAGCACCTCGTCGTCGTTGTATCTCCCATTCCACGACACGATCCGGTCGAGCTTTGCTACTTCATTGATAGCTTCCTGCCTGACCTGCGCAAGCGCTGCTGGCGACAGATCAACGGAAGCGATCATGTTCTCCCACCGCTCATGCTCCGCGCCCGATACACGCTCCAGCGACCGGTCAGCGTACGCCAAACTGGATATTGCCGCAAAATGCTCGCCGAGACTGGCAAACCGGCGGTATTCGCTGAAGGCATGCGTGAGCTGAACGCCTCGCACAGGTTTCATTAGCTGCCCTCGTATACCGGTCTGTGCCGGCGCCATCTGCTCGTCAGCCCGCGCCTCGCGCCCCGAGCCCCGCGCCTGTCCTCCGTCCTCCGTCCTCCGTCCGCGCCGTCACCCTTCCTCCGAAAGCGACTGAACGGTCTCTACGGCGATTTTCAGGCTCTCTTCGAACGCCGCGATCACCCGGTCTACCAGAGCGTCGGAGATGATCAGGGGCGGTTCGATTCGGATTACCTTCGGGTTGTTCATCGTGTAGGCGACGATGACGCCGCGCGCCGTTAAAAACGACGTCATCAGCAGCGCCAGGTCGGGATGAGCCACCTCCATGCCGATCAGAAGCCCTTTCCCACGCACTTCTACGACCCAATCCGGGTACGGCGCCGCCACTCGGCACAGCTCGGCCATAAGCCGTGACCCGGTGCGGGCGGCTTGTTCGGAAATCTTCTCCTCCTGCAAAATCCGCAGCGAAACGCGTCCGGCCGCCAGCGCCACCAGATTAACCACCGTGGTAGTATGGATCCACGGGTTCTCGCCAAACATCCGGTCCCACAAAACCGGAGTCGTTATCATCGCGGCCAGGGGCGCGACGCCTCCACCGAGCGCCTTGGCCAGCGTCATGATATCGGGCGCCACGTCCTCATGCTGACAGGCGAAAAGCCTGCCGGTGCGGCCCAGGCCGGTCTGCACCTCGTCTAATATCAAGAGAACATCCCGGTGGTCACAGATGGCTCGAAGGTCGCGCAGGTAGCCGGCCGGGGGCACGACAACGCCGCCTTCTCCCTGAATCGGCTCTACAATAACGGCCGCGGTCGAACTATCAATCGCCGCGTCGACCGCCGCTGCGTCGCCGAACGGGACCTGCTTGAATCCGGGAACCAGGGGCGCGAACGGCTTCTTGTATTTCTCCCGGCCCGAGGCGCTGAGAGCGCCCAGAGTCTTGCCGTGGAACGATCCTTCCGTACTGATGATATCGGACTTTCCGGTGGCGATCCGGGCGCATTTGAGGGCGGCTTCAACGGCTTCGGCGCCGGAGTGGCAGAAGAAGATCCGTGAGAGATCCCCCGGCGCCGCAGCGCTCAACTCCGCCGCCATATTCGCCCGCACGTCCGAGAAAAAATTGCGGGTCGAAAGTGGAAGCCGCCGCATCTGCGCGATGGCCGCCTCAACGACTTCAGGTCGGCGGTGACCCAGCGCCATCACCCCATAAATACCCACGCAATCGATGAACTCGCGGCCGTAGGCGTCATATACCAGGCAGCCGTCGGCACACCATTCCACGCCGTAGCCGCCAAACTGCAGGATATTGGCGAGTCCTTCGCCAAAGTGCGCCCGGTACTTTTCTATCGTGTCAAGCGTCAGCGCCTCGGGATGGGCCGGCAGATCGAGAGGACCATCCGCCATCATTCACCCTCCTCGTCATCAAATTCCGATGGCTCGGCGCTGGGGAGCGTTTCGTCGCGCAGCGTAACCCGTACCGAGTCCTCAACGAACTGGCTGATCGCCTGCTCCTGCTGCAGCACCGAAAGCTGCCGGCGCGCCTCGCTCAAACGCTTCTCCAGATCCTTTCGCTCGGCAGGAGCGGGGTCCCGCGCGAGGTCTGATTTCAACGCCCGAATCCGGAAGGCGAGTGCATCGCAGAGCTCCGTGAGACGGTCAGCCCGCACGTTCCCTTCCATAAACTGATCCAGCGCTCTTTCTTCATCCGGAGTACTCTTATCCTCCATCGTTAACCTCCGCGCGTGATTTTCATTCTCCGTCTCGTTCGTGTCACGTGTCATGCTTCGGCTCGCAATCGTTCGATAAAACTCGTCGATTTCATCTCCTTCTCGGCATGGCGCCGGATGTGCGCTCGTAGAACCCGGCGCACCTCATTCTGGATCGCATCCGGCGCGCCCTCCCGGCCAAGGACGGGAAGCTCAAACTCCTCCAGTCGTCCGATGGCCGCCAGGACTTCGGCGCTGACTCTCATGCTGTCGCGGTGAGGAGCGGCGCACCGGACGCAGAGTACACCGCCAAGCGCCGGGCTGAAGCGCGCCCACGCGCTCTCGTCTCGTTGACGTGGGTTCGAAACTCTGCTCCCGCACGACACACAGATCGCCACTTCCGGTCGGTAACCCAGGATCGTCATCGCCTGCGCCTCAAAGCCGGAGACCACCCAGTCCAGATAATCCGCCTTCTCCAGTGAGTAGAGCGCCGAGAGGAGCAGGTCGAACAGATCAGGGTGAGGCTGCCGATCTTCCAAAAACTCCGTCGTGAGTTCCAGAACGTAGAGCGCCCGCGAGATTCGATCCAGGGATGTCCGCAGCCCTAAGAACGCATTCTTCAGCTCGCCCTGCGTCACCACGTCCAGGTTCGTGCCCATCGCAATCTGAAGCGATCCGTAACTGCCCAGCTCGGTCGCGCCCGAAAGCGAGCTGTTGATTCGCCGCGATCCTTTCGCAATGGCAGAAATCTTGCCGCGATCGCGGGAGAGCAGCGTTAGGATCCGGTCCGTCTCGCCCACGTTCACCCGGCGCAGCACCAGCGCCTCGGTGCGATAACTCCTCAGCATGTCGCCGTTCCATTCACGTTTCCGTGATTTAAGCCGGTTCGGCGGAAAAGAATTACCATCGGCTTGTCCAGTAGGCGGCGCCAAGGTATGCCAGCGCGCCGACCGCATGAGCGGCGATAGTGGCGCCGGCCGGCGGCGTATCGCGCTGCGCGCGCCCCGCCAGCACCAGCCGGGGGAACAGGTAGGCGGCCAGCGACGAGGCCAGCAGCCCGACCGCGATAGAACCACCCAGTATAACGACCAGAGATCCTCGCGGACCGGCCGTATAGGCCGCCGCCGCGCAGGCGGCCGCGCAGCCAAGCGCCAACAGTGCGCTGGCGCCGATTTCGCTCCAGAGACCCGCCCAGATTGTTTCGTACCGTTCACGCGCCGCCGCCAACCGGCCGATCAACGATGCTCGCGAGTGGCTCTCCAAAAGCCAGCTCA
>DASRZA010000303.1:0-5468 GCA_035686845.1 Armatimonadota bacterium | reverse complement strand
GCGCACGGGGCGGTCGGGCGGTCGATCCTTTGATTCACCGAATGCTCCAGCTTTATCGCCGATTGCTGGGCCCCGATCCCGTGGTTTCCAAACGCAGTGACCCCGCCCAGATCGCGCTCTGTCTCACCGGGCTGGCGGCGGAGCGGCGCGAAAACGGAAGAGATCTCCTTCGCGTTCGGAACCGTATTTTCGCCACTGTATTCGATAACGCGTGGGTCGCCGAAAACGATAGCGATACACGGCTTGCCCGCTATGCGGCGGACTGGATCGCCGCCGGGCGCGGCGCGCATTACCTGATTCGGGGGCAGGCGCTTGCGGAAATGCTGGAATGGGCGCGCCAGCATGAGGATATTACTTTAGAGGAGCGTCAGTTTCTGGGCGCCAGCCAGGACGCCGAGCGGCGCGGCCGCGGACGTCTGATCACCGCCCTCGCCGCCGCCCTGGCGCTCCTGGCCGGCCTTACGGCGTCACTGGCCTACAGCGGACAGCTTTCTTTGAAGGCCGCTGCGGCGGGTCGTCAATTGCATTCCGCCGCCGTTAAACTGACGCAATTGACCCACGAGCAGCAGCGCGCCGGGCTCCGCCTCGCAAGCGCCTCCCGTGCGGAGCAGGCGGCGCGCCGGCAGGCGGTAGAGGCCATCCGGCGGCGTCGACTGGCCGATCGATCCGCTGCCGACGCGGTCCTGAGAACGAGCGCCGCAAAACACGCCGCGGCGTCTGCTCTCAACGCTGCAGAGCTCGCCCAGGCGCGCGCCCTTCGTGCCGGCGAGCAGGAGCAATTGGCGCAGACTCGTGCGGCGATAGCCACTGAGGAAGCACGCGCTCGCGTAGCCAACGCGATACAGATTGAGGATGGCGCCCGCGCTTCTGCGCTCGCTCAGCAAACCGGCCGAGAGTTCGATGCGCTGGCAGCCGGAATCCAGGCGGTCGAGTCAAGTGTCAACGCCGGCGTCGCGCCGCCGCCCGAAGCCACCAAGGGTTTGATGGATGCCGTGACGGCCGGACACTTTCGATTGCTGAAGATCCGGTACGCGAGCCGCCTGACCTCTGCGGTCTTCTCTCCGGATGAACGCCGGATTTTAACCTCCAGCGCCGATCATACCGCGCAGATATGGGACGCTCGATCCGGACGGCTTCTCAAGCGACTGATCGGTCACACGGGAATCGTAAACTTTGCCATCTTTTCGCCCGATGGCCGGTATATTCTCACCGGAAGCAGCGATGGGAGCGTGCGACTCTGGAACGGCGAAGCCGGGCCGGCGATCTACACTTCTCGGAACAGCCGCGGGCAGCCAGTTGGACCGGGACGGATCTGGAACGGCGAAACCGGAGCGGCGCTCTACACGCTCACGGGAATCCGGGGCGGCGCCATCACCACCGGCGCGTTCTCACCAGACAGCCAGCAGTTTGTTACCGCCGGCCACGATGGCATCGTGCGCTTCTGGATCACCCGGACTGGCAAGTCAGCAAACAAACCGCTCCAGGCTCACTCAGGGGCGATCCGATCTGTTGCTTTCTCACCGGATGGCGCTCGCGTTGTCGCTGCGGGAGACGATGGGATCACCCGCCAGTGGAATGCCGTCACCGAGGAACCGATCCATCTCGCGTTCTCCTGGCAGCGCGGGGCCGTTCTCGGCATTGCCATGTCACCGGATCAAAAGCGTATCGCAACCGCGGGGCAGGATGGCACGGTAGTTCAATGGAATTACAAGACCGGCGGGCACATTGATACGGTCAACGCCCATTCGCAGGCTGTTGATTCAGTCTGTTACGGTCGGGGTCACGCGCTTCTGGTTACCGCAAGTAAAGACCAGACCGTCAGCGTTTTCGACGCGTTCAGCGGAAGTCGCCTTCAAACCATTCCGTGCGATCCGGAGACCATGACTTCGGCGGTTTTCAATCATGACGCAACCCGGGTGTTAACCGCGAGTGGAGATGGGAGCGCGCAGATCTGGCTCATCGACCCCGATCCATCGCTGCAAACGCTGCTGGGTCATACCTACGATGTAGTCTATGCCGCGTTCTACTCCCCCGATGGCCGTCAGATTCTCAGCGCCGGCGCCGATGGTGTTGCGCGTCTCTGGGATGCGAAAAGCGGCGTCGCTCTTGGGGAAATGGATTCGAATCCGCCGGACACGGTGACGTGGGCATCGTTTTCTCCGCATGGCCGGCGCGTGGTGATCGCCAGGAGAAGCGGATCTCTTTCAATCTGGGATACTTCAACATTTAAACTGATTCGCACTCTTCCGAGCCTTGGCGAGGAGATTCTCAGCGCGTTTTTCTCACCCAACGGCCGATTTGTGCTGACGGCTAGCGTGGATGGAACGGCGAGGGTCTGGGATCTGAACGGCTCGTCGAATCTGATCATACTCAATGGGCGTCGCGGCCCCCTTATGAGCGCCGCCTTTTCGCCCGACAACCGGCGAATTGTCACGTCGGGTGAGGATGGCAGAGTTATTCTCTGGAACGCTAAGACCGGCGCGCAGCAGCGGATCATCCAGGCGTCGAAAACCTGGGTTTACAGCGCCGTTTTTTCCGCCGATGGCCGCCGTATCCTGACTGCCAGTAAAGATGGCACGGCTCGTCTTTGGGGCGCCGACACCGGTCAGCCGCTGCCGCTCATACTGCGAGGTCACGAGGATGACGTGGTCTCCGCGTACTTTTCACCGCACGAACGCCGAATCGTCACCGCCGGCGCCGATGGAACCGTGCGAATCTGGAACGCCACAACCGGCGCCGCGATCTTAACTATCCCCACGCATCAGGGCTGGGTGTACACGGCGGCGTTTTCCCCGGACGGAACCCGCGTGGTCGCTGCCTGCGCGGATGGCGTCGTCCGAACCTACCCGACCACGGTGAAAGCGTTCTACCAGATCGCCCGCCGCATTCTCAGCAAGCGTCCCAAAGTCGCGCCGGCGCCGTGAAGACCGTTTGCCCCGCCGAAAAAGGCCGCTACACAGAGGACACAGGGTTTTAGGTGAGAGAGCATAGAGGAAGAGACGAGGTAAAGAACAAGAAAGGAATTGCCGGTGTAGGAGCGCAATCCATTGCGCGAGCGCTACGAGGGGTGGGGCGGGTCTCCGCGCCCGGCGCGGCCGCAGGCGGGCCAATGGCGCTGCCAGCATGGGCATACAAATGCAACCGGCGCCGAAGCCTTACCGGGCGTACGGTTCTTTGCGGCGCGCGACCCGCGGGTCGGGAACGGGTTCGGAACCTTCCCGGATCCAGTAGAATTGGCGGCCCGGAAGCGGTCCAAATCGCTGTACGCGGCCGCGCGGCCAGCGGATCTCGACAGCTTCAATTCCCGCTTCCTGACCCAGTCCAAAGGTGATACGGGTGTCACTGTGCGAGCAGTAGCTTGATCCGCCCCGCACTCGCTGCATCTGCTTCAGCTCTTTCGTGCGTATCGTCACTTTCGCGCCAACGGCGTCGCGGCAGCTGTGAACCCCTTCGAGCCGGAAGGTGATCCAGTTGTTCCTGTTACCGCCATCGTTGCGGAAGAGCTGCAGCGGACCGTTTTGCGCCACCATGACCACGTCGAGATCGCCGTCGTTGTCATAATCGCCAACGGCAAGGCCGCGAGTGACCCTGGGTTTCACCAGGTCGCCGAGCGAACGGAGATCTAGCGCGAAGGTTCCGCTGCGCTGGTTATGAAAGAGCTGCTGGCTCTGCGCGTAGGTGGCGCCGCCACCGAGCGATTCCGGGTCGTCCAGCACGTGCCCGTTCCCGACAATGATGTCCTTGTAGCCATCCAGGTCGTAATCGAAGCATTCGAGGCCGAATCCAAGATACTGCAGATTGGTGCTGGCGATATTCGAGGCGTAGGATTGATTCTCAAACTCCCCGCTGCCCCGGTTCTGATAGATAGACTTCGGCTCTCCGGCGAAATTGACAACGATAAGGTCCTCCCTGCCATCGTTGTCATAATCTCCAACACCGATACCCATTCCCGAATCGGGCGTGCCGCTCGCCCCTAAAGCCGCGCCGGAGACCAGGCCGCGGTCGGTAAAGGTCCCGTCGCGATTGTTATGCAGTAGGAAGTTTGGGAGCGTGTCATTGGTCACGAACAGGTCCATCCAGCCGTCGTCGTCATAATCGATCCAGGCCGCGCCCATATTCTTACCGGCAAGAGAGGCAAGCCCCGCTCGCTTCGTAACGTCGGTGAACGTGCCATCCCCATTATTGTGGTACAGCTTGCAGTGCGACGATTCGTAAACCTGCGGCCGGCAGTAGGAACGGCGGTTACCGGGGGCGCGGCAGTCTTTGTTCAACGCCAGTGACCACCGCGCGTAGTGACAAACGAACAGATCCAGCCGGCCATCGTTATCGTAATCAGCCCAGGCTGAGCTGAGCGGCCATGGCCGCTCGGCCGCCCGGTCGGCGACGCCGGCTCTCGTCGTCACATCCTTAAATGCGCCATCCCGATTATTATGGAAGAGATGACTGCCTCCGTACGAGGTAACATAAAGGTCCGGCCAGCCGTCGTTGTCGTAATCCGCAACCGAGACCCCCTGCCCGTAACCTGTATAGACGTCCAACCCCGAACCGGAGGTGACATCGGTGAACGTGCCATCGCCATTGTTTCTATAGAGAACGTTCCGCGTGCTAAAGCGCCGCGCGGCGCCGGAAGCGCCCGGCTCCGGCCCACCCTGAACGGCGAAGATATCCAGCAGCCCGTCGTTGTTATAGTCGAAGAAGGCGACGCCGCCGCCGGTGGTCTCGATAAAGAGATGAAGACCGGTGGCGCCATTATTGAAGCCCCAATGGATGCCGGCGTCTCGGGAGACGTCGGTGAATTGCAGCGGTTGCGAAGTGAGGCGCGGACTTGCGGCGGCCCTCGCCGGACTGACGATCGTGGATGACTCATCCATCGGCGCCTTCGGGTGAACCGGCTGGCGGCGCTGGCAGCCGCCTGCGAGCGCGGCGCCGCCAGCCAGGGCGGTGAGAAAATGCCGGCGATTCATCCGTCAGCACGCCACGGCGTAAGTTCGCCGGCAGCCCCCCGGCCCCCAATAATGGGGGAGCATTGCGGTCTCCGGCCCCCAATAACGGTGGCGGCGGCGGCCGGCTTATTTGCGCAGGAATGCACTGGACGGATTGGAGAAAGACATGCTATCAATGACCTACGGAACAAAGTCGGGGCGATTTACAGCTCTTGCGAGGTCGGGCCTTCCACGTCGATTGAAAAAGCCGGCGAGCGCGGCGCGGGTACGGGAATCCTTTGGCGCCTGGTGGACCAACTGCGCGTAATACTTTAGCGCAGTGTCGTATTTGCCTTCTTCTTCTTCGAGGCGCGCCAGCTCGAGTCCTGCAGTGGTGTCGTAGTGTTAGAGCGTGTCAAGAAATCGGTCATCCGGGCTTAAGTCTCAGCCCGTATTTTGGTTTTTGCGAGGGCTGAAGCCTCCTCACCATGACATGGGTCATGGCGACGTAGATCCAGGCCTCGGAACTGCTCGTGTGGTATTCAT
>DASRZA010000302.1:0-5762 GCA_035686845.1 Armatimonadota bacterium | reverse complement strand
TTCGGGGCCTGTGATACGAAATCCCCCCAGAATTGACCCCGTGTCGTTGAGGCGCCTATCGTTTCAGGCGTCGATCGGCGACGGGGAGCGGTTCGCGAGAGCGGGAGCCGGTCCGGAATCCCGACAGCTGCGATCGCTAAGTAGACCTCCAACGAAAAAAGGTATAGAAATCAGGCGGCCAAGGGCAGTTCAGTAGGTGCTCGTTCTACGATGGAAGAGGATGGGGCTCCGGTTTTCTCAGTCTCCATCACTATACCTTGGGCGGCCGCTACTCCAATTTCAGGCACTCTGTCGCACTTCTTCAGGATCTTCTCAAAGGAAGCATACGTCCATCGGAATGGATGCGCCCGCTCGTTCCATTCCGCTACGAACTCCATCATCGCTACTCCCAGCGCTTCCTTGCTCGGGAAGTCCACGATCCTCAGCCGTTTTCTGGCGAGGTTTCCGAACCACTGCTCTACCTGGTTCATCCATGAGCAATGCACCGGCGGATGATGAAACTCCATCCTCGGGTGCTTTTCCAGCCACTTTCGCACTCGCTTGCCCTTATGGACACTCACGTTGTCCAGGATCAGGTGGATTTTCCGGATCTCCTCTGGTGTCGTCGTCTCAATCTGCTCAAGGAACTCGATGAACTCCCCCTGTCGCTTCCGGCCAAATGTGTTCGCCGACACCTCGCCGCTGCGTGTATTGAAGGCGACAAACAGGTTCGGTGCGCCATCTCGGCGGTATTCATGCTCCAGTCGTGTTGGCTCATCAGGTCGGGCAGGCTTCGTGGGCGCCTGCCGAGGGCGAGGCTGAAGGTTGGTCTTCTCGTCCACACTGAGCACGATCTCATCGTCTCCGAGATCCCTCGTGTACATATCAGCGATCTCCATCACCGCCAGCGCAAAGAACGCATCTCGGGGCACCTTCCCCGAGAGCCACATCTAGTATCTCCAGGGCTTGAGCCTTTCACTCTCAAGGATCCGTCTTACAGTCTCTGTGCTGATATCTTCCACCAACCCCTCTTTGATCAACTCCTCCGCAATCGTCTGACAATCCCAGTGAGAGAGGGAGCGGCCCGAAGCACTCGGCCGCTCACAGGCGATCTTGATGACGTTCGTTCGCACTAGAGGGGGAAAAGAGCGGCTTGCGGCCGCGACCTTTCTTGTCCCGGAGAGCTTCCATGCGTTTGCCGGGTGGGGCCGCTATGAACCGGCGACACCACTTGGACACATGCGCCACGCTCAGATCCACGGTCTGGGCCACTTGTTTTAGGGTATTTCCCTGGCTGACCAACAGCACGGCCCGAGGCCGCTTCACCAGCCCGGCTTTGGCCGTCGTACTACGCACCAACTTCTCAACCTCAACCTGCTCATCCGACGCCAACACCGGCATCAGTGCGGTCTTACGCCCCCTCACGGTCTTCCCATCCTTACCCCTTACTCAACATTAGCCACTCCAAATCTGTATGCTATTATAAGTGTGTCATACCGAGAGGTACGCCGGCACATGTTGGATGATTTCAGATCCCTTATTATGTGGGTGTCTACTAAGGGTGAGCGGTTTCCTGCTCATGTACAATCCCGTACAATGAGGCTGAGCGAGGCCGGGCGCCACATTGGAGATTGTCAAGATGATCCTTAACCGCCGGACATTGTTGAGGACCGCGGCTTGCGCGGCGTCGTCGCTTACCATGGATGGGCTGCTCCATGCGCTGAACGCGGTTCCGCGCGTGCATCGCCCGCTCCGCGTGGTCATCATTGGCGCGAGACTTGCCGGGCTTTGCGCGGCGTATGAGCTGGAGCGTCGGGGTCATCAGAGGATTCTGCTGGAGGCGGATCCGGTTCACGTGGGCGGCCGGGTCCGCACACTCCGCTTTGGGGATGGGCTGTACGGGGAGTTCGGGGCCATGCGAATCCCGGCAAGCCACCATCTCCCGCGGCATTACATCCACCAGTTTGGACTTCCACTGCGCCGGTTTATCGAGTTCGATCCCGAGGCATATTATTATGTTCGAGGCCGGCGTGAGCGGATCAGGAACGTCCGGCGGCTCGATCCTCGCTACGCGGCGCCACCTACACCGACCTACCGATTGGACTCTGTTACTACCCGTCTGACAACGCAGTGGCGCGGAGTCCCGTTGTCTCTTCCAGGCCGGGCGTGCTGCTCGGCTCATATACGCTTTCGGGGGCCGCAAAGCGACTGAACCACCTGGCGCCGGCCCGTCGCTCCAGCGAGGTCGTCCACGATCTGTCTCATATCCATCCGGAGCTACGAGACGCCGGAATGATATTACAGGCGGCCGGTTGGAGCTGGGACCAGTATCGATGGAGCCGGGGCGCCTTCGCGCCGCCCGGCCAGGATCCCGCGCTCATCGGTCTGATCGCCTCTCCTTTCGACCGCGTCCATTTCGCCGGTGAGCATACATCCATGCACGCCACATGGATGCAGGGCGCCCTCGAATCCGCGCTCCGCGCAGTCCGCGAGATTCTCGGCGCCCCGACCGCGTGAAGCCCTCTTCGCCTCCTGTCGCACCGATTTATGCTACAATGATAGCAGTATGATAGCTAAACGACTCCAACAAAAGTTCCGGCATTCTACGATTCTAAAGTGAATTCGTGGCGCATTCTGAAAGCCTGCAAGAAAGTCAGAAGATTATGTCACAGGTTTTAGTGCGGGGTATTGAACCAGAGGTGCTGGTAAAGCTCAAGGCTCGCGCGGTGCGGCACGGTCGATCCCTTGAAGCAGAACTCCGGGATATCTTGAAATACGCGGCCGGTGAGGACTCCGAGGCAGTTATGAAGGAATTGACGGAGATTCAGCAGCTGCTTCACGGTCGGCAGTTTTCCGACAGCACAGAGATCGTCCGGGAAGATCGAGATCGATGATCGATCTGGTGGTTGACGCCAGCGTCGCCGTCAAGTGGTTTTTGCGGGAAGTTTATTCGGATGAGGCGCGGCGACTGCTCACGTTCGAACAACGCCTTCATGTCCCGGCTCTTCTCTTCCCGGAGTTCGGTAACGTCCTATGGAAGCGAGTTCGTCGTGCGGAACTCGCTGCCGAGGAGGCGATCCGGATCATCGAAACGCTGACAAAGCTGCCGCTAACGGTCCACCCGGCCCGGTCGCTCGTCGCGGCTGCGCTTGAGATCGCGTGCGAGTCAGGCCGTACCGTCTATGACAGTACGTACCTGGCGCTCGCGATCCAGCAGCAATCCCGACTGGTGACCGCCGACGAGAGGTTTTTCAACGCTCTCCGGCATACAGCTCTGGCGCCGTATCTTTGCTGGGTTCGGGATGTCTTCTGAGTTGGGGATGTCTTCTGATGAGAAATCGGCGCCGCGTCGGTGAGAGATGCTCAGCTTCTTCGACGCCGTTTGCGTTCTTACCAGCGCGCGTTGGGACCAAAATCGGCCCGATAATAATTCTCCACGTTCTCACCGGGCGGTACGAGACTATCGATCAGTTTCTTGTCGTCGTCCGTGATCGTTACGTCCAACGCTTTAAGATTATCTTCGAGCTGAGCGACGCTGTTTGGCCCGATAATGGGTGAGGTGATCGCCGGCTGAGCTATGTTCCAGGCCAGGGCGAACGCGGTCATGGTGCAGCCTTTGTCGGCGCATCGCTTCTGGATTCCCTCTAACGCTTCCCAGGTTCGTTCGCTGAATTTCTCGGGATCTTCCCGGCTGTTCTCCGGCCGCGGCGCGCCGCGCTGGTACTTGCCGGTGAGCTTGCCGCCCGCGAGCGGTGACCAGGGGATAATACCGAGCCCGTACGCCTGCGCAAGCGGGACCAGTTCACGCTCTATCCGACGGTCCAGAATGTGATAAGGCGGCTGCTCGCAAACGAACCGGTTCAGGCCGTATCGCTCACTGGCCCAGAAACTCTCCACGACCTGGTACGCGGCGTAGGTGCTGGTACCGATATACCGCACCTTGCCCTGCCGGATCAGATCGTCGAGCGCGCGGAGCGTCTCGTCGATCGGGATGGACGCCTGCGGCCGGTGGATTTGGTAGAGGTCAATATGATCGGTCTGCAGACGCCGGAGGCTGTCTTCGCACATCTTCATGATGCTGAAGCGGCTGTTGCCCGAGTCGTTGGGACCATCCCCCATCTTCCCATGCACTTTGGTAGCTAAGAAAACTTGATCGCGCTTCCCTCCTGAGAGAGCGCCGGCCGTCATCTCCTCACTCTTACCTCGACCGTAGACATTGGCTGTGTCTATGAAATTGCCGCCGAAGTCCAGAAATCGACCCACGATTCGATTGGCTTCTTCTTGCTCGGTCTTCCATCCAAACGTCATTGTGCCCAGGCAGATCGGGCTGACCTGTGTTCCAGTTCGCCCCAATGATCGGTACTCCATTCATTCCTCCTTTTCGACGGGTTCTCCCCCGAGTGAGATCCCCACTTTCACGACCGCCAGTGGCGTTATGTGATTCGCTGCGAGGTATTATTCTCTACCCCTCCGGCGCACCGCCTGAAACTCCGCACGACTGGCGCCATTCATCCAAATTGTAGTCTCTTTCCTCTGTCCACGCCTCGGGCCCGCGCCCTCTCTTCCGTCCTTCGTCCTCCATCCTCCGTCCGCGCCCGGCGCTCCCGCCCGGTGTATAATTGAGACGTGGGACGCTGTGTTTGATCGCCTTTAGGACACCAGCGTCATTCCGAGGCCGGAATGGAGTCAGTGAACGCGGGCGCGCCGCCGACGGTCCGGATAGAGTGGATAGGGGGATGCGGTGAATGATTGACGGTGTCGCAGTCAAGGAACTGGTCACCCACGCCGACGAGCGCGGCTTCTTCCGGGAGATCATTCGCGTTAGCGATGATATCTTCGCCGAGGGATTCGGGCAGTGGAGCCATTCGTTGATGCACCAGGGTGTTATCAAGGCCTGGCATATCCATCAGAAGCAGGTGGACTGGTGGTACGTCGCTTCGGGTGTGCTCCGATTGGCGCTTTACGACGCGCGCCCGGAATCGCCGAGCTACCGCGGCAAGATGGAGATAATTCTTGGGGAGCATCAGCCTGCGCGATTGGTGCGGGTGCCGCCGGGTGTCGCCCACGGCTGCAAATGTCTCAGCGGCCCGGTCAACCTGTTCTATATTACGTCACGCGTTTATGACGCCGCCGATGAGGGGCGCATTCCGTTCGATGACCCCGCGATTGATTATGATTGGCTTTCGGGTCCGCCGATCAAATGACCCGGGGCTGATACCTGAAGGGCACAGCGACGATAATGCGCAGAAAACCGCAAAGGACGCGCTCGAAGCGGCGGGCGGACTCGACGGAAGCAATCTTCGAATCTTCCTCCGCGAAGCTAAAGCCAGGGCACGGATGGCGTTCTAGACCGGGCTATGGCGTTTTTTCCTTCGGCCGCGGCGACCTTATGTTCGAGACTCCCACCGACTGGGTGATCCTCCCCGGCGTGAAGTCGGTAAAGTTTCACGACCGTGAACCGCCGGATGACCAGGTGACGCTCGAGGTTTCGTTGATCATCGTGCCCCCACGAGATTGGTCGAATCTGCCGCTCGTGCCGCTGATGCGAGGGGCCGGTCGTTTCAGTGGTGTCGAGGCGCCGCCCGAGAGCATCATTGAGGTGGAGCGGATCGGTTTATCCTATTGCTGGTACGAATACACGGGCATCGACGAAGTTGAGCAGCGGCCTGCCATTTATCGCACCTGTTTCGCTCGCGATAATGCTCACCACGCGATCTTTAGTTTTGCCTTCTGGCCAGAGGATAGGGAGCGTTTCAGCCCGGTCTGGTTCGCCGTACTGGATT
>DASRZA010000301.1:0-3895 GCA_035686845.1 Armatimonadota bacterium | reverse complement strand
AGAACGCCGCTCGTCCGGCGCTGCAGCTTGTTCCTGTCACAGACAACCTGGATCGCTACCTGTTAACCGTGACCCATCTCGCGCCCGGCGATTACATGGTGAGCGTGGATGGAACTCCCGTAAGCCGGTATTCCGCCGCGGAGTTGAACGACGGGGTGAACTTGAGCTACTACGACAGCCCACTTACGGCGCAGGGCGATCAGATTCTCAAGCTGGTCTATGAGAAGAACAACGACTACTTCGATCTATGGCGAAATGTTCAGCTAAAACCAGACGCTCAGGTTCCCGACAAGGCTGCAAAAGAAGCCGATCTGACGGCGAAAATCGCCGATCTCGAGAAACAGATCAACGCGCTGCGACAGCCCCGTACGTATGAGATCAGTGTGGCGCCGGTCGCTCCCATGAAAGCGCCCCCGGTCACGCCATAGGACTCTATCGAACGCGCCGGCGGCATTGCCCCTCCACGTTCGCCGGCGCCGGGCCCCTCCCTGTCTCCCTTCCTCGAAAATGAACAACAACGTTGGAGTGACTACTCCGATCCGATGAGAATTTTCGGTTGAGTAAGAAGAGGAATCCGGATGTCCTGGATAGAAAGTCCTACTAAGAAAGAATGCCGGTATTCGGAGAAGGCTGCAATGGGAGGTGTTGACAGCGGTGTTGATCACGAGCGACATTGACGAAGATCGGCTGCTGCACGAGAATCAGCAGGCCAAGCTATTTCGGAGCCTTGCCGATCCAACCCGCATCGCAATTCTGCAGCTTTTGAGCACGGGACAGCGCTCGGTAAAAGAGATCGCTCTGTTTCTGGGCTGCTCCCATCCGGCCGCCCGCCGGATGCTTACCGGCCTGCGGTGGTCGGAGTTCGTTGAGATGCGCCGCGATGGAAATGAATTCCTCTATTCACTCCGCGATGATCGTATCCGGCAGATCCTCCGGCTCAGCGAGGAGCTCCTCAACGATGACGACGAGGAAGCAGCGAGCCACCAGTATATCACCGCCATCCCATCTGCCTGAATGGCGCCGGCCCGATTAATACCATTCGGGCCGGTCGACTCCCATTTGCTCAGTGCAAGCCATTTGCTCAGTGCGAGCCGTTTCCATTGTGCGTCAGCTTCTTAACGAGCACGGCGGCGCCGGCGACTCCGGCGACCGCGAGGCCCGCGGCGGCGATCGGTTTGGCGACTGTCATCAGTTTATGCGCGGGCGTGCCATATTCCACATTGTGCATTCCCCAGAATTGAAACTGTTCGGCCTTCATCATGAGCTTGCCGGGACGTTTCACGCCGAGTCCCTTCATCAGTTCGGGCATCGCCGTTTGCAGCACAGGATGGCCAGGCACAAAGTGAACGCGCGGATCATTCTTGTACTCCGGTTTCGCCGCATCATCAAAAACAATGTACGGGCCCTCTTTGAGATGCTCCTCGAAATCCGGATCATCGATGGCGCCCATCATAATGGTTGGTGTTCCTTTGAGCCACATCACCTCGTTGAGCTCGCCGCGCTGCAGCATGCTGTCGAGCACGCTTTTCACGTGCCCCACGGTTCCCGGAAGAGTAACGCCGGTCCCCACAAGGAAGTTGAGCGGAAGATAATCAAAACCTTCGTGACCGGGCCAGGCATGGATCGCGACATCTTCCAGGCGCGCGCCTCGGTACTCGATTGGCTCGCGGAGTCCGAGACCTCGCTCCTCGCCTATCTTCGCGAACCGTAGTTTCTGCCAATCGTGCCCGAGAAGCTTGCAGATAGTGACGTCGGTCGCAACCGGGTCGGTGGATGCCAGGATACAGCCGCACCAGTGCGGCAGGTTGGCGATGGGACCGTCTCCTTCACCGGCTATGAGAGCGTCGGTGATGATAAGTTGCGGCTTGCAGACCGTCATGATTTCTACAAATCGCTCAAACATCTCCTCGTCGCCATGATTGAACAGCCGCCATTCCTGATTGACGGCGCCCACCCAGAGCTTGATCGCGCCTGAGATCGGTTCGATGTGATGGTTTTTCGCCTTGGGACACGAGATGATAACATCGGCGTTGACAAGCGGCTCGGGCAGCGGGACCTCATGCATCAGTTTTCCGTTGGGGATCGGCACGCGGCGATTTGGAATCTCACTGCTGCCCAGGTCGATCACTTCGGCCCCCTCCATTTCGGCGACAGCGGCCATGCCGGTAATCTCCATACATTTCAGCGAGTTGAATTTTCCACCGCTGGATTCGCCCACCTGCACTTTACCGGCCCCGGCCTCCTTCGCCAGTCGAATCACCGCCCCCACAACCAGCGGATCGGTGGTGCAGCCATCTTCAGCCGGGTAAAAGACGGTCTGGTTAGGCTTGATTAATACTGTCTGACCCGATTTGACGAACTGTTCCATCCCCCCGAGATGGTCCACAGCTTCCTTCACAACGGGCAGGATCTTCTCCATGGATCGATGTTTGTACTGGGTATGCGCAATCGCGACGGTCGCGGGCTGATCAGCCGGCATCTTAACTCCTTTTTAGTAACGACGTAATGACTCCAGCCCCGATTCATTGGCGTCACCGGGACAGGCTTTGCTCTTCGGGAACCGTGGCGCCGGTTCCCTGTTGATCTTTTACAGGGAGTTGAAGGGCTAAACAGAGGACGGAGGATGGAGGGTGTTGAGTGTGTGAGTGCGTGAGTGTGTGAGTGCGTGAGTGTGTGAGAGGGTGAGATTGGAGGATGGAGGACGGAGGAATCGGTGGTGAAATCGACGTCACGCCCCGAAGAAGTTGTAGGTCCTGATGTTGAAGGCGATGCTTACCAGACCCCAGATGGCGCCCATCACACAGTCTCCTAAGATCAATCCGAGAAAGAACGGGAGGAGCTTGCGGTAACCGGCGAGGCCGCCGTAGCGCATGGTGAGGCCCTTGATGATCCAGGCGATGAACAGCGGCAGCCATACCAGGTTGATGGCCCAGGATGACGCGATGGCGTATCCAATTGGGTGCAGCGGGAATCCGAATGACCGCAGACGGAGGATGAAGAGAAGCCAGGTTGTCAGCAGTCCTATCACCATCGCCGCAACGGCCATAAAGTTGGTGTGCGGATCGAGTGAACCTCCAACCCAGCTCCCCATGCGGGCGAACGCCTCGCCCGACATCCCAAAACCCTGGTTGAACCGGGTCGCCGCGCCCAACTGGTATGCCTGATGTTCAAATGCCCAGAAGGCGCCCAGTGTTCCCGCGGTGACCGCGATCACGATCGCCGCGAACATCCGGCGGGCGTCCACGTGGCGCAGCCGGGCCATCTGAAGTCCCTCAAGCCCCACGGGCATCGTGTCACCCCGGTGCGCCCGCGTGATCGCGTAGCTAAAGGTGAAAAACGCAAGGTCGGCCTGCCGGAGGGACACGGTTCCGAATGCCCGGGGAATCATATTATCCGGGCCCATAAAGTGAAAATCATGAACCGGCGGCCCCAGCTCCGCCCGGATCCGCGTGATCACGGTGAGCGTCGGAACAAAGAGCGCGAAGAAGAGCGCGGCCACCCACCACTGAACGCCGGCGAAACGGCAGAATACCAGCAGCCCGATCAAACCGAGGCCGATCCCTGCGAGCGCGGCCCGGTCGCTCAGCGCTTCCGCGGGACAATCCACCCCGTAAGCGCTCCCCGCGGCTTCCGCTGGCGGTTCCGGCGTTCGCCGCCACGCGTGCCGCCAGATCGCCGCATCCGTGCGCCGGCCCGACCAGAGGTAAAACAGGAAGAGGCCCATGATCGCCCCGAATCCCTGCTCCTTAATGAATGGAAAATCCGGCGTAATGTCCCACGCGAAGAGATTGGAGACCACAAGCTGCGCCTTCCAGAAGAGGAAGAAGAACCAGCTTGAGAAGAGCAGATCGAGCGGCAGCAGGAACCCGAGACCGATCACCATCGGGTAAAACGT
>DASRZA010000300.1:0-7134 GCA_035686845.1 Armatimonadota bacterium | reverse complement strand
CTCAACCCGAAGAGCTGGCTGTCCGGCCGGATTTCAGGCCCCTGAGCAGCAGCGCGCAGTAACCAATCTCAATCGTGGTCCCTATGAGGAGGGCTCCCTGGTGAGCAAAAATGCTCTCCCGCATCGCGTTTAACAGCCCATTTGACCAATGGTAGGAGTCACCGGCTGCGCGAGCCGAAGAGAGGAAGTAGACATGGCACCGCGCCAGGAATTGATAATCAATAAACGGCGCGACAACTATTCGCAACAGCAGGATGCCGATTGTCGACCACGCGCAAATGATCATGGCATTGAGCGCGGCGTGCGAGCCGTGCAGGATGGCGACGCCCGAGATGATGGCCACAATCGACAGCACCATAAACGCGCATTCCAGGAACACATGGGGCGCGTTTAGCCACCAGGGTAGACCCGGCCACCATACCAGGGGATCGGTGTGGCCGGCATGGCCCAGCCGGTGCGCAAGCGCATACGCGTAGTCCTGCGCATCCAGGTATAGCGATACCGCTGCCCAGGATACGGTGCTTGCAGCCCAGGCGGCGGTTGTCGGATCCGGAGGGCCAGACCTCCAACGAACGCGAGTCAGAGGCCCCGGAACCTCCACATCCGACCGTTCATTCTCAAACTCGGACATCATGGGGCCCCTTTCATTCCATCTAGCGCCACACCACGTCAATTCCAGCTATCCGACGGATCTACCCGCCCGGACCCGGCGCCGACCATACGCAGACCAGTTCAAATGTCCGACTTCACTGCGAGGAAGAAGCCTGCCGGCGCTATCCCTTCCGCTCCAGTATCTCCACCTCGTAGCCGTCCGGATCTTCCAGAAACGCCATGTGCCCCGATCCGGGCCACCAGCTCCACTCGATGCCGTGCTCCTTCAACCGCTTCCCAAGCTCCTCGATGGAATCGACCGCGATTGCAACGTGACCGTACCCATCACCGAGCTCATAAGGCACGGACCGGTCGTGATTATGCGTCAGCTCGATCTGCGCGCCGTTCTCGTCTCCAGGCGCGCCCAGAAAAATGAGCGAGTACTTCTTCTCCGGATTATCGTGCCGGCGTTTGAACTCCAGTCCCAACGCGTCGCAATAAAAGCGAACGGATTTCTCCGGATCAAAAACCCGTATCATTGTGTGCAGGATTTTCATTTTATGCCCTTCCTACAGTGTATTCTCTTCGTACAGGATAACCACTCTACTACACCGAGCGGCAACTGCCGGCTATCAGTGGTCTCAGCGATCGAAGGCAGATGATCTACAGTCGCGTCCGTGAGGACGCTTGGCCGAAGGCCCCTTTGCCGGGTATTTTATATGCCCGGGTGACGCGATCCAACGCAGCGCCAGGAAAACCGGTCCCGCGCTTCTATTCTCTACCGGATCGATTCCAGTTGGCCGAAGGGGATCTCGAGATCCCCTTCGCCCGCTGTTCTTTCACGCCGGGGCCTTACCCCGAGTAGACTTCTTTGTCGTTCTTATCCCGGACGGTGACACTGCTGTCGGCGCTGGATAGAACTACGCTGAGAGTTGTTCCATCCTCAAAATCGATGTCCAACTCCTCCCCGCGCTGTCGGGCCGATTCCACCTTTTTACCCTGGATCGCGTGTGTTAGCTTTGCATTTGCCGCCATGAGAAACCATCCTTTCATTCGCCAAGATCTTCTATCCCGGGACCACCGCTAGACCAGCCGTGGTTGGGATTTCTGCAGAAGAATAGCAGGAGAAGCGGCCGGTGTCAAACGAGGGTAAGAACAGCCTTCAAAACCGGCGCGGCGTCGCAAAACGGAGCGGCGATTGGACGCCGCGAGCCGGACCAATCAATGGACTTCGGGGGATTTGGCGCCGGCGTTCGCGACAATGACGCGGCTGGTGGTCCGGCTGAGGACATTCCCATTCATGTCCTCCCCCTCGACGCTGACGATATGACGGCCGTTGGTATCGTCCTGGGTGTCCCAGGTGAACTGGAACGGACGGGAACTGGTGTCACTGAAGGCGCGGGTCCTTCCATCCACCAGAAATACCACGAATTTGAGCCTCGGATTATCGCCGCGCAGGTTCACGTTCACCTCCACCCTGCCGCGTACAATGGCATCGTGGTCGTCCGCCGCTGAAAGGTTAATTCTTGATCGCGACGCCTGCATGACTGCCGCCTGCAGTTGCGAGGCAGCGAAGCTAGAATCTGTGTGCGGAAATAGAATCCGTATGTCCGTGATTCCATCTTTGATGGTACGATGGATCCCCTCGCTCTCGAAGTATTTCTGCAGAGGCCTGGCGGTGAAGAGCAGCGGATCGATGCCCGTAAAGCCTGGCATCCGCTCCCATGGGCCATGATCAACGCGCACCTGCACCCGGAACGACTCCGACGGATCGCCGCTGACGTTGGTCAGACCAATCACGCCTGAAAAGAGTGGGGGCGTGCCTTCGAGCGGTCGATTGGATCCGGGAGGTGGACCAACAACCATCATGGCGAGCGGAGGCGATTTGAACTCCCTGGCGTGAACCGACGGAATGATCTGAAAACCGCCGCGCCGCTCCCAGCTTCGCTCTTCGTCGGAAATATCCACCCCGGCCATCGGCGCTGTAGAGACGGTAATGACGCCCGGGTGATTCGTGTTAATGCGCCCCACGCCCGTGTAACTCGTGGCGTCGTACCGGCCGATGCCCTCGACAGGCTGAAGCACCTGCGCAACGGTTACCTTATCCCCGCCTGGAAATACCTCTTCCACCAGGCCGCCCTTTTTATTGGCAAAATCAATCTCGTTCGGATACTCAGCCGGCCGCGCCACGTCAATCACAATCACGTCGCCTACGTGCGGCTGGTAGTTGGTCTTAATGTTATCCAGAACTCCATGCTTTTCAATGAACACGCCGTTCCCAACGAGAGGCGACAGGTTTCGAAAGATGCTTGTGCCGGCCGCGATATCGGTGTAGATGCCCGCTGCGCCGCTGCGCTGCCCCCCAAAGGAATCGGGGAGGTTGCGATACTCATATGGGATGATGCTGAACAGCTTCCCGCGGCCGGCCGCGTTGTGTCCCACGCAGATTCGGATGCCATGCACTGCGGTGGCGCAAACCGTGCCGTCTTTCGCCCAGACGGTGGCCGAAAACCCGGATACCAGAACCTTCGCCGGGGTCAGCACGTGACCGACCACGCTGAAACTATGACCATTGTCGGCGCTAACTGCGATTTCACCCCCGGCGCGGTTCTCAACCCGAATCCGGAAGAGGTCCACACTTCCCTGAGCCGGCGCCGGAAGCGGCGGCGACCCCAGCGGGCTCGGCGATACGGGAAGCGCGAAAGCCGGCGCGAGTGAGAGCGCCAGCAAAAGGGAGGCAGTCATCAGGCGGAAACAGCCTGTCAGGCGCGGAGAGCGGAAGCGGTACGCGTGGGATTCCATCATATCCTATGACTTCAATTCCATCCGAAATGGTACATCGATAATGATTCCGTCAACAAAAGCACGGCGATACGGGGCGCGATGGTACGGAATCAGCTCACGCGTCCTGGCGGAGCTGACAATAGTGACTGTAGCGGCGGGCGGAGATGAGGCGCGACTCCACGGCGGATCGCACGGCGCAGCCCGGTTCCAAAAGATGGGCGCAAGCGGCATAATCGCAATGGATTGCCCACGCGCCGAACTCGGGAAAATGCAGGGCTATGTCACCAGGCGTGATCTGCCAGAGAGCGAGGCTCCGAATTCCGGGGGCGTCAACGAGGTAGCCGCCCCGAGGTAGGGGATACATGGCGACGTGCGTCGTGGTATGCTGTCCTCGCCCGCTCCATTCGCTGATCTCCCCGATTCGAGCCTCTGTACCCGGTATAAAATCGTTCAGCAGGGCCGATTTTCCCACACCCGATGGCCCTACGAATACCGCCATCCGGCCGCTCAACGCCGCGTCCAGTTCATTCAGCCCCTCCCGCGACTCTGCGCTGGTGCAGAACACCGGATAACCCAGCGACCGGTAGAAATCGGCTTCGAGGAACGGGGTGGAGGGCGCGGACGGAGGACGAAGGACGGAGGACGGAGGCTCGGGAAGCGAGGCGTGCTGCGAACCCTCTCCAGGACTCGCCCCGAAACGAGAAAGGGTGCTCACGCGGTCGGGTTCCCCGGCTGCAGACCCGGTTGAGACCAGGCTCTGCGCTCGCGAAACATCGTATCTACCGAGTCGAGGGTTCAAAAACACCCTGTCTTGGGTCCTCCGTCCTCCGTCCCGGTTTCCTCTGCGGTCCTCTGCGGAACTCGGCGACTCCACGGTGCGGTTTCCTCCGTCCTCCGTCCTCGGTCCTCCGTCATCCCTCCGCGCCAAATCGATTTTATTGAAGACGATCCAGGGTTCGAGGCCGCCGGCGGTTGACTGGATGAGGAATTGGTCGAGCAGGAAGAAGTTGGGTTCGGGCTGTGCGACCGCCATGACAACGAGGGCAATTTCAATATTGGCCGCGATGACCTGGGGACCCTTGGTGGGCCGGAGCCGGCCGAGCCAGCTCCGCCGCTCGTGCCGATCCAGAATCATTCCGGTTTGATGATCGCTCATCCGCACTCGAACTTCATCGCCAACGGCAATCGGTGAGGAGGGCGGCGCCTGCTCACGAGAGCGCACCCAGCGTCCACGCGCCTTCCGGGAATCCCTGCGCCAGGTCTGGTCGATCCGATCGACGGGCTGAACATCGTCGCGGTGGCGCTTGAGTCGACCGCTCAAATTACAGCGGCAGAGTTCGCCATTCACTTCTACCAGCGACTGCTCGCCATGAATGGCAAGCACTTTCCCATCCACCTCCACGGCAGCGCGGCTCCCGGTTTCCTCGGATAGCCGATCCGGCGCTTCAGCCGATACTCTCAACCTCGCCAGATGCCCTCGGGGGTCCTGCCAGCGGGGCCGCCCGCGCTTCATCGGGCGGATTTCGTCCGCCAGTCCCCGCTCAGTCATTAACTCGTTCGCTCAATATTCACTCTCCCCGTATCCCATTCCCAAGCCGGCGGTCCCGCCGCTCCGGTTAAATCAGCCCACGTTACATCACCACACAGGCCTCCGGAGTCTTATTGTATTCCTCCTGAGACATTCTCGCCAGTCCTATTCGTGGCTCTACGACAGATCTCAAGTGCGGAACCACTCGCAAATGATCTGTTCAGCGTTTCCGTTCAGCGCCGGATCGCGGCCCGGTTCCGAATTCCGCTCTTTTCCCGCTCCGCTTCTCTTCGCGTCCTTCGCGAGACCCTCTCGCCCTTCGTGTTCGCTTTCAGCCGGAGTCTCTTTTCCCTCTTCGTTTCTCTTCGCGTCCTTCGCGAGACCTTCGCGCCCTTCGTGTTCGCTTTTGGCCGGAGTCTCTTTTCCCTCTTCGTTTCTCTTCGTGTCCTTCGCGAGACCTTCGCGCCCTTCGTGTTGGCTTTCAGCCGGAGTCTCTTTTCCTTCTTCGTTTCTCTTCGTGTCCGTCGCGAGACCTTCGCGCCCTTCGTGTTCGCTTTCAGCCGGAGTCTCTTTTCCTTCTTCGTTTCTCTTCGTGTCCTTCGCGAGACCTTCCTGCCCTTCGTGTTCGCTTTTTGCCAGTAGGGATCAACGGCGCGCGGGTCGAACATTCAATCGTTTCGCCGCGTTCGCCGGGCGAATCGACAGGGGAGCGAGGCTGAGGGAGAGAGTGATGCGGATTGCGATAGTATTACTGATTCTCATGGCTTTGATATCGCTGGCATCTCGATGCGCGGCCCAAGGGCCGGACGAGTTTGTGGGCCCGTTTCCGAGTTGGGCCAATGTTCGGACTCTCTATCATGCGCGCGGCGATGGCCGGGCGGACGATACCGCGGCGCTGCAGTCGGCGCTGGACGATCTCGGCAAGCCGGGCCATTCAACCGTGCTCTATCTGCCCACCGGGACCTACCGGATTACTCACGGGCTAACGATGAAGTCCCGGATCAACGTGAGCATGATCGGGGAGGACCCTGCCCGTACTATCATCCGGTGGGATGGACCCGCCGGCGGCGTTATGCTCGATTGCGACGGCGTCTCCTATTCCCGTTTTGACCGGGTTACCTGGGATGGCGCCGGCCGGGCGCTGACGGCGGTAATGCACGGATGGGATGGGCATATCCCGTACGCGAACACCGAGGGCGAGCACGCGGATGAGGTATTCGAGAATGTTGGATTTGGAGTTCGCGGCGGTTCGAAAGGATTCATGGACGCCGAATGTGAAATCTCTCGCTGCAAATTCATGCACTGCTCCAAAGCCGGTCTGAGTATCGAGAACTTTAATGCGCTCGATTGGTTCGTCTGGGACTCACTCTTTGAAGACTGCGCCCGCGGCGTCACCAATACCTTTGGCGCCGGCAATTTTCACGTGTACCGCAGCCTCTTCCTCCGCTCTACGATTGCGGACTTAAGCATCGGCAACACCGAGTATTTCTCGTTCCGTGACAATGTCTCAATCGGGTCCCGGGCGTTCTTTATCGCCAGCGGTATCGGCGCCGCCTGCCCGACAACCATTCAGGGCAACACTATCATCGATCCGGTGAACCCCACCCCGATTCGCATTGGCAACCTGGGTCCCTGTTTGCTGCTCGACAACACGATTAAGAGCCGGCCCGGTAAGAGGCCGGTCGTCACTTTCAATCCGTCCGGCGCCTCGCCGATTATAATTGGGAACCGGTTTACCGTCGCTGACCCCATCCTCGACGCCGCCAAAAACCCTTATTATCTGCATAACCGCGTGGTCTCTCCGGCGTCGATTCCAATCCCGAAACGGAGGCTGCCCGAGCCTGCGCGGCGCCGCGCGCGACCCGTTATCGAGATTCCCGCTGGATCCACGTCGGCGGCCATCCAGAAGGCGATCGATACGGCGTCTCGGATGCGGGGAAAGCGGCCGGTCGTGCATCTTCCGGCGGGCGAATATCCGGTGAACCGCACGTTGATGGTTCCGGCGGGCTCAGATGTTCAACTGGTGGGGGATGGTTTCGCAACCACGTTGAAATGGAGCGGCGCTGGCGCTGGGCCGGTATTGCAACTTGATGGTCCTTCGCGCGCCACGCTACGAGATCTCTCCATCGACGGCGCCGGAACCGCGGATGGTATCCGGGCGATCTCATGCGATCAGATAGGCGGCCGCGTTTACATGGATCAATCCTCCGTGCATGGCGGAAAACAGAACG
>DASRZA010000299.1:0-15170 GCA_035686845.1 Armatimonadota bacterium | reverse complement strand
TGGCAGGGAACAAGCTGCCCCGATCACTTTGTTCGCACCAGGGTCCGTCCCTTCTTTGTGGAATGGGACGCGGCGCATGGCAGCGGACGTGACCTGGCAGCGGCGATCAGTAGCGGAATTGAATCCTATCGCGCCGATTATGTCCGCTACTACGATGAGAATCGGCAGCCCGATTCACCGGCCATGCGCGGCGCGGCGCCGACGGTGACCCTGGTCCCCGGGGTTGGCATCTTCAGCTTCGGGCGCAGCAAAGCCGAAGCCCGGATTACCAGTGAATTTTACGTGAATGCAATCCATGTTATGGAAGGAGCGACGGCGCTCTCAGGGCTGCCTCCGCAGTCCGGGATCCCCGCCGACCGGATTGTCGATAACTATGTGTCACTGCCGCCGCGCGAGGCGTTCAACATCGAGTACTGGCAGTTGGAAGAGGCGAAGCTGCGCCGGATGCCGCCCGAGAAAGAGTTGAGCCGGAAGATTGCACTGGTAATTGGCGCCAGCGCCGGGATCGGCCGTGCAGTCGCCATCCGGCTGGCGCGGGAGGGCGCACACGTCATGGTCGCAGATCTGAATCGTGAGCTTGCCGATGCAGCGGCCGCCGAAGTCCGACAGATTGCCGGCGTCGAGTCGGCGGCCGCTGAAGCCGTCGATTGCACCGACCGGGAGTCGGTCCGGCTGCTGATGGGCGCCATTATCCGACAATTTGGTGGTGTCGACATCGTTGTTCAGACACCGGCCGTATTCTTCCCGCCCGACGAGGCCGGCCGGATTACCGACGAACAGTGGCGCAAGACTTACGAAGTTAACGTCCTCGGATCGGCAATCATAGCGGATGAAGCTCATCGGGTGATGGCGGAGCAGCAAACCGAGGGGAGCATCGTCCTCTTCAGCTCCGCCAATGCCGTGGTCGCAAAAAAGGGAAGCCTGGCGTATGACACCGGCAAGAGCGCCATCAATCACATGGTGCGGGAGCTTGCCGTGGAATATGCGCCGCTCGTGCGGGTGAACGGCGTGGCTCCGGCGAGCGTGGTGGAGGGATCGATCCAGTTTCCCCGGGAGCGAGTCGTCTCGTCGCTGACCAAATATGACATTGCGTATGACGATTCGGAGACCACGGAAGCGCTTCGCGACCGGCTCTCAGCATACTACGCCGGCCGATCGCTCTTGAAGCGCAAAGTCACCCCCGCAGACGTCGCCGAGGCGGTATTCCTTGTGGTCTCCCCGCGTCTTTCGGTCACTACCGGGCAGGTACTCGCCGTCGACGCCGGATTAACCGAGGCGTTTCTTCGTTAGACGGATCACTCACCGAGACCAAACAATGACTCCATCATCAACCATCCAACACGAATCTGACGTCGTGGAGCAGTACGAGCGGGAAGGTTTTATGCTGTTCCCGAACGTCCTCGACGCTGAGCTCATACAGGAGGCGAGCGATCACGTTGCATGGCTCCAGAAGAAACATCCCGGGCTGAGGGGTGAGCAGTTGGGCCACACGCTGATGACCAACGATCCATTCTGGGTCCGGCTGGTGAGCGATGACCGGCTGCTCGATATCGCCGAGCAGTTTATCGGGCCAAACATCGCGCTCTTCGCGTCGCATTACATCTGCAAGCCGCCGCGAGAGGGTCAGCCTGTGCTCTGGCACCAGGATGGCAGCTATTGGCCGCTGGATCCGATGGAGGTCATTACACTCTGGCTCGCCGTTGATGATTCAACACCGGAGAATGGCTGCATGAGGATTATTCCGCGCACGCACACGATGACACTCCAGAAAATGGAGCAGCGGACGGATGTCGCCAACGTCCTCAGCTCCGGGATCAAGGAGGGATTGGTGGACGATTCGCTGGCGGTCGATTGCGTTCTCAAAGCCGGCGGCGTCTCGGTTCACCATCCGAACATCATCCACGGGTCGAACGCCAACCATTCTGAGCGCCGCCGCTGCGGACTGACGATCCGCTATATTCCGACCAGCACCCGGATTCTAACGGGGTCAGAAAGCCGCTGGCCGAGCGCCTTTCTTCTGCGCGGAGTCGCCGCTCCCGGCGTTAATGACTATAACCCGCGGCCCCGATACATCCCGGGTGAACAGATGCCATTCCGCGGATGCGAGAACTGGGAATGAGGGGCGGGTACGGGCGCGAGACGCGGGCGCTTTTCCTCCGTCCTTCGTCCTCCGTCCTCCGTCCCTCTTCACAGTATCGACTCGAGGCCGTAGAAGAAGCCGGTAAGAGCGGGAATGCGTCGGGCGGCCAAAATGACGCCGGGCATAAAGCATTTTCGATCGATGGTGTCGTGCCGGAGGGAAAGGGTCTGGCCCGGGCCGCCAAAGATCACCTCCTGGCTTGCCACGAATCCGGCTAACCGGACGCTGTGAATTGGAATCTCGTGGCTGCGGCCGCCCCGGACGCCGGGGATAATAATCTGCTCGTCGACCTTCGGCCTCGAAATGTCCTCACCGGCGCGGCTCTTCGCAATCAACTCGGCCGTGTAGATTGAAGTGCCGGATGGCGCGTCCTTTTTGCCATCATGATGAAGCTCTATAATCTCGCAATCGGGGAGATACCGGACGGCCTCGGCGGCGAATTTCATTAGCAGAACCGCGCCAATCGCGAAATTGGGCGCCAACAGGCCTGCCGATCCCTTCTCGGTAATGGTCTGCCGCAAGTACTCGATTCCCTCCTTGGGGATTCCCGTGGTGCCGATGACCGGCCGGGCGCCATGTTTCACCACGGCGAGGGCGTTCGTTAGCGCAGCGCCCGGCTCGGTGAAATCGATGGCGACGTCGGGCCGGCTCTTCGCCAACGCGCTTTCCAGATCACGGCTCACGGCGATGCCGCAGTCGGGCAGCCCGGCCGAGCGGCCGGCGTCCTCTCCCGCGCTGCGGGGGTCAACCGCGCCCACCAATTCCAGGTCGGCCTCGGCCATTACGGCCCGCACCACTTCACTCCCCATCCTCCCGCAAGCCCCGCTCACCAGTACTCTAATTCGACTCATATGGCCCTCTCTGCCCCTGCTGTTCCTTCGAGGTTGTTATGCGCTTTGACCGGGCGATCATCATGCCGCTCGCAGCAGAGCCGCCTGCCGGCTTTCGGGATGAATGGGACCGATCACGGCGAGCGCGCTGGCGCCACGGCGCAGTATCGCCTGAGCGACTCGCAGCACGTCGTCGCGCGTGACGGCCTCTAACTTTCCGATCACTTCGTTAAACGGTATCATCCGGCCAAAGTAAAGCTGTGAGTTGGCGATCCGGCCCATGCGCGATCCGGTGCTCTCGTGAGAAAGAAGGAGCGATGCCCGGAGATGGCGTCTCGCCAGATCAATCTCTTCATCGGTCAGCCCATCCTGCGTCACGCGTTCTAACTGCTCCCGCACGATGGTGATCACTTTGGCGAGATTGGGCGCGCTTGTGGAGGCATAGATGGTGAAGAGGCCTGCCTCACCATACGCGTTGACCCCCGATCCCACGTTGTAAGCGAGGCCGCGGTTCTCCCGAATTTCGTCGAAAAGTCGGGAGTGCGGACCGCCGCCAACCACAGTGTCGATCAATATCAACGGGTAATTATCATCCTCCTGCTGCCCATAAGATGGCATCCCCAGGCAGAGATGAGCCTGTTCCGTCTTTCGATACACGAGTGTGGAATTGGCCTGCGACGCCGGACGGGAGGGTTGTATGAGGGGGCTGTTTCCCGCCATGCCGCCGAGCCATCGTTCAACTTCCATCACGAGCGCGGCATGATCCAGGTTGCCGGCGGCGGCGATCAGAATACTGTCGGCGGTGTAATGCTCGCCAAGGTAATCGATGACCTGCTCCCTCGTGAAAGCTTCGACCGTCTCCATTTTTCCAATCACCGGGCGGCCCAGCGGGTGTTCGGGCCAGATTGTGCTCACAAAAACGTCGTGAACCAGGTCCTCGGGAGTATCCTCAATCGCCCGGATCTCTTCCAAGACCACGTTCTTCTCCCGTCCTAGCTCGTCCGGGGCAAAAACGGAATGGAGCAGCATGTCGGAGAGCACTTCGACGGCAAGCGGCAGATTCTCGCTCAAGATCACGGCCGTGTAGCAGGTGAACTCACGATCCGTGAAGGCGTTAAGATGGCCGCCCACCGGATAGAGACTCTCGTTGATCTGCCGCGCCGTGCGGGTCTGCGTACCCTTAAACAGCATGTGTTCGATAAAGTGCGAAATGCCGGCCTGCGGCGGCGCCTCATACCGCGGCCCCGATCGCACCCAGAAACCCAGCGCCACCGAATGGGCGTGGGGCATCACTTCGGTAATAATTCGAATCCCGTTGGGGAGCAGTGTCTCTTGAAAATGTTCGGAAAGCATGGGGTACGTCACAGAATATAGGGTCGAGGAGGGAAGCTGAGGAGTGGGGCATGTGGCGGACTACCGCGTCATACGAACGTGCGGGGGCGAAAGATTTCGCGTCTCTCACCCCCACACATTATCGGTTAACTATTCGTTTCCCGTGCGAGGCCGGAACGTGGCGCCAACGCCACCTTCCCGCGCCGGCTCAGCGGGCGTCTGCCCACCTCGAGAATCGTGCCCACTGCGGGAATCGTGTCCGCCGCGCCCGCCGCCGCGCCCGCCCCGATCGCCGGAGCCACCGCGATCCCGGCCGCCGGAACCACCCCGGTCACGACCACCCGGTCCCCGTCCATGCCGTTCGGCTGAGCGCGCGCCCCCTTCGGGACGGCGCTCGGGCAGCGGGGGAAGATTGTTCGGATCTTCGCCCGGTCCAAGTCCTTTGCGGCTCAACCGGATCTTGCCATTCTCAACGTCAATCACCCGCACCGTCACCTCTTCACCCAGTTGGAGGTTCACCTCCTCGGTGTGGCCCGGTCCCATCTGTGAGATGTGCAGCAGACCTTCTTTGCCCGGCAGTATTTCGACAAAGGCGCCGAAACTCTGGATGCCGGTCACCTTGCCCTGATAGATCGCCCCGATATCGGCCTCTTTCGTCATGCCTTCGATCATCCCGCGAGCCGCCTGGCCGCCTTCGGCGTCAGCGCACGCGATGTAGACGGTGCCATCCTGCTCAATGTCGATCTTGGCGCCCGTATCGGCCTGGATCTTCTTAATCATCTTGCCGCCGGGCCCGATAATCTCGCCAATCCTTTCGGGGTTGATATGCAGAATATAGATGCGGGGCGCATGCATGGAGAGAGTTTCTCGCGGTTCCGGCAGCGCGGCCAGCATCTTCTCCAGAATGAACAGGCGAGCCTCTCGGGCCTGCGAGAGCGCGCCTCTTAAAATCTCCTGCGTGATTCCCGAGCTCTTGATATCCATCTGAAGCGCCGTAATTCCCTTTTCGGTGCCAGCGACCTTAAAATCCATGTCGCCGCAGTGGTCTTCAATGCCCTGGATGTCGGTCAGGATGGTGTACTGGCTGTTGTCATCGCTGGAGATGAGTCCCATCGCAATCCCCGCGACCGGCGCCTTGAGTGGAACACCGGCGTCCATCAAAGAGAGCGTGCTCGCGCAGGTGCTCGCCATCGAAGACGACCCGTTCGATTCCAACACGTCGGAAACGAGCCGAATAGTGTAGGGGAAGACGTTGTCCGGCGGGATCATCGGCAGCAGCGCTCGCTCAGCCAGCGCTCCATGCCCGATTTCCCGGCGGCCGGGTCCCCGGTTCTGCCGGGCCTCTCCAACGGAGAATGAGGGGAAGTTGTAATGGTGGATATATCGCTTGGTGCGCTCGGGAGCGAGAGTATCGATAATCTGCGCGTCGCCGAGTGTGCCGAGGGCGACCGCGTTCAACACCTGCGTTTGTCCCCGGGTAAAGATAGATGAGCCATGGGCGCGAGGTAGGACGCCGACCTCGCAGGTGATAGCGCGGATCTCGGACGGATTACGCCCGTCAACCCGGATTCGCTCCGTCAGGATCATCTTTCGGACTTCGTCCTTTACCACCTCATCAAACGCCACCCCGGCATAGGCGGCCTCGTCGGGAAACTCCTGCGAGATCTGTTCCACGACTTCATGCTCAATCGTCTTGACCGCGGACTCACGAGTCTGCTTATCTCCATGGAGCGCTTCCTGCAGCCGCTGAGACGCCGCCTGACGGGTCGCCGCGAGCATCTCCTGATTAAGACCGAACAGCTTCACTTCCATCTTTGGCTTGCCCGCTTTTTCGCGGAGAAGCTCCTGCGCCTCGCAAATCTTCACAATCTCGCGATGCGCCTGTAAGATCGCCTCGGCTATCTGGTCCTCCGCGACTTCGTTGGCCCCGGCTTCCACCATGGTCACCGCGTGTTTCGTACCCGCTACGATCAGGTCAAGGTCACTTTCGACAACCTGCTGGTAGGTTGGATTTACGATAAACTCTCCGTCGATAAGGCCCATCCGGACAGCGCCAATCGGACCCTCAAACGGGATTTCAGAAATCGTCAGCGCCGCCGAAGCGGCAATCACCGCGTAAGCGTCGGGCATGTTGATCTGATCGGAAGAGACCGGCATCACCGTAATCTGCACTTCGTTCCGATAGCCGGAGGGAAACAGCGGCCGAATCGGCCGGTCGATCAAACGAGACGTGAGAATACCTTTCTCACCCGGACGGCCCTCCCGCCGGGGGAAGCTCCCCGGAATACGGCCAACCGCATAAAACCGCTCCTCATAATCGCAAGTTAGCGGAAAGAAGTCGATATCCGGGCGGGGCGTCTTATTGCCCACCACGGCCCCCAGCAAAACGGTATCATCGCACCGCAATTCCACTGCGCCCGACGCCTGCCTGGCCAGCTTCCCGGTCTCCAGATGGACGGTTCTACCGCCCAGTTCAAACTCTACAAACTCGATCATTGATTTTACCTTTTCCCTTGCCCCACGCCGGGCGCCGCCCTGTGCGGACAGCCGGCTCTCGCGCAATCCATTCATCCATCAAGGACTGCGCGACTGACAGGCCCGGCTCATGCCGGGACCTGTTCTCAAGACGCCGGTATTCTGCCGGCGCCGCTTACAAACAAACAACAAACAACAAACAAACAGCTAATAAACAGCCGGGGTGGGCGCCGCCCACCCCGGCTTTAATTACCCCCGCTGACTCCGTATCGTATCGCGGATCCCCAGCTTCGCAATGAGAGCTCTGAACCGATCCAGATCATTATTCTTCAGATAGGTCAGCAATCGGCGCCGCCGTCCGAGCATCAAGATCAGCCCGTAGCGCGAGTGATTGTCCTTGCTGTGAATCTTAAGATGCTCTGTTAGCTGCGAAATCCGGGTGGTCAATAGCGCCACCTGTACCTCGGGTGATCCGGTGTCATCGTCATGCAGCCGGTTCCCGCTGATAATCTCCGTCTTACTTGCTTTATCGAGGGCCAAAGGGTATCTCCTTCTCAGCCGGCAATCGCCGGCGCGACGTGAGGCGGATCGTCTGGCCAGACCATCCACCCACCATGATGTGAATACCGGCGGGCGGTCTCATCGACATCTCGCCGGATCTGCTCTTTGAGCGCTTCAAGACTTTCAAAGCGCTTCTCTTCCCGCAGTCGCTCGGCAAACTCCAACCGGACGATCTGCCCATAAAGGTTCCCCTCAAAGCCAATGAGATGCGCCTCTAAAACCGGGCGCTGATCGCTTCCCGATAAGCTATCGGGAGACGGCGATCTCATAGTGGGGCGAACCCCTAAATTAATGGCCGCGGGCCAGTTCTGAGCGCCCACGCGGCACAACCCGGCGTAAACGCCCGGCGTCGGGAGCAGCTTTTCAGGCGGGTAACGGAGGTTTATCGTGGGAAACCCGAGCTTACTACCCTGCCGGTCTCCCTGCGATACTTCTCCCACCACGCGGTACAGCCGGCCCAGCATCGCTGCCGCTCCCGGCAGGTCTCCCTGCCGCAAACAATCCCGGATTCGCGTGCTCTTGACCGGCGCTCCGTCGATCAGAACAGCCGGCGCCTGAAGTACAGTGTACCCGTACTCGCTACCCAACGAACGCAGAAGTTGAAAATCACCCCGCCGGCCGCGCCCAAATCGAAAGTCGTAGCCAACAACCACCAGGCGTGTGTTCAATCGCTGCACTAAGAATCGCTTTACAAACTCATCCGCTTCGAGATCCAGCAGCCCCTCGTCAACAGGTATGACCGCGCAGCCATCAATCCCCGCCTCTTCCAGCAGTTCTCGCTTCTCCTGCAGGGATGTAATCTGTTCTTCCAAAACCCCGACTGCATCGGCGGGCCGCGGATGCCGATCGAACGTCAGCGCCACCGACCGCAGACCCATCGATCGAGCGCGGTCCAGCAGCAGCCGGAGCAGCGCCTGGTGCCCGCGATGAACTCCATCAAAGACGCCAATGGTCACCGCTGAGGGCGCGCCATCGGCGGGCCACTCCGCCAGAGAAGGCGCAAACTTCAAGAGAGTGTCTCCATTAGATTCAACACATTCAACATCGATCAGGTTCAGTGCCCGGGGCGCCCAGAACTATATAGGGATCACAGCGCCACCTGATCTGATGATCATAACTATAACCGCCATCGTGACTGCAATGATGATCATAACGCGCTCCGGCGTCAATCGCTCGCGCTCGCGCCACCGCGATCAGGGCGCCGCCCCGATCCTCCAGGCGTACAATCTTGTCTGACGATCCTTTCTGTGTATGCGAATCTTTTTCCGGATCGCCCGGTGAAGGGATCTCCGGTGAAAGCTCTGAAACCTCAATCCACCCGCCGTTCAACACTCTTTGGCGCTGTTCTTCCGAGAGGATCACCACAGGCCGGTGCGCCAGCGCGCGCGACGCCGGCTGCAGCGCGGCGGCGCCTGCATCATCGAGCGCCTCCGGGGTTACCGCATCCTCGACCCGGAACTCCCCGACCGCCGTTCGTCGAAGGGCTTTCATGCAGCCACCGCAGCCAAGCGCCCGGCCAAGATCGGCGCAGAGCGTGCGAACGTAAAAGCCGCCGGAACAGCGAATCCGGAGCGTCGCCTCGGCCGCATTACCCGGCGCAAAATCAAGCAGTTCCAGTTCATAAACTGTAACCGCCCGCGGCTGCCGCTCCACACTCTTCCCCTCACGAGCCAGCTCATAGAGCCGCCGCCCGTTAACTTTGAGCGCCGAAACCATCGGTGGAGTCTGAAAAATAGGTCCCTCGAACCGATGGAGCGCTTCGATCAGATCCGCCTGCGTCACGCCGGCGGCCGATGCTTCGGCGAGAATGTTACCGGTAATGTCCTCCGTGTCAGTCGTAAGACCAAGCCGGATCCGGGCCGCGTATTCCTTTGGCTGATCGCCCAAAAAGGTCATCAGACGGGTCGCCGGACCAACGCCGATCACCAGAACACCCGTCGCCATCGGATCCAGCGTACCTGCGTGACCGACCTGCCGCACGCCAAGACACCGGCGTACCCGCGACACCATGTCATGCGACGTGGGGCCGGACGGCTTATCCAGGTTGAGCAAGCCACAGATCATAGGATGAATTATGAGACGCTCTTCTTGATCTGATCGAGGAACTTGTACACAGTCTCCCGCAGGCGCCGTTCGGCCTCATCGAGTGGAAGATAAATCGTGCATCCGGCAGCGGCGGCGTGTCCGCCACCCCCCATGAGCGCGGCAATTTCGGCGACATTGTATCCCGGCCGGCCCCGCAAGCTCACCCTAGCCTCGGCGGGACCCGTTTCGCGGAGTACTGCGGCAACCTGCACTCCCTTCAGGCTCCTAAGATGGCCTATCACCCCTTCCGCCTCGCCCTGCGTGGCGCCGGTCTGCTGGAAATCGTGACGGGAGAGAGTGGCGCTCGCGAACGAATTGGCGATACGTAAATGTGATATCGCCCGCTCTAACAGCCGCAGTGAGCTCACCGTCTTCTGATCGTAGACCTGATCCATGATCCGGCTCAGATCGGCGCCGGCCTCCATCAGCGTGGCCGCCAAACGGAACGCGCGGGTATTCGTATTGGTAAACCGGAATGAGCCGGTGTCTGTCACGAGGCCCATCATGAGGCTGCTCGCAATCGCCGGAGTGATCGGCGCCTTGAGAGCCGTGAGTAGATAATAGACAAGCTCGGCGGTCGCGGCGCAGTTGTCATCCACCACGCGCACGTCGCCAAAGGGACGCGCCACGCCGTGGTGGTCAATCTCAATCGTCTGCCGTGCGACCTTCACCGCGTGATCCACCGGGCCGATTCGATCAATGCCTGCGGCGTCGCAAACAATGGCTAAATCCGGCGGCATCGATGGAATGCACGGCGTAATCCACTCGACACCCGGCAGGAACTTACAGTAAACCGGCGGCGGATCGGCTAGGACCACGTCCACCGTCGTGCCGCGATCCCGCAGCGCGTGCGCCAGCGCGATGGTAGATCCCACGGCATCGCCATCAGGATTAACATGAGTCGTCAGCAGAACACGACTCGATGATTTATCATCGAGAGAGGCGGTCTCAAGCATCCGAACCGCCTGGACAAGCGCCCGGGTGGCTTCCGGATTCAGGCAGCCGTTCAGGTCCACGTCGCGATTCCGAACCGCGTCACGTTTCCGGTCCGCGTCACGACTCTGGTCTTCATTACTATTCCGGGCTGTGGACGGTTGTTGGGGATGGACTGGCAGTTGATTCCTCGTCTGATTCTGGAGAGATCGGGGCCGGTTCAACCGGGGCTGTTCTCCCCGCGTCCTCAACCTCGATCTCATGAAGGAGCTGCATAATGCGCTCCGCGCGATCGGGGGTGGTATCCAGGCGAAAATCGATCTCCGGTGTATGACGCAGTTGAACTCGGCGAGCGACTTCGCGGCGCACAAACCCCGCCGCATGCTTGAGGGCCTCAAGACTATCCTTGCGCTCCTCATCGGTTCCATACGCGCTGAAGAAAACCCGCGCGTAGCTCAAATCCGGGCTGACCTCAACCCCGGTCACGGTTACGAATCCCAAACGAGGGTCCTTAACCATGCGAATCACCTCGCTGATGGTCTCTTTCAGCGTCTCCTGCACCCGCTGCTGTCTCTGACTTCCTGCCATGACTTTATGCGCCTGTCTCTGATACGGAATCTTTGTTCCCGCATCAATTGATTTTATTCCATAAAGAGGTTCAGAGGAGCTCAGTGCTGTAGTCTACCACCTCCAGACGGGGATCCCCTTCAAAAAGATCGACCACCTGGCCCATCAGCCGATCAACCGCCGCGGAGGCGTTCGCGACGCAAACCGCGGCTACCTCCGCCCGCTGCCATGACTGCAGACCGCCCACCTCCGCGATGGAGACGTTCAGCTTACGCGCGCGATCCAGCAGACTCTTTATCACGGAGCGCTTGTCTTTGAGCGATTGACTCTCGCCAACTCGCAGCTGCAGTGTGAGGAGCCCGATCACCGTTACTTCACCACGAGCTTTTTTCCCGATGGGAGCCTCCGCCAAACACGAACACTTAAATACTGCGTCGGCCTTCATCAAGGGCGAGACGTACCTCGCCCCTACGCGCAATTACGACCACATTCAGCGCCGCGCCACCTCCTGCATCACGTACGCCTCGATGACGTCGCCTTCTTGAATCTCGTTGAAGCCGGCCAACACGATGCCGCACTCAAAGCCCTGCGCAACCTCGCGAACATCATCTTTCACACGCCGCAGCGAATCCAGCTTGCCTTCCCAGAGCGATTCCTCGCCACGACGCACCCGCACCAGGTCGGAACGCATAATCCGCCCATCGGTGACCATGCAGCCTGCGATCTTGGTATTGTTCGGGAGCCGGAAAAGCTGTCGGATCTGCGCATGTCCCATGACCTGCTCTTCATAAACCGGTTTCAGTAGACCCTGCGCCGCGAGGCCAACGTCATCGAGCAGCTCATAGATAATCTTGTAGTTCCGGACAACCACGCCGGCGTCTTCCGCAGCTCGCTTGGCCCGGGCATCGGGGTTAGGGATGTTGAACCCCACGATCAACGCTTCCGAGGCGCTGGCCAAAAGCACGTCCGATTCACTTACCGCTCCCACGCTGCTGGCCACCACGTGAACCCGCACGTCCTCAGTCCCCTGCTTGGGAAGCGCCTCGGTAATCGCCTCCACGGACCCCCGGTTGTCGCCCTTGAGGATAACGTTAAGCTGCTTGACGTCGCCCTCGCGAATCTTTTGAATGACGTCTTCCAGAGTAACGCGATGCCCGGCGTCGTGGAGGATCTCGCGAGCCAACTCGCCATGTTCCTGCGCCTCGGCACGGGCCGTTTTTTCATCCGCCGCGACTCGGAAGGCATCGCCGGCCACGGGTACCGCCTGCAGCCCTATCAGTTTCACCGGAGTCGAAGGCCCCGCCTTCGTCACCTTCTGTCCCTTATCGTCCAACATCAGCCGGATTCGGCCATAGCTCGAGCCAATCACCACGGCGGATCCCGTTGTCAGCGTCCCTTCCTTTACCAGCACCGAAGCGACCGGCCCCAGGCCGCGATCCACCTCCGCCTCGATCACTGTTCCTGTCGGTTTCGCCTTTGGATCGGCCTGGAGCTCATGCACTGAAGCCACGAGCAAAATATTCTCCAAAAGGTCATCGACGCCCTCGCCTGTTTTGGCTGAAAGCCGAACCGAGAGGGTCTCACCACCCCACTCCTCCGGCGTCAGCCCGATTTCGGAGAGCTGCGTGAGCACCCGGTCGACGTTGACACCCGGAATGTCGGTTTTGTTGATGGCGACGATGATTGGTACGCCGGCGGCGCGGGCATGGTCGGCCGCCTCACGAGTCTGAGGCATCACGCCATCATCCGCCGCGACCATCAGCACCACGATATCGGTCACCTTAGCGCCGCGCGCCCTCATAGCAGTAAACGCCGCGTGGCCAGGTGTGTCGATAAAAGTGATCTTCTGACCGTCCCGCAAGTTCACCTGATAGGCGCCGATCCGCTGCGTGATACCGCCGTGCTCACCCTCGGCGACGCGGGTCTTACGGATGTAATCGAGAAGGGTGGTTTTGCCGTGATCAACATGCCCGAGGATGGTGACAACAGGCGGACGCTCCGCCAGCTTGACCACCGGTTTGGGAGGCTTCACGACAACGTGACGGGTAATGACCGGCGCCGACGGCGGCGCTGCCTTCACCACAACCTTCTGCCCGTGTCTCTCAGCAATCTTCTGGGCGTACGAGGCGTTCACAACCCCATTGATATTGCCGAAAAAATTGTAGTTCATCAGCTCCTTTTGGAGCTGAGAAGGCTCGATTCCGAGCTTTTCCGCCAAATCGCGCAGCTTAATCGTCGGTGTTATCTCGATAGCTTGCGCCGTCCGGGTTGCAGCCGGGCCCTCCTTTTTAATACGCTTGGTCTTGTCCAGTACCTGTGACAACGATGCTCACCCCTTCCACTGTGATTTCCGGGCGACTGCCCGTCTAAAAGGTTCAGGCCATAGCCGTGTGCCTTTCTCGTTCTTGACAAATAACTCTATAATTGATTCTGAATTAATAACTCTGACCAGATCATGACTCATCCAGCCGGTTAACTCGTTCCCTCAAACCAGCTTGATAAAAGCTCACTCTCCACCGGTATCCCGAGCGCCCGGCTGAGCTGCTTCTGTGCCCGGGGCCCGGTTCTGCACTCCTCACGACTGCAAACGTAAGCGCCCCGGCCAGCGCGCTTCCCCGTGGGATCCATCTGGGCCTCGCCCAGCGGGGTCCGCACAATCCTGAGCAGCCCCATTTTAGGCTGCGGCTGATGACAGACGACACAGGTGCGGATGACCGGCTTACGCGCTCGTGGCGGCATTCGATTCTCCCTAAAAACGGTTCACGCCGATACGGGCCGGTCGGTTTGACCTGGCCGGGCCCCGTTTCTGGAATCAAAAATTCCAGAAGGAGTTTCTAACCGGCGGACCGCCTACCTCGCCCAGGGGACGCCAAAGACGCCTGCATCGAATGAGGGGACGATTGCCGCGCCAGTTGACCCCGCCGGCTGCGAAGAAGTTTGCCCGGCGCCGACCCACCCCCACGGCTCATAATGCTTGGCGCTGAGCTGTCTTGAGACCGCCTCCCGCACCAGGTGCTGCTGTGATACCACCTGCTCTTCCCGAATCTTCAGCTCGCTCTTGATATCGATCCGCCAGCCCGTGAGCCGTGCGGCCAACCGGACATTCTGCCCGTGCTTGCCAATGGCCAGCGAAAGCTGATGATCCGGCACAATAACTACCGCTGCTTTGTTCTCCAGATCCGGCTCTACCACGGAAACCTTGGCCGGCTGCAGCGACGACGTGATGAACTGCGCAATATCGGTATTCCAGGCGATGATGTCGATTCTCTCGCCATATAATTCGTTTACAATCGCCTGAACCCGACCGCCGCGGTGGCCCACACAGGCGCCCACGGCGTCCACCCGCTCATCTCGCGAGGCGACCGCGATCTTAGTGCGAGCGCCCGGCTCCCGGGCAATCGCCTTGAGTTCCACCACGCCATCGTGAACCTCCGGCACTTCCAGTTCAAAGAGCCTTGCCACAAGCCGGAAATGGGTCCGGGAGACAATAACCTGCGGACCCCGGCTGGTGCGCCGGGCCTCCAGAATATAGACTTTGATGCGATCCCCAAAGCGATACGGCTCATTGGGAACCTGCTCGCTCGGCGGAAGAAGCGCCTCAGTGCGCTCCAGGGTCACCACGACGTTCCGCCCATCCTTGCGCTGCACCACGCCCGATCGGATTTCTCCGACAATCGCGGAGAAGTCGTCATAAACATGCTCGCGCTCGGCGTCTTTGAGCGACTGCACCAATACCTGCCGGGCCATCATTGCGGCAATTCGCGAGAAATCCCGCGGCGTTACGTCTTCTTCATAGACATCGCCGACCGTCAGGCTCTTTTTGAGTTTGATCGCGTCAGTATGAAGGATTTCCTCCTCGACGTTCTCAATTTGAGCCACCACACGGCGCTGACTCACGACCCGGATCTTCCGGTGGCCGAACTCCACCACGATGAGACCAGGCGCCGTATAATTCCGTTTGAAGGCCTGAACCAGCGCCCGCTCCACTGCTCCCACAATCACGTCGTACGGCAGATCCTTTTCCCGGCAAACCTGCTGGAGCATTTCATTCAGATCTTCACTCACACCCGAACTCCTGGCGGCGACCCGCGTGACTTCTTCTCGTGATCCCCCTCGTGATACCTTCCGTAATCCCCTCCTACATCGGTTACATTGCCTTCTCAGTATACCACTGGAGCGACTCTTTCGCAAGCCGCTTGAGCTTGTTGAAAGGACGGTCCTCCGTCCTCCGTCCTCCGTCCGCGCCC
>DASRZA010000298.1:0-26432 GCA_035686845.1 Armatimonadota bacterium | reverse complement strand
TACAAACCGGCCGTTCAGATATAATCGTCTTCTTCGCCGGGTTTGCATCCACCTTCTGAGAGGAGCGTAACGGTTGAGGCCATTGGCTATGCGCGCCTCGAAGCCGCTGCCAGCCTACCGCCCGGCCCCAACCTCCCGCCGACCAGGAAAATCCCAGAATGCTGCTCGGACACCGTCTGGTGAGACGTAGCGGGTCCGGTAGCAGAGAATATCGCCACAGAAGGAGATCCAGAAGCTTTCGAAAAAATATCCTGAGGCCGCCTCACGCGACAATGCGGCCGATAGTGTCGTGGCTTCAACAGATCAAGTTCAAGCGCCCCGATCAGCCGAAGCAATTAGAGCCCGAGCGGAGCAGGACGGAGTATTATGCGTCAATTCCTTTGGTTGGTCATGTTATGGCTGTCCGCCACGACGGTTTGCGCCGGGCAAGATTTAAGCGATCTTTACACGTACCATGATGTCGCCAACAAAGTGACGGCTGTCTTCACTAAAGAAAAACTCGTTGACGCTAGCACTGGTATCGTAGCCAACTTCGTCGTAGGTGAACGTGACTTGGGAGTGCCGCCAAGATTTATCTCTCTCACTTTCTTTGGGTACCACGAAGTGCTTCAGTGGCAGAACGTCAAGACCCTCACATTCAGCTACGGCGCTAAGACATTCACACGAGAGGTCGAATGTCACTTTGATGGCGAGGACCGCGATAAGACTAAGGACTTGGTAGCCTCAAAATACGTTGAAAGGGTCGCTTTGGCGGTGCCGCTGCCGGTGGCGAGTGAGATCTTTGCGACTCACATCGTGACGGTTAAATCGGTGGACGGAGCTGTCAACCTAAAGCTTAACGCAAGTCAAATGCATGGTTGCCATGACTTGGTTAACGTTTTGACTTTGGTACGACGTCCTCCGGATCAACGGAGGACCGCCCCGTCACTTAACGGTTTACCGGTGACTCGGACAGTTTTCGAAGATTCAGGAAATGCTACTTTAACGTCAACGCCTACCGTCCGCCTCGATTCACTATGCAGTGTCTGGCATTCGTAGTCCTTTCTGGCAGGCGGGCGCATCAGCCGAATACAGCATTGCTTTTCTCAGAAACAGGCAAGGAACCCACGATGGAAACGGAACAGCATATCACGCTGAACGTTGCGGGCACGCATCTCCGTCTGACGTCAAACTTCGTTAAAACAGGAGTGCAGGGTGGGGTCAAAATGTCAGTTAGGACCTACCCCATAGCATATAGCCGCTTTCCGACAATCAGTAGTGCTAAGGACCTTTCGTTCACTCTTGAGGATGTTACTGTCGCGATTCCTCCGTGGAAAATGGCGGGGCTTCGCGAAATTGCTCGCCGTATAAGATTGTCCAATCGCTAGAGGTGCAAGCCGCCGTAGTGCTCCAAGTTCCGCCGTACAGGCCTTGATTCTCATGAACTGGGAGCGCTTGCACGCAACTGACGAAGAAGGAAAAGAGCACCCCAGGTGCGAAAGCTTATGTTGTTAGCCGTATCGCGGCACACGGGTCGATCAATGAGAGTTTGCCGCCAAGGCGCGTCGAAAGGCAGCCTCACGCAGGAGCGCGGGAACCAGACCCGAATGCACTCGCTGATGGCTCGCTCCGCGAGCCCCGACACGGCCATCCACCGGTCAGCGCTGGTGTACCGTGCGCTGATTTCAACGGAGCGGGCCGCGGATCTCGAAGAACGTACCCGCGCCCCTCAGTTCGTCTGGCAGCCAGGCGGGGCTCTGAAAGATCGGGTTGAATGAGCAGCCCGACACGCACTATGATCAGGAGGCGCCGATGTCGGAGTCTATCACGGAGCAGAAGGTCGCTGCGGTAGTATTCTTCAAAACGGTGATGGAGGAACCCGTCTTGCGGGCAGCGCTGCGCGAACACGGGCTGTCATCGAACGCCGATCCGAGCCAGTTCAACTCGGTCCTGATTCTGACGAAGGTCGAGTGGACGCTGCCGTACTGGGGATCGCTTCCGAAGACACTGAACGTCCATTTCGAGGCCCGACGACCGGACGAGTTCCGCCTTGAGGTGGGCCTGGAACCATACGAAGGCAACGTCGGGCAAAAACCTGAGCTGATGCGGCGGATCGAACCTGTGCTGGCCCTCAAGACCGGGATGGTGCGAGCGCTGCGCATCGGAGGAATGCTGATTCCGCTGCCGGCGCGGTACCAGGCGAGCGTGGGCCACCTGCCCGCACCCGAAGAGACCCGCTCCCACACCGCGATTAAGTTCACCAGCGGCCTGGGCGCGGACGTTACGTCACGGCAGGCAGCGGCGTTCTACGCTGAGGTGATTGGGGCGGGTGCTCCGCTGGTGGAGGGCGTCGCCAGCCTTGCCTGGAGCTTTGTAGACACGATGCAGATCAACGACATCTGAGGCGTGCGCCGTGTCCGGGATCGCTCCCAGGAAAACGGCCAGCCAGGGGCCCCGGGAAGAAAAGCGCCGCTTCTCCCAATGCCTGGAACGCCATCAACTTCGCGCCACTGCACGGAAACCGTCGCCCGCCAGCCTACCGCCCGGCGCCAACCTCCCGCCGGCCGGGAAAATCCCACGCCCGGGCGCGGAAGCCGTCCGGGGAGACATAGCGGGTCTGGTAGACGCGCCAGTCACCAGGATGCTCCCGGTAGACCGGGTCGTTTTCGAGCGCTCCGGGCGGCGTGGTGTAGATCTTGCTCGATTGGGAAGGGAGAGGCAGCACGCACGCCGAGAAGGTGGTGTTCAAGTTTCCGTCCTTCTCCCATCCATCACTGATAAAAACGAAGTCCCGGACCCACCCGGACGGAGGCGGCGCCAGTGCCGGGAAGCGCAGCCGAAGCTCATCGCCGGCGTTCATGATGACAAACCGGTCATCCGCCTTCTTCAGAAGTGGGAGCACGTCCCCGTACCGGGTGTAATAACCCGCGAGGTCTTTCCAGCAGGGCGACCACCCGGTTACGTGGTTGTAGTTCGGAATCTCCGGCGACGACCAGCCATCCTGTTGAATGGCGGAGAATCCCCGATATCGAAGCGCGGCTGACCTGGGTTCAATCGTCCGGGTGATCAGTGAAGCGTGAGGCTGAGGGACGCAGGCGGCGATACGATCCCAGAAGATCTCCATGTTGGTGCTCAGCCGGACCCGCCGCGGGCCTCGATATGCGTCAGGCCACAGCCCGGTGAGATCAATCAACACCATCTTGTTCTTACCGGCCGGGAATCCCAGCCCTGACCGGGCTATCTTCCAACGGCCATCCGGTTCCTGAACATCCAGACTGAGACTTTCCGGGTGAAGATCGTTCCGGTGACTGAGCGCGACGTTGATGGAGCTGTCTGTGGGACGAACCCAGCCATAACACTCCAGCCAGATCGGTCCCGACCGCGGGACCCGATGGGCCAGCGTCACCTCGACATAGTGTGGGCGGGTTATCCCCTGGTAGAGACCCTTGCCGAATGTCCCCAGGTAGCGGCCATCCTTCGCGCATACCACGCTGGTAACGTCGTGCCCCTGGTCATCGACCGCCCGGGTGATTGGGATGAGTGGACCGGTCAAATGCAGAGTCAGAGGCGGCTGCGGAATTGAAAACCGTTCGTCCAGCGCCAGCCGGGTCCCGGCAGGATGGTCCACCGCCATCAGCTTGACGGCGTCGAAGAAGTGGGTTTCCCACAGCTCGGCTGTAATGCTCATGTCGTACTCGTTGTCTCTTGGCTTCAAATCCTGGCCCGGAACGAGGACCCAATCCAGCGGACTGCCCACCGGCGCCGTTTGCTGCGCATTGATTCGAAGGCCGAGCGGCGACTTCCAGAGCACGTCGGTGACGAACTGCATTGACCGGCCGTTCCAGGCGAAGAGCCACGGGCAGGAGGACGTCAGCCGTTCGTTTGCAGTAAACACGACATCGCGCTTGAGATCGAACTCATCCTGGGTGGTTCCACTCGGCCAGGCGATATACGCCACGTTCACTTCCTGATTGAGGCCCAACCCGAAATGCACGACCGGCCCCGCTATCGGCTGCATCTGCGTCAGGAGGCCGGCGCGTACCGCAATCGTTCCCCCTACCCCGAACGAGTTATTTCGCTGATCCCCCTGCGAGCTCGTACGGGGATAGATGATTTGCCAGTGATATGGCGCCGTGTTGGTCTCACTCAGCGTTAACGATTTTCCCTGGCCGTTCACTCCAGCGAGTGAAACGAGACCGTTCGATGGATCCGCGGCGGCGGATATGATCCGGATCTTTTGAACCTGAGGTGCAAGGGGCAGCGGATGCAGCGCCCCGTGCTCATCTCCCATCCAGATCGCCGTGCCTTTGGATCCGGAGGCGATGAGATCCAGCGCGCCATTGTTGTCCAGATCCGCTATCAGAAGCCGGGCGGATCCATCGGTCGTCACACCAGTCCAAGTCGTAATCGGTCGTACTACCCATGGCGCGCCGTGCGGACCGCCTCCGATTCTTTCGATGGCGCCGCCGGTCGTAAGAGCGACGAGGTCCAGCACCCCATCATTGTCGATGTCCGCCACGGACATCGTGAGCAGCGATCCCACCGAGGTTGGCAGCGCGAGCGCGAGGTAATGGCCGCTCCGGTCATTCTGAAAGACGGTGAGCCTTCCCTTAGCATCGATAAACGCAAATTCCGGCGCCGCTTCAGCGTTCAGCAGGCCCCACGCGAAACTTCGTACGCCGTCGATACCGGAGAACGGCCGGGCCGGCGTCCACGTCCCATTCTCGTTATTCCGCAGGATCAGGGGGACGCCCGATGACTTCCCGAGCACGAGATCCAACGACCCGTCCATGTAGATATCGGCGGCCCACACTCCGGTATACGATCCTTTGAGGATCGGCGCGGGAAGGCTTGTTTGAGCCGTAACGTCGCTCCAGCCGCCGGAGGGGCGCTGTTGATAGAATCGGAGTCCGCCCTGTCCGGCAAAAGCAAGATCGGACAGGCCATCGTGATTCCAATCAATTGAGCTAACGCCAACGATGGGCGCCGATGGCGCGGCGCCGATCGGGAACGCCAGCGTAGCTGCGCCCGGTCCCGAGATTATGATCTGAGCGCCCTTTGCGGCAATAAGTGAGGGGCCACCGATCTGACTGAGAGGGAGCGCCTCCGCCCATTGGCACGAGACGCCGGCCCCAGACGCCGCGAAGCCCAGCTTCATATCCGCCGGCGCCGCCAACGGGGACGGCTCTGGCAGCGACAGGAAATGGTCAAGGGGTACACCCACCGCCTGCTTCACATTCCCCACAAGCCGCGCCTGGCTTGCCTGGAAGGCCGCGATCGGCTTCATGTAATTCTCGTAGTACGTCAAGGTGATCGGGAGGCCAGGATCGTTGTTCTTGATTTGACTCAGGATGACAGAGTATTCGGTCTTGAGGGACGCGAACGCCTGCTTCTGGTCAGAGTTTGCGTTCTGTGGGAGGCTCGAGATCCGGCTGCGAATCCGGTCAACCAGGGACCGCACCTTGCCGTAATCGTGGGCACGGGCAGCAAGGCGCGCCAGCTCCGCCATGGCAACCAGATTGTTGGGGTCGTACTTAAGAATGGCTTCGTACTGCGCCTGAGCTTGTTGATCCTGAGAAGGCGACTGCTGCCCCGCAAGCTGCTGAACCAGCGTGTAACGAGCGTAAAGATTGGAGGGGTCCAGTTGAATCGCCTTTGAATCCGCGGCGATGGCCGCGGTCTCCTGGCCCTGCTGCCCCTGAAGCAGCCCGATGTACCACTCAACGAAACTGCTGCGCGGCGCCAGTCGGTGGGCCCGATCCAGGTATTTTGCCGCCGCGGTGAAATCGTTGCTGCGCAGGCTATAGAGGCCAAGATCCGCCCACGCGGCCGGTTCCTTGGGGTCGATCCGGGTGGCGCGCATCAACTCGCGTTCGGCCATGTTTCCCTGACTGAGCGAAGCCATCGCGGCAACGCCAGTATAAAACGCCGAAACCATCGCCTGGTACTGTACGCCGGTCGGCGGTCTGTGGGAACATCCCACCCCGAAGAAGATCCCGCCAATAGCCACGGCCGCCGCTGCCGCAAATGGCGACCGGGCGCGGAAGCGAGGGGGAAGCGCGCTGCCACTCATAAACTTTTCTCCTTTCGGGCGCGCAGCGGCCAGCCGAGAGCGCGTTCCTGGGGGCGATGACGCAGCCAACTCCGGTTCTCAGGCGCGGGCGCCGTTCACAGGCACGAGCGTGTCGACTGTTTTTCTGGCGGTACCCGGAATCCAGTATATCTCCACCAGGTTTGCGATTGGGCCCACGATCGCGAGGGCGAAGAACGGGGCGTCGACGTTCTGCATAAACCGGAAGCCACACTCCACGGCCGCCACTAAAAACGCGACTAACATCTGGCCTGACCGGCTCTTCACCGTTGTTTTCGGATCGGTGATCATAAAGAAGATAAAAAGCTGGTACATCGGGCCGGTGATGGGCGCGATTTCCGCTGCAACCGCCGGTTTTAGCTCGCCAAAAACCGCACGCATATGCGCCAGGGTGATCGGCGCGATCCCCGCCGCGATCGGGTGATGATTGACGACCGCGCGAATGACCGCGAAGAAGACGAAGGAAACGGCGTACGCGATGCAGATGTGCAGTCGCTTGAGCCGGTAGATGATGACCGTCCCGAGCGCCCAGATCACCACCATCGGCCCGATGGAGTTACCGAATTGTATGCTCAGAGGCGACACTGCATGGGGCGCAAGAAGGAGAATGGCGACAATCCCAAAGTTCGACGGGTTCCAGAGATGCCGGTTTTTGGTCCGGAGCACATATTTTGACGCGATGGAGATCACGCTCGTAAGCGCGTACGGCCAGAAAAAGGGAGACCGGTCCAGAAGCCCGATGCTGATTCCGGTGATGTAGGCGCTGCTCACATTCGGCCATTTGCCGGTACTGAACCGGTACAGGCCCATTTCCGTCACGATCGAAGCGGCGATCGCCAGGGCGATTTTCAAGGGACTCTCGACCACACCGGTTGTGAAACTGGCCGCCAGCAAGATGCAGGAAACCAGCAGCGGCGGATGATAGCGCGGGTCCAGACGAAAGCCGCCGCGCCGGGGCGCGGGTTTCGCGTCGGAGATAGGAACTGTCGTCATCTATTCCTCTAAAACGTTGGTCTGATCGATCTTCAACGATGGATATTCACGGGTTTCCCCCGACGGCCATCGCACTTCAACCTTCTCGATCTTGGTGGCCTTGCCAAGTCCAAAGTGAAGTCTCCGGTCGTTCTGCGCTGAGAAGCCAGAGCCGCCGCAAAGCGGCTGAATCTGCTGCTGCCCATCCCAGAAAAGCTTGACCATGGCGCCAAATGCGCTCCGGTTACTCCGCCGGGCGCGAAGGTCGAACTTGATCCAGTGGTTATCGGGAGTCACATGGTTTTTATAAAGGAGAAGCGGCCCGCACTGACAGGCCATGGCGACATCGAGCACGCCGCGGTTCCAGAAGTCCGCCACCGCCACCGACCGGCCATCAAAGGTCTGCGTAACTCCCACTTCCGGCGCGACATCCACAAACTGACCGCTCCCGCCGTTTATCCAGGCATGTTTCATCTGCTGCCCTGAGAGGCTGCGTCCCCCGATCGGCGGCCAGTTATCAGCATCCGCTATGATCGAACTGTTTCCGCCCGCAACTTTCGAGTAATCGTACCAGTAGTTCTGGTCAGGGCTTGCCGAGATATAACCGTTGGTTAAGAACAGGTCCTGAAAACCATCGTTGTTCAGATCGCCGAACTGAGCGCCGAAGCTCCAGCCTCCAATACCAACCCCGGCCGTCTCGGCGATGTCCTGGTACCGGATATTGTCGCCGGAAGTCCCTGGCTGCGGCGTCCAGAGATCGTTGCCCTGGATCAGCACTCCGCGCTCGCTGATATTGCTGGTGTAGATCGAAAGCGCGCCCTGGTTAAAGATATCGCCAAAGCAGACGTTCATGCCGCTCTTGGGACGTGCTGCGATGCCCACTTGCGACCCAATTTCATGAAAGCCGCGGCCATGATCGTTGGCCCAGAACTCGGGAACGCCATAATCATCCGCAATTACGATGTCCGGATAGCCGGTCCCACGGAGATCGGCCGCCGCTGCGGCGAGCACCCATCTCTTGCTGGTGAGGCCCATCTTTTCCGTAACATCCTCAAAAGTCCCGTCTCCACGGCCTCGCAGCAGATACTTTCGAGTGCCATTCGTTGCGTATTCGAAGCTGTTGGGCATCATCCGGGTGTCTTTGAGATGCCATAAATCGATCTCCTGGGGATAGTAGCTGCCCAGAAGGAGATCGAGGTGGCCGTCACCATCGAAATCAAGCCAGAGCGCCGTGTTGCAGTTCAAATGCTCCGGCAGTCCCGAATTCGCAGTGATGTCTACAAACCGCTTGCCGCCATCGTTCCGGAAGAGCATCGGACGGCCCCACTTATAGACCAGCAGGTCCTCGTAGCCGTCATTGTTAAAATCGCCCCAAACGGCGCCCATGCAGGCGCCCGAGCCGGGCGGATTCAGATCAGCTACACCCATCGCGGCGGCGAAGTCTTGAAACGTGCCATCTCGCATGTTGCGATAGAGATGGTTCTGGCTTCCGGTCGCGCTGTTCGTGACGTACATATCTGGCCAGCCATCGCGATCGAAGTCGACGACCGATACGGACGCGCCCATGGACGCGACGATAGGCATAATCGGATTCAGTTTCGGGTCCAGCGATGGGGCCTGGTGTGTAAAATGAATTCCGGCCTGGCGGGAAACCTCTTCAAAGGCAAAGCCGTAGCGAGAGAGCGCGCCGGGCCGGCCGGCTGGCCTGTTGGGCGCCGGCCAGGGAGAATCACCCGTGTCGGCGCATCGCATATCGAGGTAACGAGCGAGCGCCATGGGCGCGCCGAGACAGACGGCGGATGTCAGTCGTATTAGATCCCGTCTTTTCATCGTTTCTCTCCGATCTCACCAAATACTTATCTCTAATCATACCATGAACTCGGCATAATGCCATTAGGCCGGTCTCATGTAGAGAACTGCTTCTTCGCGCTGCCAACAAGCGTCGCCGCGGTAATCTCTTCCAACTTCATGCGGCGCGTTTCAACCCCAAACATCACCATTGCAATCGCAGCCAGCAGGGTAGGAACCAGGCCCAGAACCGCTGACCCCGCGATGCTGGTAGGCGCCACCGCAGCGCATACCAGCCCAATTCCCAGCACCCCACCGGCCTTGCTCGCGCCGGTCGCCAGCCCGGTTCCACGGGACCGCACCTTGGTGGGATAGACCTCTGAGCTGTAGGGCGTCAACGTCGCGATCATCGCGTTGGACCCGACGAGAAGCAGTACGATCAGGGCTTCCAAAAGCAGCGTGTGTGAAGCGACGTTCTTGCCCATCACAGCCCAGACCGCCAGCACAACGGCGGTCAGGATCCCGAGCGCCACCATGGTACGCTTGCTGCTCCACCATCCATAGAGGGCCGCTACGATGATCGTGGCGGGCAGCCCGATCACCGCGGAATTCTTGAGCAGCGAATCAGAGCCGCTCACGCTCATGCCGGCCAGGCGCAGGTTGGCCGGCAGCCAGAGAAGAAACCCAAAAGTCACCAGGCCGTACGCCAGTCCGTAGAGAACCAGCCCGACCGTGAGACCGCCAAAGGGCGCCCGAAGCAGTTCGATAAAGCGATCGGTTTTATTGTGAGCGACGTCAACAACCTCTTCCGCAGCCTCCACCACCCGGACCCCAAACTGCTGCATCACTTCCCGTGCCTGCGCGGTACGTCCGGTTACAAGTAGAAAGCGCGGCGACTCCGGAATCCAGTGGTTCAGCAGCATGAGCAGCAGGCCGGTGGGGGCGCCCGGAAACCAGAGAGCGCGCCATCCATAATGCGGCTCCAGCCACTTCGCCAGCCAGACCGCCATCAGGTAACCGACCGCGGCATTCCCGCCCACCAGCACCATCAGCCAACTGCGCTGCCGTGCCGGGATTGTCTCGGCGATGAGAGTGAAGGTGATCGGCAGCATCCCGCCGGCGCCGAGACCCATCACAAAGCACATGAAGAAATTCCATTGATACGCCGGCATCGCGCCGCAAATGGAAGTGCCGATAAACGTCTCCGCGGCCAGTAGAATTGAAGCTCTCCGACCAATTACGTCACCCAGCCAACCCCATACAAACGATCCGATCATGGTGCCGCTGATGCCATAAAACGCGAGAAGAGCCACGGGAACTTGGGCGTGGGGATTGCCAGGGCCTCGCAGCCCATATTCTTTGATCATGCCAGGCATCACCAGTCCAAGGGTGGCGGGCTTGAGCGTGTCGATGACAACCGCGACGGAAATGACGACGAGAAGCGCGATGTGGGCGCCCCGTATGGGCGCGTCGTCCATGGCGCGGACCTGGAGTCGATGGGTTTCGTCGATGGACGGAACCTTCTTCGGCACCATCCCATAGAATGAGAGCGGCAGCCCTGCGCAGATCAGGAACATGCCCCATTTCATTGCGGCGTCCATGGGCATCCCGACGAGGCGATAGTTCGTAGCCGCCCCCATCAGGAACATCGGGATATGCATGATGACGCCCGCAAGCACTCCCAGCGTGCCCAGCCAGAAAGCGCCGGGATGCCGGAACGCCGACGAGTCCCCCACGCCTAAAATCTTCCAGAGGTACCTGAACATGATTGCCTTTCCTCGTGCGCTCCCGCAGAGGAGCAGACAGTTTGAGAGGGGCGCAGTAACATTCTTCTGTTGCAGCGGCGCCATTAGCGCCGGGATGGGAATATCATATCACGCCCACAGAGGCCCGCCCGCTTAGAGGTCTCTCATTAGAGGCTTCTAATGGAGGAATAGGGCGCGGGGCGCGAGGCGCCGCGGATAGGAAATGGTAGTATAATACCTGCGCTATGCTCGCGGCATTATCAATCTTCGCAAACCGCGGTTTTGAAGAAAGGCCGCAAGACGTACGGCGGGGTATTATGCTGGACGATTCTAATCTTTCATCGCTAATGCTGGATCTTGAATCAGATCGGGTGGAACGCAAGGCGTCACTGAGCGATCGTGATCGAATTCGGCAGGCCATCTGCGCCTACGCGAATGATCTCCCGAACAGCGGGGCGCCGGGGTACATCTTTATTGGCGCCAATGACGATGGGAGCTGCGCCAGCCTTGCGGTAGATGATCAGCTCTTGCTCACGCTCGCGCAGATGCGAGACGACGGACAGATCATGCCCTTCCCGATGGTGGAGGTGCAGAGCAAAACACTGAACGGGTGCCCGGTTGCGGTGGTCGAAGTCCACCCCTCCTACAATCCGCCGGTGCGGTACAACGGACGCGTTTGGATCCGGGTGGGTCCCCGCCGCGCCCAGGCCACTCCAGACGAGGAGCGCCGACTTACGGAGAAACGGCGCGCCGGCAACCTCCCCTTCGATCAGCATCCGGTCATTGGCGCATCCCGCGAAGACCTTGATCTGGATTATTTCCAAAACAAATATCTACCGGCGGCGGTGGCGCCCGACGTACTGGCCGAGAACCAGCGTTCACTTGACGATCAGCTCTCGGCGCTTCATTTCCTCACTCGGGATGGGAGACCGAATTATGGCGCCATTCTTTGCTTCGGGCGTGATCCCATCCGCTGGATTCCCGGCGCGTACATTCAGTTTTTGCGCTTCGACGGAAGTACTTTGACCGATCCCATTAGCCGCCAAAAGGAGATTAGAGGTCCTGTGCCGGACGCGATACCTCAGTTGGACGAAGTTATGGATGCGAACATCGCCATTTCGAGTGATATTCGGAATGGCACAACCGAAATCAAGCATGCAGACTTTCCCTTCGTCGCGATGCAGCAGCTATGCCGGAACGCGGTACTCCATCGCTGCTACGAGTCAACCAATGCTCCCGTACAGGTCTACTGGTTTTCCGATCGCATCGAAATCCATAATCCCGGCGGATTGTTCGGCCGCGTCAACCCGGAAAACTTCGGCCAACCGGCCGTAACCGATTATCGAAACCCGCTTCTCGCTGAGATCATGAAAAACCTTGGATTCGTTCAAAGGTTCGGAACGGGCATTCCGATCGTTCGGAAAGAACTGGAGAAGAATGGGAACCCTCCTCCGAATTTCATCTTCTCCGACCCTTCCCGCGTGGTGGTGATTGTAAAGGCGCGGACATGAAGACAATTGCATTCTTCAGTAACAGAGGAAGGGGCGGCAAAACTACCCTTGCCTATCATCTTGCCTGGATGTATGCGGACCGGGGGATCAAAGTCGCGATTGCCGATCTTGATCCGCAGGCCAACCTGACTTCGCTGCTCCTTGATGAGGATCGCCTGGAGGAACTCTGGCCGGATAGCGAACACTCCGATACTATTCTGGGCGCCATCGCGCCGATTCTACGAGGTACAGGCGCCATTAATCCCCGGCACGTTGAGGATATCTCCGACAATATCGGTCTGGTGGTAGGAGACATCGGTCTGTCACTCTTCGAGGAGAAGCTCGCTACCGCCTGGTCGGGCTGTGTCAATGAACCTGAATCTGCCCTCCGGAGCATTGCGGCGTTTTATGGGATCCTCAAGTACGCGTCCGATGCCCGGGAGGCCGATCTGACCCTCGTCGACGTGGGACCTAATCTCAGCGCTATCAATCGCGCTGCTCTCCTAGCGGCCGACCATCTCGTTGTGCCGCTTTCGCCGGACCTTTTCAATCTGCAAGGGCTGAGAACCATGGGACCAGCATTGAGAGATTGGCGGACAGGCTGGGCGAAAAGGCTCAGCAGCGCTCCTTCGATAGCGATGGAGCTTCCTGCGGGACGTATTTCAGCCGCCGGCTACGTGCTGCTGCGGCCCACGATCCGAATGGACCGCCCGGTCCAGGCATATGGGCGGTGGATGTCCCACATTCCCGGCGCTTATCTCCGCGCCGTGTTGGACGGGGAAGACGCGGGGCCGCAACGGGTTGCGGACGATCCCGAATGCCTGGCACAGGTCAAGCGTTACCCGAGTCTCATGCCGATGGCTCTGGAGGCGCGAAAGCCGATGTTCTTCCTCAAACCGGCGGACGGCGCCATTGGCGCACATGCCGGCGCCGTTACACAGTGCTATCACGACTTTCGGGCGCTCGCCGAGAGTATCGCGCGCCGGGTTGGGATCGAGCTTTCATAGCAGACAGCAGCCAACTCCCCTCTCTCGCGGTCTTAAGCGGCTGATTCTTCCCATCGCCGGTGGAGGAGATCGAGCAGTGGCTTTGCCTGGCTCTCGATGTCAGTGAAGGCGCCTTCGAATGAGCAGCGGGCGTCATAGCCGGCCCTGCGAAGATTGCTGAAGAACCCGAGAAAGTCTTCCTCACCGGATTCAGCAAACCCGGGCGCGGCTCGGCCGAGGTCGGCGCAGTGGGTATGTCGCAGCCGGCGTCCCGCCGCCGCGACGTGCTCCACCGGTTCCTTCTCCTGGGACATGTGATAGAGGTCGGCGAGAAGCTGGATCCGCGGGTGGCCGATTTCGTCAACCATCCGAATCCCATGCTCCACCGAAAGCAGCAGGTTATCTTCCTGCCGGTTGAGCGGCTCGATGGCGATATCGATGGCGTTCTCTTCTGCGACCGGTCCAAGCGCCCGGCAAAACTCAATGAACTGCCGCTCAGCCCGGGCGTGGTCGAAACCATCGGGCGACTTCCGGGCGCCGGCTGATCCAAGCACTACAACGGCGCCGCCGAGCGCCTTACACCGCGGCAGCGCAGCGCCGCAGTACCCCAACGCGCGAGCGTGATCCGCATCGGGCCCGGTAATACGATAACTTCCGGGAATGAAGCTGTTGAATGCCTCCACCCGGATCGGGTAGGACGCCATGGCCGACCGCAGCTTTTCAAATTCTTCTTCGGGCGACTCGGGGGCTACCGCCGCCACTCCGAACTCCACGTAGTCGGCGCCGGCCGCCATGAGCGTTTCCATGAGACGGGGAACGGCCGAAAGCGGCTCTCCTTCAACCTGAGGCGCAAAGCTGCCCGGTCCACAACAGATTCCGAAGCGCATCTTTTGATCCCTATGTCTGGCAATGACCCGAGACGATGAACGCGGGTCCGCTAATGAGGAGCTTGCGTCACTGCTGCGAAGCGGTCTCCCGAATCATCTTCACGAACTCAAGCGCGTTGGTGGTTCCGTAGTTAGCGTAGCAGTTATTCATCACTACGTGGACCTGCTTCGCCTGAGCCGCGGCCTCCATCACGCGGGGACACCACTCTTCCAGCTCTTTCGTGTCGTAGAGGTACCGAAACCGGTCCGTGACGCCGACGCCTCGCGCCTCCCAGGTCTCCACACGGCGGCCATGGAACCGTATCACTGCGAGCTGCGATGAAGTGACGGCGGTGATGGGCGGGACACTGCTCCCCGTGCCCTGGGGTTCGTCCACCATGACAAATGGAAGCCGGTTCTCATACAGGAACTCAAGTGTTTTCTGGGCGCCGCCATTACCAAACCAGGAGGCGCTTCGAAACTCGACCGCACAGGCGATTCCGTCGAGACGCTGCCTCGCTTCCACAATCGAGTCCCGATTCGCCTGAGACGGATGGAACCAGCGGGGATACTGAAGCAGGATCGAGCCAAGCTTCCCGGCTTCCTGCAGCGGCTCAATCCCCTCCATGTAGCTCTTCCAGACCTTGTCGTAAAGTTTAGCCGGCAGGTCTTTGCCGTAAATGCGATCCTTCTCGGCCAGATCGGTGGTGAGCGCGTCCTGAATGGCGTGCGGAAGCCGGTTCACTTCGGTGGGCTGCCCGGTCATGAGCGCGTGGGCCTTCATGTCAAACAGAAAGCCGGGAGGCGTGCGCTCCACCCAGAGCTCCGAGTTCCGAGGTGATGGCAGCGAGTAATAGCTTGAGTCGACTTCCACCAGGGTGAAGATGCTGGAATAGTATCGCAGCCGCTCCTCAGCCGACGTGACTCCTTCGGGATAGAAGACGCCGTTCTTTGTGAGAGTGGCGTCCGTCCAGCCCGCCGTGCCCACCCTTATTCGCGAATCCGCCTTCGATGGATGCCGATGATCTTCAAGTAGCGCAGCGGCTCGCTCAGCCGCCGCCGCGGGACCCGGATCGTGAGCCGAACCTTCAAACTTGTCTCGTCCACCTCTCTCATTTCGCATCAACCCAACCCCCGCCGGCGCCGCATCCGGGACATTCATATAATCGCACCCCTGGTCGCGCGTACACCCACTCCCATAATACCCGGGAATATCTCAGGTTCGTACCGAGTCTAATGGATCAAGAGGACGCGGGGCGTACACAGGCGCGGAGGCCTGCGCCACCGGGCGCGGGGAAGGTGGAGATCGGTGATACTGGACGACACATTATCCGAATCAGCGCTGATTGAGCAGGCCCAGGCAGGACAGGTAGAAGCGCTCGCCCGGCTTTTGAATCCGTACCGGGAGAGCATCTTTCGGCTGGCATATCGCGTTTGCGGCAGACCAGACGACGCCGAGGACCTTGCGCAAGACGCCCTGGTCCGGATCATTCATGGTCTCCCCAAGTACCGGGGTGGCTGTGAGTTTCGGACCTGGGTCTACCGTGTGGCGCTGCATTCCTGTCTTTCGGGGCGAACACGGAGTCGCGAGACCGCGCCACTGCCGGAATCGCTCGAGACTGCTGATCCAGGGCCAGGCCCGGAAACCCTGGCGATTCAGAGTGATCTCCGGCGTCAGGTCGAAAAGGAGATTCAGCGCCTTCCCAGGGCTTACCGGGCAGCGGTTCTGCTCCGGTTAACGGATGAACTCTCCTACGCTGAGATTGCCGAGACGCTGGAGATTCCGGTGGCGACGGCGCTCACCCGGGTTCACCGAGGGATGAAACGTCTCCGGGCACGGCTCCAGCCGTGGCTGGATGAAGGGGGGCAGCCATGAATCGAGCTCAGCATCTTAGCGACGCGGCGCTGATCGCCGCCGCCGAACGAGCCGGCGCAATCGCGGATCCGGCCGACCATCTTGAGAACTGCGAAAGCTGCGCCCGCCGGCTGGCGGAATACCGGGCGCTTCTCGCCACCGCGCGTGCGCCCATACCCCCTGCGCCCAAAGGATTGCTCGAACGGGCGATCGCCCGGGCGGAAACTGAGGGCGAGATAATTCACGCCCATGACCGAATAACCGACCACGAAGGAGAGAAAGAAATGATTCCCAACGCGTTTACATCAGGAAACGCGCCTGTCCCGGGCGCCGAATCGTTGCGAGGTTTTGGTCTGTTCAAGAAGTTCAAGGCCCGGTGGCTGCCCGAAATCGCCGCTACAGCAATCGTCATCGCTACATTGGGGCTCTGGATGCAGCAGCGGCTCACCGCTGAGCGAGCAGATCTTTCGCCAACGCTTCCCACGATTACGCTTCACCCGGACCACCGGTTCGATCATGCTCCGATTATCTGGGAAACCCGCAAGCCTCGATCGGTCGTCACCGGGCCCGTGCGGGTAACGCTCACCCGAGTGGCTCTGCTCAAAGTGCGAGCCGAGGATTTTTCCCACAAGCCCTACACGCTTTTGATCGACGGCGCCGTCACTCCGTTGAAATCGGGGACGCTGATCGGTGGGATACTCCTAGTTGAGGCGAACAATCGCGGTATAACTACGTGCGATTCGGGCTGGAGCTTCGGAGCCTCGCACGCAATCACTTCATTCCGGGCTGCGCTCGAGCGAGACAGTTCGGTGGCAAGGGTACCGGTAATCACGGTCGGTGTGTTTACCGCGCCAGCCTCGGCAATGCAGCGGATAAGATTGACTCTGGGCAGATCGGGTACTGTGGAGGCGACCGGAAGCGTCGCGCTTCCAGCGCCGAACTCGGAACCTCGGCGGAAGGGCGCCTGGCGAATCATCATCGATCATTTCAAAGTGAATCCTCAGGTCCAGGTCACGCTCCCCGATAATACGCTGCTAAGGGTCAGCGCGCTGGCGCGGGTCCGCATCCAAGAATCCGGCGGACGCAGCCATGCCATGTATCCCATCGACGTAGAACCGCCCTGGACGTGGTCATATCTCTCTCAGAGCAGCCGACCGCTTGCGCCGGGCTGGCTGAGCCTCGCCTCCGGCATTGCCCTCCCGGAGCTGGACGCTTTCGGCGACCCTACCCCTTCGAAACCCCTGTTCCACCCGGCGGATCCGCGACCAACTCGTCCGGCCCCTGCTCGATTCCTGGACCACGTGACACTCGATTACGTGCCCGACTGGTACGTCACCGCGGTCACCGCCCGGTTCCCATCAATGAGTGTCAGTCGCGAGGTGCGAGGCGCGGGGGCGGGGGTTGAAGCGCGGGGTACGGGGCGCGGGGCCGGGCGCCTTTCCTTCGTCCTCCGTCCTCCGTCCTCCGTCCGCGCCTCGCGCCTCGCGCCTACTTATACGCCACCCTCCACACCTTTCCGGAACCATCGTCGGTGACAAGGAGAGCGCCGTCTCTGGCGACGGTGACGCCAACCGGCCGGCCCCAGACCTCTCCGGAGGGTGTGACGAAGCCGGTCATAAAATCGACATAATCGCCGGTGGACTTGCCGTTAAGCATCGGAACATAGATGACTTCGTAGCCCACGCGACGTGACCGGTTCCACGACCCATGCTCGGCGGCGAAAGCGTCTAAGTAGTAGCTGGCGGGAAACTGGCGCCCGGCATAAAAAGTCATGCAGAGCGAAGCCATGTGGGATTCCAACAGCACGTCCGGAACGATCACCCTATTCCTCAGCTCGGGATGTTGGCCGCGGTGTCGAGGGTCCCAATGTGCGCCGATATAGAACCACGGCCAGCCATAGAAACCGCCGGGCTGGACGTGAGTAATGTAGTCGGGAACGAGGTTATCGCCAAGTCCATCCCGCTCGTTCACCGAAGTCCAGAGCGCGCCGGTGACCGGATTGATCGCGAGGCCGACGGGGTTCCGGATGCCCGACGCGTAAACGCGCTCGAACGTCCCACCGGGTGTGAACTCGAGAATGTCAGCCCGGTGGTATTCGCTGCCCCGCTCACCCTCCCAGTCGTTGGAGTGCGAGCCGACCGACACGAACATCCTCTTCCCGTCCTGGGAAAAGACGAGGTCTCGGGTCCAGTGGCCGCCCCCGGGAAGGTGGCCGCCCCCCGGAATATCGGACACGATCGTCGACGCCTGGCTCCGCGCATGGAGATCGCCGTTCCGGTACGGATATCGAACGACGGAGCCGGTATTCGCCACGTAGAGATAATGGGGGTTCGGACCGGGTGGATAGAACGCCATGCCGAACGGTTTGTTCAGACCGCTGGCGAAGATCCTGCTTACGTCAGGCTTTCCGCGGTCTTTGGAGTCACGGAAGAGATGGATTCGTCCGGCAGCGCTTTCCGCCACGAAGATATCGCCGTTGGGCGCCGTGATGATTTTCCGCGGCTGATCCAGCCCACTGGCGAAGATCGTTACATGGAACCCCGGCGGCGCTTTCGGCCAGGCGTTGGCCGGCCGTCTGATCACATGAGCGAAGTTACGCGCGGAAGGAGTCGCATAAGGCGGTGGCAAATCGGCTGTCGTAATCAGATGGCGGACACCGGGCGCCTCACTTTTCCATCCTTCCAGAGCGGCCGTGCCCGTGAGCATAGGACCCGAACCGCCCTGGAAAGCATTGCCCGTCCTTCTCGAAATTAACGTCCGGTGGGTCGGCGCGGCTTTGTTCGAGATCGCGGTTCGATGGAGCGCAGCGGTTCTTTGAGAGACCGCGGTACGCGCCGGCGGCGTTCCCGCATGAGCCGCTCCAGCTTGCTGGGCCTGGTTGCCCGAACATCCTGCGAGCAGCAGCAAAACTAAGCTAAGGCAGGCGCCGCGGATGATCGCGTCCGCGACGAAGCAATCACACGCCTCAGTCCGACGTCCGCCGGCCTTCGTCACTACGCCTACGTGTTTCATAGTTCTTCGTCCAACATCTTTCCATCTTCATCCGCCGCCCTTTCCCGGTCCGATGCTATTGATCACGTGAATAAACGCGGGATGGAGATTATTCCAATCGCCGGCGGAGCAGCGGCAGACGATGGAGACGCGCCGGTCGTTGCTGAGCATCGTGACTCGATACCCCCGCAGAGAGCCGGCCATCCAGCCGCCATCCGCGGTAAACTCCGAAATACGCGCATCGCCGAATCGAGCCTGAAACGCCTGAGCTGGCTGCTCCTGATAGCTCTTAAAGAGATCCTCCATCGACTTCTTTCCCATGTCGTGCACCTTCTGAACCGGAAGAACCTGCGGTAACTTTAGCCCTGGAACCATTCCACTCATACTGGAGAGGCTTGCATCGGCGGAGCGAGACAGGTCGCCGACCAGTGATCCGGCGAGATCCGACACGATACTGATCCGGGCCGATCCACTCTGAAACGCCGTTCCTCCCGCGACCGCGTTGGCTGAGGAAGACGTGGTCGCCCATCCGGTAGGCCCGTCACCCGCAAAAGAACCGTCCGGCGCGGAAAAAGCGGTGAAGGATGCGGGGATCGGCGTCGATCCCGGCCGCATCAACATGAAGAGTCCGGCTGCAGGACTCCCCAGAAGCACGAACACGCCGCCAGCGATTAATCCTGCCTTAAGATTATTGTTCTGCATTTCAACCCTCCATCCAATAGAGTGAGCAAGTCCGCCAGCCGCAGTACTGGAAGCCACGGTTTAACTCGATAGATGGCAGTATTTATTTGACAAGGCGCTCAGTGTCCCCTGCAAGACTACGTACGGTCATCCACCGCTTTCACCGCGACAATCTGTGAGAGCTGAATCCATTCAGCGATTATGGCCCACCAGCCCCCGATAACGGGGGAGAACCGACCGTCGGTTGTAGGAGCCGAATCCCTTCGGGGATAACGTCGGCGCCCACCCCGCACACGCACTCTCCTCGGATGCTAAACTATCTGAAGTGTGGATGGTGAGCAGGCGGCGCGGCCGCGGGGGTACGTGACGATGGGGAGTGTTCAGGGGATGAAGACGTTGGCGCCGGTAAACCGGCTTCGTGGATCGCTGCCGAAAATTGGGATTCGACCTACCATCGATGGCCGGCGGCGAGGCGTTCGGGAGTCGTTGGAAGAGCAGACGATGAGCATGGCCCGGTCCGCGGCCAACCTGCTCTCCGAGAATCTCCGACACGCCTGCGGCCTGCCGGTGGAGTGTGTCATTGCCGATACCTGCATCGGTGGCGTTGCGGAGGCGGCCCGCGCCGCAGAGAAGTTTCAGCGCGCGGGCGTCGGCGTCTCCCTCACGGTCACACCTTGCTGGTGCTACGGGTCGGAAACGATTGACCTGGATCCGCTTGTTCCAAAAGCGATATGGGGTTTCAACGGCACTGAGCGGCCCGGCGCCGTCTACCTCGCCGCGGCGCTGGCCGGGCATACCCAGAAGGGCTTACCGGCGTTTGGGATCTACGGACGGGACGTGCAGGACGCCGGCGATGCGAATCTCCCGACCGACGTGCAGCAGAAGATGCTCCAGTTCGCGCGGGCCGGGCTCGCCGCGGCGACCATGCGAGGTTCCTCATACCTGGCGATGGGCGGTACCTCGATGGGCATTGCGGGATCCATTGTGGACCAGCCGTTCTTCCAGGATTATCTGGGGATGCGCAACGAGACGGTGGATATGACGGAGTTCGTCCGCCGGATGGACCGGGAGATTTATGACCGGGAGGAGTTCGACCGGGCGATCGGCTGGGTGCGTGAGAACTGCCCCGAAGGGAAAGATTGGAACGAGCCGGGCAAGCAGCGATCACGCGCTCAGAAGGATAGGGATTGGGAAACGTCGGTTAAAATGGCGCTGATCGCCCGCGATCTGATGGTCGGAAACCCGCGTCTCGCCGACGCCGGATTCGGCGAAGAGGCGGAAGGTCATAATGCCCTGGCTGGCGGCTTTCAGGGCCAGCGGCAGTGGACCGACCACTTCCCGAATGGCGACTTCCTGGAAGCGATTCTCAACACCTCCTTCGACTGGAATGGTATCCGGCAGCCGTTTATCGTCGCCACGGAAAATGACGCCCTTAACGGCGCGTCCATGCTCTTCGGACATCTTTTGACCGGTACGGCGTCGCTTTTTTCCGACGTCCGCACCTACTGGAGCCCCGAATCGGTGCGCCGCGCCACCGGGCACACGCTTTCCGGCAGAAGTGAGGCGGGCATCCTGCACCTGATCAATTCCGGTCCCTCGGCGCTGGACTGGACCGGGCAGATGTCTCGTGATGGCGAGCCGATCATCAAGTCATTCACCGAGATTACCGCCGATGAGGTCTCACGATGCCTGGAACAAACCGCCTGGTGTCCCTCAATGGTAGAGTATTTTCCGGGCGGCGGGTGGTCGACCGACTTTACCACGCGGGGCGGGATGCCGGTGACCATGTACCGGATAAACCTGGTCAAAGGACTCGGCCCGGTCATGCAGATCGCGGAGGGCCACACGGTGGACCTGCCCGATGACGCCCATCAAATCTTAGATGAGCGCACCAATCCAACGTGGCCTACAACCTGGTTTGCTCCAATATTGACCGGGCATGGACCATTCCAGGACGTTTACGCCGTGATGAACAACTGGGGCGCCAATCATGGCGCCATCAGTTACGGGCATATTGGCGGCGACCTCATCACCCTTGCCTCAATCCTGCGCATCCCGATAGATGTGCACAATGTCCCGGAAGAGCGCGTTTTCCGACCCAGCGCCTGGTCTCGATTCGGCGCTCTCGAACCCCAGGGCGCCGACTACCGAGCCTGCGCCACGTTCGGGCCGCTTTATGGGTAGGAGTTCTCCCCGGCTCGGCCGCGAATCGGGCCGGGGATCTGATTTAACCCATTCTCAACTGTGGACCTGCACGGTCGCGGGCGCGCTCTGCTGCCCTGCCGGATTGGTCTCGGTAGCCGTGATGGTATAGTTCACGTTTGACGTACTGCCGAGTATACCACCGAGCGGGATCTGGGGCGTCTCGAATTGTCCCTGCTTGTCCGCCGTCACGTCGAAGGTTGCGAGGCTGCCGGTAGTGGCGAAGATGCCGAGTAGAGACTGCTTATAACTGACCTGGACATGGACCTGCGAATCGGGATCCGCCGTACCGGTAACGCGGATCGATCCGGTCACGTGGGCGCCATCCGCCGGGCTGGTGATGATGGGCGTCTGAGCGCTCTTTGTCCAGATGGTGACAGGCGCGGTAGACGTCTCTGCGAATGTAGCGCCATTTAGCGCAAGATGCCCCACGACCCGCTGGCCAGTCTCCTCATCACCCCGACGCGCCGTGTAAGTTCCGGTGTAGACGCCGGGCGTCGGGGTCTGCGTCATAGGCACTCGCTGGGCGACGCCCGGAATGGTGAACCAGGCCTGCCCATTCGGTTCACCGGTCATCGTTACCGTGAGGACATCGCCGGCGCCCAGGTTCGAAGTTGGGCTCACGGAGAGGCTCTTAATACCCTCGCGGGGAGCAATGTTGAAGTTCCAGCTCGCTTTTGCGGCGAGCCCCGTATTGTCGTCCACCTGAATGACGACGTTGTTGGCGCCTGGCTTCAAATCCTTCGCGGGAGTATAGCTTACGAAGGCCGGGGTAATCGTCGCTTCCGGGGTGACATCTTTCCCGTTGACAGTTATGCGGGCCGATGCAGCGTTGACCGGCGCCGATCCCGGCGTTAGAATGGCATAAATCGTGGGGCGCAGATTTGAAATAGCGGCGCCCGGAGCCGGGGCCAACTGGCTAAGCTTCGGCGGAATCGATGAGATTGTGATCGCGCTGCCCGCCTCGACGAGCGGCGAGCTGGCGCCGTTTTTGACGAGTCTCCCTACCACTGAGATATTCTCGCCGCGCGCTTTTGCCGGCACCTGGTAGGTCCCCACATAGACACCCGGTGTCGATTCGCGCATAGAAATCGCGGGGCCCCCGCCGGCGCTGAAGCTCGCAGAGCCACCGGGAGTTCCTCGCAGCTCCACTTTCACCGTATCTCCCGGATGAAAGGGTCCAGGGCTTGCCAGGTTGAAGTTCGTAACCGCAACGGCGTTCGAGACAGGAAGTGGGGTTCCCGTTCCCGCGCCGCCGTTCACTGGGACGGTGGACCCCGCGTTGGACATATTCGAATCCCGGATCATCACTGTTTGTGTCGCGTTTATCCAACGTACGTCCGCGCCCAACGCTTCACTGATGAACCGGAGCGGCACCATAACCCGACCGCCGATCATCATCGCGGGAATATCCAGCGAAACCGGCGATCCGTTCACGCTGGCGTCCCGCGAATTAAGCCCCAGCTCAACCGTGGTTGCGCCGCGACTGGCCTTGACGGTTTGCGCGGCCGGATTCCAGTTGACCGTCGCCCCCAGCGCTTCGAGGACGCCCCGCAGCGGAACGAGCACATGATTCTGCACGTCCACCGGCTGCTGGTCGGCAAACTGTACGGGCACGTTGTTGACAAGTACTTGAATCGGGGCTGAGACTCCGGCGCTGCAGAGAATCAGGGTCAACAGCCCTGAGATGGATGCCAGGCGAACCCGGGCTTTCATGACCATAAAAGTTTTATCCTCCCGCGTCCGAGATCCACGTGAGGCATGGGTTATCGGGACGCATTAGATCGCCGCCGGAGATACCATTCCAGCCAGGGCGGCGCGATACATCATAAAAGTCTAGGTACCCGGCAGCCTGGATGGGCAAACCCCCGGGAGGACGGTGGGCGGAGGACGGAGGACCAAGGACGGAGGCGCGGGGTGTCCATGGCTACACCGCCGTTAAGGCTGGGAGATCGCGGTGAGGCTGCTCAATTGGAGGATGGTCGGAGTAGTAATTGAGCTTATTGCTGTACATTCGGCGATCGGCGACAGCGACGAGGGATCGCCAGTCAGCGCCATCGACAGGGTAGCTCGCGGCGCCAATACTCGCGCTTAGAATCAAACCTTTAAGGTTCTCGCAGCAGTAGTCCCGGAAGCCTTCGCGAATCCGATCGGAAATTACCCCGCACTCGTGGAGGTCACTGTCGTCGCAGACAACGATGAACTCGTCACCGGCATAGCGGCATGGTAGGTCATTGACACGCGTGCATTCCCGCAGGATATGCGCGACATCATGAAGCACCCGGTCACCCTCTAAGTGTCCATGCGTGTCATTGATCTGCTTGAAGCCGTTCAAGTCCAATAACAGAATAGAGAACCGCGTCTGCCGTTCCGTCGTTAGCATTTCCAGATGTTGAATCAGGAACCGGGTATTGGGAAGCTCCGTCAGACTGTCGGTGTTTGCCAGAACCTGGTTGCGCCGCAGTTGCGATAGCGTGTCAAGCGCTCCCGAAGCATGCTCAGCCAGCGTTGTGAGCAGCCTGAGATGGTGCGTGTTGTACAGATTGTAACCCGTATGATAAAGCGTGATGGCGCCCATGCAGACACCGTTGCTCTCCAATGGCGCCGAGAGTGTGCTATTGAGCTCCAGATTATGACCGGGCGCCACGCGACGCGCCAGGTCGCCCGCGGCCGGTGTGTTGAGCTCAGCCGCCTCACCGTGAGCGACAACCCATCCCGAAACACCTTCTCCAACCTTCATGGTAAGATCCTGGAGCAGGCGTCCGTAGAGACCGCGGCAGCCCTGAACCATGATTTCGTCCTGCCCTTCGTCCAGTATGAAGACGGCCGCGGTTGTGGCGGGCAGCAGGGTCAGCGCCTTGTCCAGGAGAAGGTCGATGACTTCGGTTGGGCTGCGGGATATGTTGGGTTTGAGCGACATTTCGGCCAACACCACGGCTTCTTCCGCCGCGCGAGCGATCTCTTCGAGCGCCTCTTGCGGAATCATCCGGCGCCGGCCGGCAAGCTCGTCCGCATGCCACTCCTGACGGTCCAGCTCGTCTATGACACTCTTGACGCCCGGCAGTGATCTCGAAAGGGAAGCGACAACGCGAGGATCATACCGCTGGCCGCTGAGCGAGACCATCAGTTCCAACGCCTCCTCGGTCGACAACTTCTTTCGATAATGCCGGTCTGAGGTCAGTGCGTCGAATCCGTCGGCCACGGCGACAATGCGCCCGACCAGCGGAATTTCCTCGCCCTTGAGACCGGCCGGATAGCCGTTGCCATCCCACTGCTCGTGATGCGCAACGACGGCATCGGTCACAGGGAACGGAAAGTTCACAGCCTCCAGAATACGGACACCCACCGCGACGTGCGCCTTCATGCGCTCGAACTCTTCCGGGGTCAGCTTGCCAGGCTTGGTCAGGATTGATTCCGGGACGGCAATCTTGCCAATGTCGTGCACCATTGCGCCGATGCGAACCGCCTCCAGGTCACTGCCGGAAACGCCCATCTCTCGAGCGATAGCCATCGCATATTCAGTCACGCGCTCGACGTGCTTATGCGTATACCGATCCTTCGCTTCGATTGTCATAGCGAGCGTGCTAATTACCCGGCTGTTAAGCTGATTCAGCTCCTGTACGTGACGAAGCTCGGTGTTGATCTTGTCGAGGTAGAGCTTGTACGAATAGTAGACCACGTAGACGGGTGGAAGCAGCAGGAAAGAACCAAGCCATAGACCGGATGAATAGAGCACGGCGGCGGCAGCGGCGGCGCACGCCGTGTAGAGATAGCCTGGGAATGTCCAGAGAAAATTCTCCTTCCAGACCTTCAACGTATCGAGACGCTGTGAAAGCGCCACGGCCAGCGCAATTCCCACCGTGTTGGCCAGGAAGTAGCTGCAGGTCATCAGGAGCAGAGCGAGGAGAAAATCTCTCGTAACCGTGGTGGGAGACGGACCCGGTAGGATTTCGTGCCAGAGCCATGCGCCGATAAAGGAACTCTGAATGAGATTGGCAGTGGTGAGGGTCGGCCGGTACCAGGTGCGCGGGCGCAGTGTTCCGTCCGGATTCTTTGGCTTCACCAGGATATGAGTCGCCACGGCGCCGATCATAGCGATCAGCAGCGTATCCGATACACTCTCGCGGAGCATGATGGTCATGAACACCGCGGTATTAATCAGCGTCATCCTTCCATGGCCTACCGTGAGGTCGACCTTGGAGACGCTGATTACCAGGGCGAGCACAATCAGGAAGTAAAACTGTAGATCCGGCTGCAAGGGCCAGATCATCAGCGAGACGACGCACACCGCCAGGCTCACGGCGATGCTCAACACTATATAGAAACGCGCCTCAAACGGCAGCTTGCTGAACGACATTCAATAGCTCCGGAGCGGGGTTTCGTTCTGATGAGTACCGCTCAAAGGCGCTCTCTGGTACTGCGTGGCGTGTGCAGGGGCCGCGAATCCCCTGGCGCCGAAAACATTTTGGGGGCGCTTCGACCGCTGCTAGCCCCGGCCGAGCCGACTCTTCCCGCGCCTTGCTTCAACCTGGCGCGTTGCGTACCCATGCTCGCATTATCGGCCGCGAGAAGACGAACTTCTAGTCTCTCCCGGGGAAAACTGGCGCGAACGGAGCAGCCTCGATACGCCGAATGGACGATTGAAGTGATGGCCCGTGAGGTGGAGTGAGATCGGCGAATCAGACGAAGTGAACGGTGTGGGGACGAGCAAGAAGTTTTAAGCAGGAAGTGTTAAGGTTGAGGCGCTCTGGGGAGGGCACGTCCGGCGTCGGGGTATCGACGCCGG
>DASRZA010000297.1:0-8746 GCA_035686845.1 Armatimonadota bacterium | reverse complement strand
GCGTAATGACGCTTATCGGTCTCATACTCCACGTGGTAGGTTGAGATGGTGATACCGCGAGCCTTCTCTTCGGGGGCTGCGTCGATCTCGGCGTAGGCCTTGAACTTCGCCTTGCCCTGCTCCGAAAGAACCTTGGTGATGGCAGAGGTCAACGAAGTCTTACCATGGTCCACGTGGCCAATGGTCCCGATGTTGACGTGCGGCTTATTCCTCTCGAACTTCTGCTTTCCCATGCCTGAATCTTCCCTCCGGGTGAGACTTCGCTCCCCGCAAAAACAAAAACTCTGCTGTTCACATCAGCCGCAACCATTCAGTTGTCTGCGGATATGAAAGCAATCGGCCAACGATGGCGCGTTCTGGAGCCCACGATGGGAGTCGGACCCATGACCTACGCCTTACCAAGGCGTTGCTCTGCCACTGAGCTACGTGGGCGTACGCATTGGATACCGCCGAATGCCAGGCTCAAATACTCCCGGCCAACAAACTTTCGAAAAAGCGCAGCGGTGGTCAATGCAGTGGGCAGGGATGGATTCGAACCACCGACGTTTCTCCGTGGCTGATTTACAGTCAGCTGCCCTCGGCCAACTAGGCGACCTGCCCGCACTCTATGCTGTTGTATTATACCTCGCGGGCACATCATTCGTCCCGCGACGATTGATCGGTGAGACACGCAATACGGCCAAGCGGTAAAACTTCCAGGGGATCCGACAGAGGATGGCGAATGGAGCCGACGGTCCGATTCGAACGGACGACATGCTGTTTACAAAACAGCTGCTCTGCCCCTGAGCTACGCCGGCGCATACATCCTCGTCGAGCGATTCTACCCCGACCATGGCTGACCGGGTTTCAATGGCAGCCCGCCAGCCTACATCTTACTGAATTTCAACCCGATCTTACGCTTGGCCCGCTGCAGCGCGTTATCGATAGACTTGGTGCGACAGCCGAGTTCCCCCGCCATCTCGCGATACGACTTGCCATCGATATACCGCCGCAGGACCTGGCATTCCAGCTCGCTCAGGTCATTCTGCGCTTCGCTCGCCAGATATTCGCTAAGCTCCCGGTTGAGCACTTCGTTTTCCGGGTCAATCGCCTGGCTGTCCACCAGCGCATCGATCAACATGGTATCGCTATCATCGGGGAACAGCGGCTTATCCAGCGGAACATAGTCGTTAAGCGGAATATGCTTCTGCCGGGTTGCGGTCTTCACCGCCGTGATAATCTGCCGTGTCACGCACAATTCGGCGAAAGCCTTGAATCGGGACTGCCGGTCCGGTTTATAATCCCGAATCGCCTTGAAGAGCCCGATCAACCCTTCCTGCACAACATCTTCGTGGTCCGCCCCCCGCAAATAGTATGAACGCGCCTTCCCTTCAACCAACCCTTTATACTTGGTCATCAGGTGCTCAGTGGCCCGGGAGCTCCCGGTTCGCTGGGCGTAAGCCACGATGTCTTCATCTGATATACCGTAAAAAGTTACGAACAGATCGTCTCTTGCGCAGAGCCCCACGTAATGGCCCCCTTCGACGTGATTTTCCAACGCTTCGGCAGCGTCGGGTATCGAGCATGCGGGAGTGGTATGAATCTCCACACTCACCTGATCGGTTAATTTGAAATGTACGCCCATACTCTCGCTTCTCCGCTCGAAGGGCAAGCCCGGACTACAGCGTGCTTATGGCGCTATTATACAGGGTGGAAAAACCAGTGTCAAGAAAAAGAAGGAAAAGGATCTTCCAGGTCGAATTGGAATTCTTTTGGTTGCTCCTGCTTTCGCCTCTCCCTCGACCCTACGTGGAATGACCGATAAGCTCAGGGCGCCGCAGCACGCCGCCATGACTGGCTGCCCGCCCGGAGACTTCCTCTACCGATCCTTACTATCGTAACATCGGCAAAGGCTTTTGTCAATCGAAAAAGTGCGAGGCGCCCCTTGATAACTATGAAATCGGGCAGGATCATCCCTCCCGCTGTGACTGGAAAATTGAAGAAAGGCCCGGATAGTGGTGAATGAGAAGCAGGAAACAGTCGGCGACGAGCCGGCCGGCGTTCTGACCGCCGAGTTATTCTCGATTGGCACAGAATTGACGCTCGGTCGAATTCAGGACACAAACTCGTTCTGGATGGCGGCGCGCCTCAGTGAGATGGGTGTCCAAACGCGCCGCATTACGGTGCTGGCGGATGATCTGGATGACATTGTGTCGGCGCTTGGCGCCTCCATCGAGCGCAGGACGGGGCTCATGATCATCACCGGCGGGCTGGGCCCCACGCCGGATGATCGGACCGTGGAGGCGATTTGCCGGCTCACGGGGCGCTCAGCAATAGTGTATGACAATATCGTCGAGGAGTACATGGAGCGCCGCTTTATTTCGCGAAGCGAAGTTTCGGAGGGGCTGCTGAAGATGGCCACGGCGCCGGAGCGCGCGGACGCGCAGCCTAACCCGGCCGGCTGGGCGCCCTGCATCCGGTTGGATCTCGGCGAAACGACGCTGTTTGTGCTGCCAGGTCCGCCCCGTGAGATGGAGGCTGTTTTCACCACCCACGTGGCGCCCTATCTCGCCGGCCGGTTGACCCGGCGGAGTCACAGCCTGCGCGTATTCGTGGATATGTATGAATCGGAGGTTTCGCCGTTCATGGAAGAGGTGATGCGGCGCTGCGAAGGCGTCTATCTCAAGGCGTATGTTGCGCTTCGAGTGGGCGATCGGCACGGTCTGCCTGTCGATATTGTCGCAAGCGGCGATGACGAAGAATCGTCGCTCAACCGGCTCCGAGACGCCGAGATACTTTTCGCAGAGCTCGTCCATGCCCACGGCAAAAACATTTCCAATCTATGATAGGAGGGTATTGGCCGGCCGTCGCGGCTTCCTGGGGATTACGCGGTGGTGTCGCGAATGACGGCGCCCGACGGCGCGATTGGGTCGCCGCCTACTGATCTTCCATCATTTTTGCTCCTCTGGATACTCCAGCCTTTATCGAAAGAATCTTACCCACTTTTGCTGCTTGAACTCAAACTCTCTTCGCTCGCCAGGATCTCATCCAGCGTGGTTAGCGCGAACACGATCTGATCTTCGTGGATGATATACGGAGGGACGAGCTCGATCACGTTCCCACGAGACCCTGCCGGTAGGAGAATCACGCCCCGCTGCAGCGCCTGAAACATGATTTCAACGGCGCCGGCCGAATCAGACGCCCCGGAAGGATCGACCATCTCGATGCCGATCATGAGGCCGCGGCCGCGGACGTCGCCGATGCGAGGATATCGATTTTTGAGCGCCTCAAGCCCGTCCTTGAGGCGCTGGCCCGCGGTCCGACACTTTTCCAACAGGTCCTCATCTTCGATAACGTCCAGGACGGCGAGGGCGGCGGCGCATCCGAGCGGGCTGCCTAAAAACGTGCTGGTATGAATCGCCTCGCCGCTCGACTCGCCCCACGCGTCCATCACTGCGGCCGTCCCGATGCAGGCCGAAATGGGGAAACCGCCGCCGAGCGCCTTTCCCAAGCAGAGGAGATCGGGCGCCACTTCGCTGGCAAACCATTCGCCCGTGCGCCCGCAGCCGGTGAATATCTCGTCCGCAATGAGCAGAATTCCATGCTTCTTGCATACCTCACTGAGGCCGGTAAGCCACCCGTCCGGTGGTGTGATGATTCCTCCCCGGCCCTGAATGGGTTCCACAATCGCGGCGCCGATCTCGGTCGCGCCGGAGGCCCGGTTGGAGAGCGCCTCTTCGACTGAATCGAGGCAAGCGATGCCGCAGTTGGGATAACTCTTTCCCCAGGGGCAGCGATAGCAGTCGGGGTAGGGGAGGTGTGTCGCAAATCGACCGAGCTGCGCGAGGAATGGCGCGCGAAAGTCGCTGCGACTCGTGACATTCAAGGCGCCATAGGAGAGGCCGTGATAGGCGCCGTAAAACGCCAGGACGCCCGGTTTCTTCGTGACAATGGCCGATGTCTTCAGCGCCGCCTCTACGGCGTCGGAGCCACTGCTGCCGAAGATTACCTTTTGGAGGCCTTCCGGGGCGATCGCCGCGATCCGCCGCGCCAGCTCAATCTTCAGGGCCGGGGGGTGAACGTCACCCATGCCATGGATGAGTTTCCCCGCCTGCCGCCGGATCGCTTCAACGACCCGGGGATGGCAGTGGCCCACACCCGCGACGCCGAATGCGGCGCACATGTCCAAGAAGACGTTGCCGTCGACGTCGTGGACGAGCGAGCCGCTGGCCGATTCCCAGAAGACCGGGAATCTCTCGTCCACGTAGGTAATTCCGGGCGACTCGAACTGGCGGAGATCCTTTGCCATCTGCCGGGAGCGGGGGCCGGGGATAGGGGGGATCAGTGAGGGGAGCATCTCAATCCTGCAGCGGAATCACCGCATCGAGCACCGCGACGCCCTCCGCGGAAACGACGGTATATCTGAGGGCATGTTCGGGCGGGCGGGTTGAGGCGGCGCCGGTTCGGCCATCCATTCCGAGCGCGATCACTCCGACCTGGAGCTCGCGGTAGCGTCGATCCGCAGACACGAGCCGAAGAATTGCCGCCTCGCAGGCTTCCTGCGGAGATTGTCCAGCACGCATTGCCTCAACCACTAAATGGCTCAGGGAGAACCGTAAGATCAATTCACCGACACCGGTTGCCGTTGCGGCGCCGGCGCCCTCGTCCACATAGAGGCCGGCGCCGATCAACGGTGAATCGCCCACTCTTCCCGGATACTTGAACGCCAGTCCGCTCGTCGAGCATCCGACAGCGATCCGGCCGTCGGCGTCCAGCGCGGCGAGTCCCACGGTGTCGTGACTCCGCGGGAGATCGGATGTCGTGGGATTGGCTTCATCACCCGGGTCGGCGCCGCCCAGCCAGCGGCGCCGCTTGCCGCCCCGGACCCAGTCATCGTACATCTCACGTGCCGCTTCGGTCAGCGTTGGCTGCTGCTTGAATCCATGTTCAAGGGCAAAGCGGAGCGCTCCATCGCCAACGAGCATGACGTGCGGAGAGCGATCCATCACACTCCGGGCTACCGAAATCGGGTTTCGGATTTCCTTCAACGCGGCCACGCTCCCCGCTCGATGGCCTGTCCCATCCATGATCGCGGCGTCCAATTCCACCTCGCCATCGGCGTTGGGTAAACCGCCATATCCCACGCTGCGCACCGTGAAGTCCAACTCAACAACTCGAATGCCGGCCTCGACCGCGTCCAGCGCGGACGCGCCCTGTGTCATCCGGCGGTGCGCCTCCTCAGCGCCGGCCATCCCAAAATCCCAGGTCGCAATCGCCTTTGGCTCCATCAGGCGTTTCCCAATCTCGCTTCCACAAATTAAGTCAATGACCCTGAAACCTGTACTCCAAGGCCACCCTCTTCGCAAGGTTACGCGCCTTCGACCCAACACCCAACACCTAACACCTACTCCACCGTCACGCTCTTCGCCAGGTTGCGCGGCTGGTCCACGTCACAGCCCTTACGATTGGCGATATGATAGGCGAAGAGCTGCAGCGGAATCACCGCGAGCGCCGGGCTTACGATTTCTTCAACCGGCGGCACTCGCAGAACGTAATCGGCGTAAAGATCGATCTCCGAATCTCCGTCTACCGCGACCGCGATCACCTGCCCCTCGCGTGCCCGCACCTCTTGCATGTTGCTCAGCATCTTATCATAGACCAGGCCGGGAAGAGCTACGGCGACAGTGGGAACCTCCGGTTCTACGAGCGCGATAGGTCCGTGTTTCATTTCACCGGCGGCGTATCCCTCCGCGTGGATATAGCTGATCTCCTTCAGCTTGAGCGCGCCCTCCAGAGCCGTCGGAAAATTGATACCGCGCCCGAGGAATAGAAAATCCTGGCGCGAGAAGAAGACGCGCGCGCACTCCGCGACTTCCTGCTGCCGATCCACGGCAGCCTCCGCGAGCTTTGGAAGGTCCCATAGAGCGTCGGCTACCTGCTTCGATCGTTCGGGCGAAACCGTTCCCCGTTCCTGAGCCAGGTGGAGCGCCAGCATGAACAGCGCCATTAACTGCGTCGTGTAGGCCTTTGTCGAGGCCACGGCAATTTCGGGGCCGGCGTACGTATAGAGGGTGTGGCCGGCTTCTCGCGCGATTGAGCTTCCCACCACGTTGGTGATGGCCAGTGTCGTCGCGCCGCGGTCCCTGGCTTCCCGAAGCCCTACCAGTGTATCGAGCGTCTCACCGGACTGGCTGATGACGATTCCAAGGGTGTCCGGTCCAACTATTGGCGTGCGGTATCGAAACTCAGACGCCGCCTCCACGTCGCAGGGAATCCGGGCGAGAGATTCGATAACATATTTGCCCACCAGCCCGGCATGATACGCCGTCCCACAGGCGATAATACTGATCCGCTGGATTCGGTCAAGCGCTTCTCGGTTGAGATCCATCTCGGCCAGCGTTACCCGGTCGCTGCCTTCGGAAAGCCGGCCGCGCATCGTCTCCCGCATCGCTGCGGGCTGCTCGGCGATCTCCTTGAGCATGAAATGTTTGTGGCCCGACTTCGTCGCCATCGACGCGTCCCAGTTGACGATAAACGGCGCTTTTCGGATTGAGGCGCCTGTTTTATCCCATAACCGGACCTCGTCGGCGGTCACCAGCGCCATATCGCCGTCGTCCAAAAGGTAGACTTTTCGAGTGTACGGGAGTGTGGCAGGGATGTCGGAGGCGATGAAGTTCTCCCGATCGCCGAGTCCCACTATCAGCGGGCTTTGATGCCGCACGCAAACCAAACGGTCCGGCTCATCGCGGACAATTGCGGCGATGGCGTAACTCCCCTGAATCTGCGCCACAGCGGAGCGCACCGCCTGCGTAAGGTCGCCTTCGTAGCCCTCTTCAATCAGGTGAGCGATCACCTCGGTATCGGTCTCCGACTGAAACCGGTGGCCTCTCGTTATCAGCTCACTGCGAAGTGCCCGGTAGTTTTCAACAATCCCGTTATGAACCACTGAGATTCGGCCGGAGCAGTCTTGCTGTGGATGGGCATTCGGCTCGCTTGGACGCCCGTGCGTCGCCCAGCGTGTATGTCCCACGCCGATATGGCCTTCTATCGCTCGTTCTTCGAGCGACGCTCGCAGCGCCGCAAGCTTTCCCACCGTCCGCCGGATCACCACCACGCCGTCCGAGAGAATGGCGACTCCCGCCGAGTCGTAGCCGCGATATTCCAATCGGCTTAACCCCTCCACCAGGACTTCGGCCGCGTCACGCGGGCCAATATATCCCACGATTCCACACATTCATTTAGCTCCTGATATTCTCACCCGCCTCGAGTTTCGCAAAATGATCGAGATCAAGTGGCAAAATACCGGCAGTCGTCGCCCCCATTACTGGGGGTTAGGGGGCCAGCGACGACTGCCGGAGAATTTACGCCGAGCCAGCACTAGATCAAGTGGCAAAGTACCGGCGAGTGGCGCGGAGCATCACCTCCACGCCGATCAACATCGCGTCTTCATCGAAATCGAACCGGGGATTATGGTGAGCGTAGGTGAGGTTGCGCTCGCGATTTGCCGACCCCACAAAGAAGAAGCATCCAGGCTTTCGCTGTAGAAAGAATGCCATGTCCTCGCCACCCATCGACGGCAGCGGAGCGATGACACGATCTCGCCCAACAACTTCAACCGCGGCTGACCGCACAATCTCGCACATCGTTTCATCATTTACAACCGTCGGATAACCCGGATCGATGACGACTTCCGCCGTCGTCCCGTGCGCCCTGGCCGTCGCCATAGAAATCTGACGCACCCGTTCGATCATAGCCTCCTGTACCGTCTCATCAAACGTCCGTAACGTGCCGCGCAAGACAGCGTCTTCCGCAATAACATTATTCGCTGTACCGGAATGAAACTCGCCAACGCTGAGCACCGCCGGGACCGCCGGCGGCACACCCCGGCTCACGATGGTCTGCAGGGCCACCACAATATGCGCGGCCGCAACGAGCGCGTCGGCGGCGAGCTGCGGCGCCGAATTGTGACCCCCTCGGCCATGAATGATTACGTCGAACCGGGCGATGCTCGCCATCACCGGCCCGGGGCGCACACCGATGACCCCCACCGGAAGCTCGTTCCAGAGGTGCATTCCAAGACACGCGTCCACGTCAGGATCTGCAAGCACACCCTCCTCAATCATGCGGCTGGCGCCTCCCAGGCTCTCTTCGGCGGGCTGAAAGATCAGTTTCACCGTGCCGGGCAGTGGATCCAACTGCAGCAGCTCGGCCAGCGCCAGGCCCATACTGGTATGCCCGTCGTGCCCGCACGCGTGCATCCAGCCCGGCGTGTTCGACGCGTACGGGGCGCCGGTAGCCTCCATAATCGGCAGCGCGTCCATGTCGAAGCGCAGCATCAGCGTTCGCGAACCACGGCCCCGCCCTGTGTCTACCACGACACCCGTCTCAGCCACGCCGGCGCGGACCTGGTACCCAAGATCTTTGAGCCGGTTGGCTGCCATTGCGGCGGTCCGCACCTCGTGGAATCCTGGTTCCGGATGCTGATGTAAATCGCGGCGCACGGCAACCAGTCGATCCCGGAGGCGCATGACCGGTGGGCTTATTTGAAGATCACTGATGAGCATAACTCATTCCCCTGTGACGGCGCAGTCGCCTATCTGTCGGCGCTGTTACTGCGGCCGGGAGGTCACTGGAATACAGAGTCTGGTCGCTATCGGATCGCACGCCTCTGCCAGGCGGCGCCGCCCCAACTGCGAGTGATGGTCGCGAATGAATGGCACGATACCCAGAATCGGGACGGATGTCAAACGGGAGATGATCGCCGGGT
>DASRZA010000296.1:0-19388 GCA_035686845.1 Armatimonadota bacterium | reverse complement strand
ACTTCAGTGGCGACACGGGTAACTTCCGAGGCGAAGGCATTGAGCTGATCCACCATCGTGTTGATGGTGTTCTTGAGGTCAAGGATCTCGCCCTGGGCCTCAACCGTGATTTTCCGTTTGAGATCTCCACGGGCGACCGCGGTCGTCACGTCTGCGATATTGCGGACCTGGCTGGTAAGATTGTTCGCCATAGAGTTGACACTGCGGGTTAAATCTCGCCAGGTGCCTGAAACACCTTCAACCTCGGCCTGGCCGCCAAGCTGGCCGTCGGTCCCGACTTCGGTGGCGACACGAGTCACTTCAGAGGCAAAGGCATTGAGCTGATCCACCATTGTATTGATGGTGTTCTTGAGGTCCAGGATCTCACCCCGGGCTTCAACCGTGATCTTCCGTTTGAGATCGCCCTTCGCGACAGCCGTGGTCACGTCGGCGATGTTGCGAACCTGGCTGGTAAGATTGTTGGCCATGGAGTTAACGCTCTCGGTGAGGTCTCTCCAGGTCCCAGACACACCCTTCACTTCGGCCTGGCCGCCGAGCCGGCCTTCGGTGCCTACCTCGGTTGCAACCCGGGTGACTTCGGAAGCAAAAGCGTTAAGCTGATCCACCATCGTGTTGATGGTATTCTTGAGGTCCAGGATTTCACCCCGGGCTTCGACCGTGATCTTTAGATTGAGGTCGCCCGTGGCGACGGCGGTGGTCACGTCGGCGATGTTGCGGACCTGGCTGGTGAGGTTGTTGGCCATGGAATTGACGCTTTCAGTCAGGTCTTTCCACGTGCCGGAGACTCCTCGGACTTCCGCCTGGCCGCCGAGCCGGCCTTCGGTGCCGACCTCGGTAGCGACGCGGGTGACTTCAGAGGCGAACGCGTTCAACTGCCCGACCATCGTATTCACGGTGCGCGCAGTGCGTAAGAATTCGCCTGTTAGAGGACGCCCATCAATTTCCAGGGCCATGGTCTGCATCAGGTCGCCGTTAGCAACGGCGCCGATAACGCGGGCAACCTCGGTCGTGGGCTGAACCAGATCCACCACGAGCCCGTTCACCGCGTCGGCGCAGGCGATCCATCCGCCCCGCGCGCCGGGAAGCGAGACCTGTTCAGTGGTTCTTCCCTCTTTACCAACGACTCCGCTAACGCGTGTCAACTCAATGCGGAGGTTCTCATTCATTTCGACCACGTCGTTGAGGGCGTCGGCGATTTTTCCGGCTATGCCAACCATATCAGCCGGCATTCGCGCCGAAAAGTCCCCCTTCTTCACCGCATTCAGCACAGCCAAAAGCTGCCGTTGATCCAGCGTATCGGCCCCAGCAGTGTCAGTTCGCATTCATAGCTCCCTGGGCTGAAATACAGCCCTTCATCATTGCGGTTGTTTCGATGGGCGCCGCGAAATCCGGAAGGACCGACTCTGCGAGGGGCGCAGCAGCCGGCAGCCAGGATCGCGGCGTGGTGAAAGCTGTTGGAGACAAACGAGCATTGGTGTCCCGAGGCGACGCCTCAGAGTCGCGACTTGAGCGCATACACGAGTAAAGCAGCCTGGAGCATCGCTTCTAATGGTTTGTGGGAAGTCAGATGACGCCTACCAGCCGGAGAGCCCACCGGCTATTCTCGTCACCCCGCGGACGCGGTTCGCGTGATTGCGTGTTACCCGGCTGGCAGCAGCGTTAAACAACGAAAACCAAACCTCGCTTATCTATTTTTTTCAACTTTTAGATAGAGTACTGACATGAAGTTCGACCGGTTCTGCTTCACATATATCCTGCCGTCCCGAGGAGTTCTCGCGTCTCCTGATCGACGTCGGGATCTTGCAGCAGGCGAGTTGTGAGGCCGTTGGCCGGTTTTTCACCGTAGATGGCCGGCTTCATCCATGCCGGTCCATAGCCGAATAAAAGCAGCCGCCGGTGTCCGCCGCCGGGCTTCGTGGGGAGCGCCAGGCGCCAGAGACTACCGTGGCACATCACAAGGCTGCCGGCGGACAGGCGCAGAACCACTTCGTCCGGCTTCGGATCAAAATCGGAAGCGGGAAGATCCCGATCAATCCAGTTGTGAGATCCGGGCGCCACACAGAGCGGACCGTTGAGGTCATCCGTATCATCGAGATACAGGAGTACGTCGAGCGTTTGCGGTCGTGCGACCGGATCTCGACTGACGCCGCAAGCACTTCGACCTCTCGCTCGGGATTTCCCCCGTTGGCTGTCGCGCACGCGGTACCGGATGGTGTGGTGTCCGGCTATGGCCAATGGATTATATGGTATGCTCACAAAACGATCCTCTCCCCATGTTCATCAGAATCTGGTATAATCATCTATCGTCCGTCCGCCATGCTGCATATTATTACAATAATCGGGAATGCGCCCGGCGCCGGGGTCATCAGGAGTCTGCATTGTTAGGAGCCATTGCCGGAGATATTATCGGGTCGCCGTACGAATGGCGGCCAATCAAGACGAGCCAGTTCCCGCTCTTTAGCGCCGGTTCTCGATTCACCGATGACACGGTATTGACCGCGGCCGTGGCCGAATGCCTCCTCACCGACTCCGATTACACCGAAGCCTATATTAAGTACTTTTCGACCTATCCTGACGCCGGATACGGCGGGCGGTTTTTTGATTGGGCGCGGACGGAAGCGCGTGAACCATACGGCAGTTTCGGGAACGGATCGGCGATGCGTGTGAGCCCGGTCGGTTGGGCTTTCGATACGTTGGAAGACGTCCTCGTAGAGGCCGGGCGATCGGCTGCCGCTACCCATGATCATCAGGAAGGCATCAAAGGGGCGCAAGCGATCGCCGCCGCCATCTTCCTGGCGCGATCGAGCCAGAGCAAAGATGAGATCAGCGCGTACATTGAGGATAAATTCGAGTATAATGTCTCGATTCCTCTTGACGAAATTCGCCCCAGCTACAAATTCGAAGTGACGTGTCAGGGGAGCGTGCCGCCCGCATTTCGCGCTTTTTTGGAAGCCGATGATTACGAAGACGCCGTTCGAAAAGCGATATCGCTGGGTGGTGATAGCGATACGCTGGCGTGCATGGCGGGCGCCATCGCCCATGCCTTTTACGGCGCGCTGCCGCCCGCCATCGCAGACGAGGCTCTTGGCCGCCTCGATGATAGGCTTCGATTGGTGACGTCTGAGTTCATGGCCGCCTTTAAGGTCCCGTAAGGCCGAGATTCCGGGCGCCGTGTTAGAACGAAAATTTTTATTCACACGGATAACTGAGTTTTATAGCAAAACCGAAGGCGCCGGCTGATAATAGGACGAGCCGCGATCGCCTTTCGGGCAGTTTCTACCGATAAAGCCGGGCTTGTCTATGATTCTTTCCAATTGGATTCAGAGTTTTCGTCACAGCATTGCGCAGAAACGGATCGACCGCGCGGGGGGCGCGGTCGTGGTTTCGCAGGTGTCGAATACCGGGAGCATTACCTCCACGCGCGTGCTCCCCACCGAGGCGCTGGAGCGTTATCCTTCACTCAGGGGAACCAGCACTCAGCTTCTCGACGACTCGTACATTGATGACGATGGCTGTGGGCCGATAAAATACCTGGCCGACGTTCCCTCCGAAATTCGGGATCGGATTGAGATCGAATCGCTGCTCCGGCTGGTTCGGAAGCTCGAGACGCCCTTGCGCGCTCTGCATACGGCGACCTCGCGCAAGGGCGTGCCGCCGGATGAAATGCGCCGTTTCCTTTTGATGTGGCGCCAGGCGCTGGGAGACTATCTGGAATTGGAGCCGGACGAGCGGTCGGTGCTGACTTATGACCGCAGCGCCGACGAAGCTTACTTTGTGCGGGGTTACTGCGTGCCTGGCGCCCGGCTCGCGATTCTGGAGCCGTGCTGGCGGCTGCACGGACGCGTTGCGATACGAGGGGAGGCGCGTGTCATCGAGGAATCCGAATGATGTCACGTGTGTACGCCACGGGTATTGATTTTGGCACCAGCAACTCGTGTGTCTGCGTCGCGTGCTACCGACTTCGCAATGATGGCCGTTTATCGCCGCGTCCGATCAAGCGACCTGAACCTGTGACTATTCAATCGGGTGAGACTGTACCAACGGCGCTTTTTCTGGGCGCCGGCGGTGAGCCTACGGTCTTTGGCGAGATTGCCGAAGAGAAGGCGATGTATTATCCCGGCGGATCTCTCTTTTACCCCGATCTGGCAAAGACGCACTTCAAGCTGGACATGGGCGCGCCCGGGCAGCAGGGGGTGGAAGCATTCCAGCACGCGACGGAGTTTCTCCGGTTTTTGAAAAAGCGACTCGAAGAGGAGGTCCCATTCGGGGACCCGGAAGCGGAGTTTGTGACTTATGTGGGCCATCCGGTGCAGTGGTCCTCCGAGCAGCGTCGGCTCACCCGCCAGGCGGCGGTGGACGCAGGCTTTCCGCACGTCTTTGTGGAGGACGAAACTTCCGCTGCGCTCTATAATCATCTGTTTGAGCAGCAATTGGAGCTGCAGCCGGAACGGAGCGCCCGGATCTTAGCTATCGACATGGGCGGCGGCACCACCGATTTCGCTTTCATTGAACTGCCCGCCGATACGACAGCGCCACCCATCTCAGCCCCGGTTGATCCGTCTCGCCTCGTGGAACCGTGGGACGGCGCCCGGCACACTTATGGCGGCCGCGACCTGGACGAGCTGCTGCTTCGCCATTTTGCGGCGAAACTTGGCTGCACCGAGACCTCGCGCCACTGGGCGTTCCTGCTGCGGGAAACCCGGCGATTTAAGGAGCAGTTTTCAAACGCCGTGAGCCGGGGACGTTCGGAATACCAGGCCGATTGGGTCATTGAGGACGCTCCCCAGACCATTGCGCTGACTCGCACGGAGTTCGAGGAAATCGCCCATCCGTTCACCCGGCAATTTCCGCGGCTCATCCATGCCGCGCTGGCGTTGGAGGAGCTTCGGCCATCGGACGTGGACGCCGTGATTCTAACGGGCGGGAGCTCACGATGGTACTGGGTGGAGGATGCGATTCAGGAGATCTTTCCGCATATTTCCGCCGATGGGCGCAACCTCGTTCGACATCACGCGCCTGAGCAGAGCGTTGCAAGAGGTCTTGCCTACCGCTGCCTGGTCGACGCGATGGGCGCGCGGCCGCGACCGCGCCGCCGCGCCGCCCACGCCATCTGGATTGCGAGCCCTGCGACTTCAAGCCGTGGAGGATCTTCCGACGAACGATTGGCAATCATGATGCCGCGCGGTCAGCTTCTGCCGTTCATCTGCGCGACGCCAATACGATTGGAAATCGAAAAAGCGGATTTCGACCCGGCTAAGGCGTCGATCCAGCTCAAGCTTTACTCTGGCAGCGCCGAAGCGTCGCGGCAGGAGCTGTTCACTTTCGACCGGATCGCCGTCTTCGAACGACCGCTGATAGAGCGGCTGATGAAGCGCGTCGCCCGGGTCTTACCCTGGGGCACATCCTATGACCGCGACCGGTTTGAGGTGGAGGCGCTCTGCAGCGTGGATGAGAGCGAACAGATTCTTGGAAGAGTGACGATTACTCGGTTCCGCGGCAAGAAGCCCCTGCAGCAGGTCGTGCAGATCTTAGAAATGGCGCCGCCAATCCAAAATGACGGCGCCATCGAGCGTTCGACAGCAGGCATGGCGTTATCCTGAGCGCCGGTCATTACCCATAGTTCATTCCCGTTAGATACGCAAGGAGGTTGCATCAATGACTCATGAACCCGACAGCCCCAATGGAAATTCGCACGGGCGCTGGCAGGAGATACCGGAAGATAGTCTGAGCCCGGCGATGGAAGAAATGGCGGTCGCGCTGGCTGATTCGGTTCCGGAGCCAGGACTTCGCCTGGCGATGGTGAATCAGTTATTCCGACTTAGCCCGGACGCGCCGTACGCGCTGGCCATCCAGGCTCTTACAGGCCGGGCCCCCGCCGCGGAAACGGCTTCTGAAGTCTGGAAGTTGACACTCGAGCTTCAGCATGGCTGGTCCGGCCGTCTGGGTGAGGTCGTGGGCCTCAAGTCAGCGGCTATCGAGGCGTTGGAGCGATGGGAGTCCCAGAGTCCGCTTAGCAAGACCCTGGGGAAAAATGATTCCACCCACTCGATCCGGGATTATCTTGAGCGAGATGTGGCGACCGGGTTGTACCTCCGTACTCGTTATGATTCCAGCCTTGTGGATGAAACCGCGCGCGCGACGATACAGCGACCGCTCTCGCTGGTATTTGTCCGGCTCAAGGGGATGGCCGAGCTGGCGGGTTCCCGCGGGGCGACCGCAGTTGATGACGTGGCCGCGCGCGTCGGTGAACTGCTGCGGCATCATTTTCGCCCGAGCGACATTCCCTGCCAGTATGGCGCCGACTATTACGCGACGCTGCTCCCGGCGACTCCTGTGTCGAGCGCGCAGACGCTGGCCAAGGATCTTCTCACAGCGCTGGAACATTCTCTTCGAGGTTTGCCCATAACCGCCAACGCCGGAATCGCTACCGCGCCCGACGTTGGGGCGACGCCAACCGAGTTGGAAAGCGCGGCCGTCGCCGCTTTGAACCAGGCGCATGCCAGGGGGGAATGGACGATGTCAACATTTGTGCCCGGCGAACGAGTTCCGCATTCGAGGAATTTCGCCTGGGGTCCCATCGCAGCTATCGCAGCCATTGTGTCCGCGGTCGGCGTTTTTAGCGCGTACCGCATTAACCGTCATGAGACGTTGTTCATACCAGCGCCGGCGGCGACGGCCGCTCACATCGCGCTGGCTAAATCAAGCTCGCCGGCGCCGGTCGCGACTTTCAATGTTCAACCCAAAACCACGGTGAAAGCGGCCGCGAAGCCCGCGGCTAAACCAAAACCGGCGCCACAGCCGGTGGCGAAGCATCCGGTCTCCCCCGGTCTGTATTGGAACGGAGTATATAACGGAGCGATCTTGGCGTATTACCATCGCGAAGGCCCGGGCCGCCTCGGCAAGCCGTATGACAACGGACCTGGCGGCTGGGTCCATAACTGGAAAGATGGCAACCACTCCGCCGAGGTGCAGGATTTTAAGGGTGGATCGCACCGCAAGCTGAACGTCTTCTCCACGCAGTACGGCGCCTACGAGATTAACGACGTTCATGGTTTCTGGGACTACTACGTGACACATGGCGCTATCGCCCACTACGGGGCGCCGCGGGACAACGAGCACCGGTATCGGTATGGGTGGCGACAGGATTTTGAGATGTCGACCCTCACATGGACCCGGCGACACGGTATCCGGGAATACTTCATCCCGGCGCCGCTCAACTAAGCCGGATTCCCAATACAAGGACGTAGGGACGACCGAGCTTGTGGGGCGGTCGACGCTCACTCCGGCGAAAAAGTAGCGATAAGTTCAATCGGTCCAACAATATGCCGATTGAACTCTTGCAGCTCTGAGGCGGGTATCCAGTATTCCCGACACCATGAGGCGCCCACCGTCTGCGGCGAAAACCGCTCCAGGTATTCCGCTTCGACGTGGAACCGGAGCACGTGACCCATGAAGCCGGATGCCGCAGACCTCTCTCCCGGCCTCTCCCCGACACGGGGAGAGGTGCCTGTGCCCGGACGTTTGATGGGTCCCCGAAAAGAGGGCTCGGGGTACCAGGTGCGAAGCGCGAGGGGCCTATACATCCAGCGCTTTTTGATTCACCTTTCATCCTTCATCCTTCATACTTCGCCGTCCGCGCCCCGGATTACAGGTTCGGCGTTTCACGGCCAGTGATGACCAGGCTGTCTACCGACGCCTGCGCCTGGTTGAGCTGGCTTGCGACGCCGGCGTAGATGTAGACCGGTTGGCCGCTGTCCAGCAGGTCCGTGAACCGCTGGATGAACGCGGATTCGTTATCCGTCCCCGGGGCGCCCAGGTTGGCCGCCGCGACCAGCGAGCTGACGTAGCTGTAGACGGGATCGTGTGGATCAGTGTTAGCGAAGATAAACTGGCCGCCCTGGGTGGTGTTCACCGAAGCGCCGATTGCAGGGGGGCCAGTCTGCCCCGGCACTACGGCGGAGCCGGCTGTGGCAATCTGCCAGAACTGAGCGTCCGTAATCTTTGATTCAGTGGATATGACCACCCCGATCTGAGCCGGCCCGGTTGTGGTCACCTTCAAAACGGCGTCCACTCTCTTCAGTGTGCCAGCGGATAAGGCGCTGATGGCGCTCTGCTGCGACGCGCCCTCCAAAACCCCGATAGGATGCTGTGTTGGCGCTGTCGTTGCGGTTCCGGTTCCGCCTACGGCATGGGTGGGAGACGAAGCGCCCGAAGATGACGCGCTCACCACGGGTACCGGCGTGCTCTTCGAAATGACGGGTGAATTAAACCCGGCGCCGTTCGTAGTGATATTTGTGACGGCGGAGACGGCTGAGACCGCCGCGCCAAGACCACAACCGCTCAACGAGCAGCCAACGACCGGGCAGAACAGAACCGCGGCCGCAGCGAAAGCTCCACGACTGGATATCCTCAATGATCTTCTCCTGGCCCGCGTGAGAGGAACGCGGGTCAATAAGATATGGCGTTCGCTTTCCAGGAGGGACTGGCATGGCGGCGCCGTGGGTGAATCACGCGCTATCCCGTCGTTGAAACGACGCAGCAGGAGCGTAAAGTCCTACGAGGAAACGATCAACATTCCGGGGCGCAAGGCAAGCGTCTTTGTACTGAGGTATTATGGCAAAAAACGAGGGGAAGGAGAGTGAGGCGCGGACGGAGGACGAAGGACGTCCCCCGTCCTTGGTCCTTAGTAGTGATCCGCGCCATGCGGCGGGAGTGGGAGAATCCAGATATCGCGGTACTGCACTGGGTGCCCATGATACTGGAGGAGGAGCGGACCTGGCTCACCCACGTTATCATCCATCTGACCGCCGGTGGGACCGGTGATAACCTGGTTGTTTTGAATCGCAACTCCATTCAAAAAGATGGTGACGCGGGCCGGGTCGGTCACTTTGTGAGTTGTGGCGTCCACGCGCGCGCCATGAAAGACGATGTCGTAAGTCTGCCACTGGAGCGGCGGGCGGTATGCCTTGACGAGCGGCCCCGCCTGGCTATAGACGGCGCCGCAGTCGCCTTTTCCAGGGTCCGGGAGGCCATAGGAGTCGAGCACCTGGATCTCATATCGACCCTGAAGGTAGACGCCGCTATTTGATCGGTCCTGCCCGTGATGCGTGGGTTCGTACGGCAGCTTAAACTCCAGATGAAGCTGAAAATCTTCGAACTTCTGCCGGGTGTAGGTATCGGAATCCGTTGCGACCATGGTTCCATCCTGGAACTTCCACTGGGAAGGCTGAGTGCCCCCACGCTGAAGCCAATTCGCCGCGATCTCACCACGCTGCCCGGAAAAGAGAGTCACCACACCGGGAACGTCGGGCGGTGGAACCGGGGCGCCGTTGGTATGATCGGCTGCGGCTCCGGCCGGGATGCTCACCGCTATGAACGCCGCCGCTAAAACCATACCGGCCGCGAGCCAGAGAGCGAGGCGCTTCATAATCCCACTGCGGTTATCTCCAAACAACATTCTATTCCTCCGGTTCACCCGCACAGGCGCGGGCAGAATATCACTCTGAACTGATCTATCTTTTTGAGACGAGAGTAAAAACTCGGGCAGACTATGGCACAGCGGCGCCCACTTCAACGTCGGGCGCCTTCGACTCGGCGCCCACTTCAACGCCGGGCGCCTTCGACTCGGCGCTCAATTCAACCTCGGGCGGATTCGCTTCGGAGGCCGCCTCGACAACGGGCGGATTCGACTCGGAGCCGGCCGCGGCAGCGACCGCAGCGCCCGATTTCACGTGGCGCTGCATCACCTCGTGGAGCCCCTCCTTGATACCGGGTACGTGAGTAATGAGCGACGAGAGATCATTGCGGCTCACGGTCATCACATCCAGGGCCGTGAGGGCGCGAACCGAGGCATTGCGCCGCTGGTCTGTCATCAGCGCCATCTCACCAAAGAGATCGCCCGAATCCAGTATATCAATCCGCTTCTCGGCGCCGTCAGCTTCTCGCAGGATTTCCACCTGGCCCGCAACGATGAAATAGACCCGGTCGCCAATATCATCCTGCCGGAACACGTACTCGCCCGGCTCGAAGTGCTCCCTGTGCATCGCCTCAGAGGGATCCAGGCGAAGCCGCACGAGGTCGCGGCGGATGAATATGTCCACAAACCAGTCGAGCGCAACACGCGCCTTGCGATCCCAGCCCGGCAGCTTTGCGAGATAGACCGCACGCCACATGAGCCAGGCGAGCGGACCGGAAACGAGCATGTTGTCAAACATTTCGGCCACCGCGTTATACTTGCCGAGAGCGCCCATTTTGCCAAGCCCACCGAAATTGAACTTCTGCATCGGCTGACCATGCAGCTTGGCCGCTATGTTCGCCGCCGCGCATTTACCCTGGCGAATCGCGTGCTGGGCCGTCGGCGGTGAGTAGCGCTCCCGCGGAGGCGCGTCCGGCGGAACATTGGGCGCCGGAACCAGGCAGCAGTCGCCCAATCCCCACACATTTTCGTATCCGGGCACGTTGATCTGCAGGAACTCATCAACCGGAACTTTGCCGCGATTATCTTTAGCGCCGGGGAGACCGGCCACCAGCGGATGCGGCGCGCCCGGTACGGTGGTGATAAGCGTCCGGGTGGGGATCTTTTCGCCCGTATTCAGGATCGCCTCTGAAGCCGTGGCGGCCGCCAGGCGGCAGTTAAACTTGATCTCGACGCCGCGCCGTTGAAGTAGGTTCTGAGCGTATATCCTCAGCCGCGGCTTCACTTCCGGCAGCACCTGGTCCTCGGCGTGAAGCAAATAGACTTTGATATCCTTCGATTTAAACGTCTGGTAGCTCTCAGCGGCTTCCCGTACAAAATCGTTCAGCTCGGCGACACCTTCGACACCAGCGAAGCCGCCGCCGGCCACAACGAAGGTGAGAAGCTGCTGCTTTAGCTCCGGGTCGGTCTCGATATCAGCTTCTTCCAGCGCGTGGATCACGTGATTGCGGATATAGAGCGCGTCTCCGAGGTTCTTAAACGGGATGCCGTGCTGCTCTACTCCCGGCATTCCGGCGAAACTGAGCTGGGTGCCGAGCCCTAAGATCAGGTGATCATATCGAATCTTGTGCGGCACCTGCCGGATGCCGGGGCTTGTAACGATCTCCCGGTTATCCAGATCGATGCTCTCCACCTCGCGGGTATGCAGTAGGGTCCGGTGACAGAGCCCCCGGATGGGAGTGATCGCGTGGAGGATCTCAATACTTCCCGAGATGACTTCGGGCAGCATAGGGCTGAAGACCAGGTAATTATCCCGACTGACAAGATGAATGTCCGCTTCGCCCGGCTTAAGTTTCTTCTCCAAATACATGGCGGTATAAACCCCGGCGAAGCCACCGCCCAGGATCACGATTTGTGTCGCAGCCATTGCTGATTTACCTCCGTGGGGAGCCTGGCAGTCTGACCGCTGCCGTCTGCCAGAGTTGGTCGTCGGTGAGGCGCCGAATCCGTGCGTCTAAGGCTTCCAATTGGCGTCATAAGCCCGCGCGCGAGCCAACAGTTAATTCTTATTCGCCAATGATCGGCGGCATCCTCTAGAAAAGGTTGTTGGGATTGGGTCGTAGGTATTGGGTTTTAGGTGTCAGGTTTTGCGGTTTAGATCGTCGGAGCCGGGTGTCAGGTTGCGTTTATTCGGTTTTGGCGCGCAGATCTCGGATATGAGGCGTCGGGCGCCCGCCGCCTCACCGTCCGACTCCCACCTGCTCGCGGCCATCGGGGCTCAGGCGGCGATATGCGCGCTCGCGGTTCTGTTAAGACAAAGCTGCAGGACCAGGAACAATTCTATGCCCGGAGAAATGATACCATGCGAAGACCTCGTGATGACTTCAACAATGGCTGGCTTTCAGTCGTCCGGCCGCTGCTTCAATACCTCTTCGCGTTCTTCTTCACGGACGTCCATAAGGCGGTGGATTGGGATCGCCCAGTCGAATTTCTGGACAAAGAGATGGAATATGCCGTCCGCGCAGCAGGCAAGGGAAAGAAGACCGTAGATACGCTTGTGAAGGTCTGGTTGAAGTCGGGTGAACAAGCCTGGATGCTCATCCATCTGGAGTTCCAAAACCAGATAGATGTGACCTTCCCCTCAAGGATGTTCAGCTATAATGCTCTTACATACATTCGTCATCACGTAGATGTAGCCAGTTTTGCGATCCTTGGAGATCCGAGTCCATCATGGCGACCGGACCATTTTGATTACGGCGCCTTCGGTAGTTCCACCGGCATGACGTTCCAAGTGGTGAAGCTGCTGGATTATCGTAAACGGCTGGAGGAGTTGGAGCGGTCCGATAATCCTTTTGCGCTGGCTGTGCTTGCTCATCTGAGATCCGTCGCAACTTCGCGAAATCCTAGGAAACGGCGGCGGGAGAAGGAACATCTCACAATAAAGCTGCATGAGAGTGGGCTGCCGCAGGAAACGATGGTGGATCTGCAGCGTTTTCTGGAGCTTGTGATGCCGCTGCCGATAGATTTGGAGCGAGAGTATCAGCAGGCGGTGAAGGATTATGAGAGGAGAACGAAAGTGCCAGTATTGACGCAATGGGAGAAGATGGCCCGGCAGGAAGGACGGCAGGAAGGACAGCAAGAGATCGCGCTAAAGATCGCGCTGGATTTGCTGGACGATCGGTTTTCACAGGCGCCGGCGTCATTGCGGGAGAAACTCACGTCCGTTTCGGACCCAGCAAAGCTCCAGCAAATTGTAAAGGCCATCTCGAGGGCGGAGTCCCTGGCAGAAGTCGAGCACGCGCTGGACGTCGCGAAGAGATAGCGCTTCGTGCGGACTTGCGCCGGGTCCCGATTATGACCCCGTTTCGACCCGGCGAGCAGGCGCGTCTGGATGAGGCCTCGCCGCGCTTCGCAATCTGCGCTCATAGTGAGTCCTACATTCGTTCAAAATTATCGCTCGTGCCCCGCGGGTGAGTTCAAGATCGCTCTCGTTCCTCCTTCGACACCCGCGCTGCCACGTCAGTCGTCACGGACGGTGTCACAATCGAGAGCAGACCATGTTCGCTCAAAACCGGGGTTCCTACCGTCCAAACGCCGGTGTGGGTATTCATCCAGTCCACGAGGTATCGCCCGTCGGCCAATCCTGCGATCTCGAGTTTGCCGGGCGGCTGCCTCTCCGGGCGGATGCCGTGCAGATGATCCAGCCAGTTATAAGAGGGACTGCGTAACCAGATAATCGCGCCGCTCGGAAACTCCCGCCCGGTTACGCTTAAATTTGGACCGGTTCGAGTAAAGCTGCTCTTCGCGCTGTACGAGACCATAACCCAATCGGCGCCATTGTCAGCCACGACAATCTGATGGCGTCCGGCGGGAACCGGTACGCTGTAGAGCCGGTTGTATTGAGTTAAGGTTTTGTGGCTGCCCGAGGGATTCGTATCCGGAAACGGTTGATCGATCACCGCGCGGCCATCGAGATCAACCGTCAACCCGGCGCCGCCATACCCGGACACCCCGGTCACTTCAACCCCAAATTCCCCTGCAGTTGGATAGTCCACCTCAAAGGTTTCCGGATTATGAAGATCCGGGTGGTTTTTAAAGCCGTGCAGTATTCCTGAGAGGAGTTCTGGATGGTCGAGAACGCCCTCCCGACTGATTGTGAACGTATGGGGCTGATTCGTTGGCGCCGGTGACCAGGAGACGGCCGCGCCCGTGAAGCGAACCGATATCGGGCCGGCCGAGGCGCCGGGGGAAGCGAAGGTCCACGAATGAATCTGCAGAGGCCGCGAAGGCGTCTCACCCAGCGGCAGGTTGGCGACGAATTCTGAAATGGGGTGGTAGATCGGATAAAGATAGTCTGGGTCCACGTAATCATCCCAGTACCAGGTCATGGCGGTTCCGGCGCAGCCGGCCATCAGGCTGGCCCAGGCCCCATTGTGAACACTGATGCCAAAGGGATCGGACTCCGCGGGAGGAAGACCCGTCCCGTTCTCATTGGCGTAGCCGACACCGAACTCCCCGAACCAGTGGGGCTTGTCGTAATGCTGTTTCTGCTTCTGCATCATCGGGATATAGACGGCGTAATCGGGCTGACCATACGCGTGTGTCTGGATAAAATCGAGCTCCGGCAGCGAATCGATCTGGGGTTGTCCTTCCGGTATCCAGACGCTGGTGGTACGGAGATGATGGTAGGGATCGTGTTTTGCGAGATAATCGCCCATCACCCGGTGCCAGTCCGCTACCTTAACCGGATCGTACTGATCCGTACCGTTCACTTCGTTCCAGAACTCCCAGCATAGGATGGAGGTAGAATAACTCCACCGGGCGATCACGTACCGAAGCCGGCGCTCGTAATATTTTCGCGCCACCGGATCGGTAAAGTATTGACTCGGCTCGGTGATCGGGCCGCCATGTTCTTTCGCGTAGGCGTTCTGGTTCCAGTCGGGGGAAGCGCCCACGTGCCGCAGAACATTATAGGAGTCGAGCGTAAACATCTGACGAATGCCATAGCGTTCGGCCAGATTGGTTACGTAATCAAGCCGCCAGGCGTCATCCTGCTTATATTTGCCGATGCCGGCGTCCGGCCGGCCGGGATCGTACTGCTCCAGCGTAAATGAATCGAAGGGCTCGGTCCAGAGCCGTGAGTAATTCGCCCCGTGCAGCCACAACTGTTTGTACCAGCGATCGTAATCGTACGTGCCGCCCGCTCCGGACCAGCAGACGTTCTCACCGATTCCGAACCAGGTCTTTCCATTGTCGGTTTCAAAATATCCCGGCTGTGGCGCCCGGCGCACAAACCCTGGCGCGTTTACTGAGACGGCCTCGAACGCCGGACCCTGGCGGTGAATGACTTTGCCCTGGTTTTTGACCGTGATCTCCCACCGGTATTCCCCCGGCTCTGGCGGCGCAAATCGCACCTTCCAAACGGGCGCTCCCACCGTCGCAAGCACCTCCCGCTTACCATTCAGCGACCGCTCGTACCCCTGGTAGAAGAAGCCTGGCAGTCGGATGACTTTACCGGACGGCGTGTGGAAAACCGTGTCCACGGCGACCTGATGGGGATCAAAAGGATTGTTCCAGGTCCCACCCAGGCTGAACGTTGCCTCAAGTTTGCCATACTGAGCGACGCGAGGCGAGTTCAGTGTAATGTGTCCCATGACGAGCGGCCCGGTGGATGCGAGCGGCGCCACAACGTCGGCGTTTGCCAGAGAGGGCATGGAAAGCGCGGCGATCAGAAACAGCGCGACGCGGACGGAGGACCGAGGACGGAGGACGGAGGACGGAGGACGGAGGACCGAGGACGGGGGACGGGCCGCGAGGCGCGGGGCGCGGGTGTGAGACGGAATTGGGGTGAAAATGGGGTTAAAAGGGTTGGATTGCGGCCGATTCGGGCCGTTTTCGGGGTGATTCGGGCCGGATTCTAGCGATGATTTGTGCTCAAGTGAGACGGTTTGGGACGGTTTCATCAAGACGTCGGTTCCTTCTCTAAGACGTAGAGTCGTGGGTGCAAAAGGGAGCGACAATGGAGACGTGTGAGTGGCCCCCTAATTATAAGCGGTGGGAGGGATGATTTTGGGACGTAGATGGAGTTAATCTAGTGAAAAATGTACTTCTGAGCGTTAGGCGCGGGCGTCGTAAATAAATATTTCGAATCAGTTACAGGTCAGACTCTTCGTCCCCGGCCGCGCGATTCCCTTCGTGGAAATTGAGCCCGGTCCTCCGTCATTCGTCCTCACTCTGCCCTCCGTCCCCGATCAACATCCTTTGGCGCGCCCCCGTACCAGATCTTGACAGTGCCGTCAAAGCTTCCGGAGCCAGCCGCCCTCCATCCGGCGAGAACGCCAAAGAACGGACAACATTCGTGTGGCCCTTCAGGGTCAGTATCTCGCGACCGGTCTCGGCATCCCAGATCCTGGTGGTCTTGTCAAAGCCCCCCGAAGCTATCCGCTTCCCATCCGGCGAGAACGCCACGGCCCAAACGGGGCCGGTGTGGGCTTCGAAGGGGGGCAATGTTTCGCGGCCGGTTTGCGTATCCCAGATCTTAATGGTACCGCCGACACCCGAAGCTAACCGCTTCCCATCCGGCGAAAACGCCAGAGATGTGGCAGACTCGAGGGTGTAGTCTTTGGCGGTGTAGCCTTCGAGGAGGTGGATTTTGCGGCCGGTTTGCGCGTCCCAGATCGTGATGGCGCCGTCCATGTTTCCCGAAGCCAAGCGTTTTCCATCGGGTGAGAACGCCACAGCGTGGACAGGCCAGGTGTGACCTCTGAAGGTTTGGTCGCTGCGGGTGTATATCCTGCGGCCAGTTTGCGCGTCCCATACCTCGATAGCACCGTCCATGTTTCCCGAAGCCAAGCGTTTTCCATCGGGTGAGAACGCGACGGATTCGACATGCGCGGTGTCGGCGAGGGTGAGCGGCTTCCTGTCAGTCTGCAGATCCCAGATCTTGATGGTCCTGTCCCAGCTGCCAGAAGCCAGCCGATTCCCGTGCGGCGAGAACGCCACGGCATAAATGGTCCCCGTGTGACCTCTGAAAGTGCGCGTCTCCCCGCCGGTTTGGGTGTCCCAGATCTTAATCGTGTGGTCAGCGCTTCCCGAAGCGAGCCACTTCCCATCCGGTGAAAACACGGCAGCAAGGACAGCCCCAGGGTGGCCTTTGAGGAACGGCGATTCTACATATATGACAGGCAGCGGGAATGTCCCTGCTGGCTGTGCGTGTCCAGGGCGGGGTTTGAGGAACGGAGATTCCCGTTTTTTGGCTGTTTGGTCAGTCGCCCAAGGAATAACCTCCGTGTGACCTTTCAGGGTGAGGGTCTCGCGGTCGGTCTGCGCATCCCAGATCTTGATGGTTTTGTCACGGCTTCCTGAAGCCAGCCACTTGCCATCCGGTGAGAACGCGACGCCCAAGACACCTCCGGTGTGCCCCTTGATCGTACGCGTCTTCCGGCCGGTTTGGGCATCCCAGATCTTGATGGTGTTGTCCTCACTTCCTGACGCTATCCGCTTCCCATTCGGCGAGAACGCCACGGCATAGACCACGCCGGTGTGGCCTTCGAGGGTGTGAATCTTGCGGCCGGTTTGGGTGTCCCAAATCTTAATGGTGTGGTCACCGCTTCCCGAAGCGAGCCACTTCCCATCCGGTGAAAACGCGACGGCTTCGACGGGACCCAGGGAGTTATCTTTGAGGGTGCGTGTTTCGCGGCCGGTTTGCGCATCCCAGATTCTGATGGTTCTGTCATCGCCTCCCGACGCGAGCCACTTGCCATCCGGTGAGAACGCGACAGACTCGACGAGACCTCCGTGCCCCTTGAGGGTCTGAATCTTGCGGCCGGTCTGCGCATCCCAGATCTTGATATCCATGCTTCCCGAGGCCAACCGCTTCCCATCCGGTGAGAACGCGACCGAACCGACGAACGCCGTATCGACGAGAGTCAGTGGCTTCTTGCCCGTCTGCAGATCCCAGATCTTGATGGTTTTATCAAGGCTTCCCGACGCCAGCCGCTTCCCGTCCGGGGAGAACGCCACCAGGTTGACAGGCCCGGTGTGGTCTTTGAGAGTGAGCGTCCTATGTCCGGTCTGCGCGTCCCAGATCGTGATAGCGTCGTCAGCGCTTCCAGAAGCCAACCGTTCTCCGTCCGGGGAGAACGCGACCGATGTGACGGGCGCGGTGTCTTCGAGGGTCAAAAGGTCCTGGTGACAGAGACGCCACCAGTATCCCCATTCAAAACCGCAAAACTCGGGTGTTTTGATCCGGGTCTCTTTCAACAACTCCGCGACCCGGCCCACCTGTATCGGCGTCGCCTCCCACGCCTGCTGAATCAAATTCATGTCAGTGTCGTAGAGCAGATGCTTGAACGACAAGGCGTTCTGGTTCGCCATGAGCAGGTTTCTATGCGCCTGCGCGGCGTTCCGGTTCGCCATGAGCAGGTTCTTATGGGCGGCCCTCGCGTTGATACACGCCAGGGCGGCGAGCGCACCCGTCCCCGCGACAATCAGCGCCGCGATGGCGCTGGCGCGGAGAAGTCCGCGACGGTACGCGGCGCGCTGGCGCTGGAGCTCGGCGCCGGGCATGTTGGCCGTTATCCAGTCTCTATCGAATACCTGGTTGTAGATCCGGTTGCGGACGTGGAGCGTCCCGTTTATTACACTTACGATCCCGGAGAGCCGCAGGACGCTGATGAGCGGGCTGCTCTCGTCATCGCGCACGCTGCCCGGCCGCCGCCGGACCTTATCATAAAGATCCAGCAGCCCCGCCCGGTCCTCTTCGCTCCGGAGCAGCCGGTCTCGCACAAAGAGCAGGTTGTCATCGCTCTCTCGGGAGCGACTGGAGAGGAAAAGGTCACTGCATACTCGATCGACTCCCGCCGGGTCGCCTACACTTTCATCGGACGCCACAGCCTGGCAGAGCCGCTGGGTGAGATAAGGATGCCCTCCGGTCCAGTACAGCACCCGCTGCAGCAGCGACTTTGCCTGGGTCTCATCTCTTCCAGTCCTGCCAAGCCCCTCGATCAGTGCTGCCGCCTCGACGGCATAAAAGTCATGAAGCTCGATTCGCCGGCCTATATTGAACGGCGTCATCCGGACATCCCGGATCAGGTCGGAGGGAGTGGCAACACCAAGAAGGCAGAACGAGAGATTGGACAGCGCCGGGCCTATCGTGCGGCGGTTATAGCATTCCCGGATGGCGGCAAAAAACTCGTCGGTGGAGAACGGCAGGCTCTGCACCACGTCAATCTCATCGATAAAGAGGATCAGCCGGCCAGCGAGCGGCGCCGCTTTTCCATTCGGCGCCGCGAGATCGTGTGGAAGGGCCCGATCCCGCAGAGCGCTCATCCATCGCTGCAGCGGGCCCACCTCGGGGTGCTCCCGCCAGTAATCTGCCAATTCATCTTCAAGATCAAGACTCTGCCCGACCTGCTCTAAGAGACCGTAATACCATTGCTCCACCGAGAGGTTCTGACCCAGGGAAGTCAGGTCCAGCGCGACGACCGACGCGCCCTGCCGCCTCAGCGCCGCGACGGTGCGAACCATGAGCGAGGATTTGCCCATCTGCCGCGCCGTCAGCACATAGCAGAACTCTCCGTCGGCCAGCCGAGCGTAAAGGTCGTCGTCAGCGGCGCGGCGCACATAAGAGCGCGCGTCATTCTGGAGCGTCCCGCCCGTTATATAAAATCCACCGGGCGTCAAGTCAGACATAGAAAGACCTCATAGAATGTTCACAAAAGCATCAAGATGGAGGACGGAGGACGGAGGACGGGGACCGCGCTGCACAGGCGCGGAGGCCTGCGCCACCGTCATGGCGCCAGTGGCGCGCTACACAGCCGCGGGGGCCTGCGCCACCGTCATAGTACCAGTAGCGCGCTGCGCAGCCGCGGGGGCCTGCGCCACCGTCATGGCGCCAGTGGCGCAGGCGTCTCTGCCTGTGCGAGACCCCCGCCTCACGCAGCAGACCTCTCTCCCGGCCTCTCCCCGAAAC
>DASRZA010000295.1:0-8853 GCA_035686845.1 Armatimonadota bacterium | reverse complement strand
GCCGTCTTCTTCAACCGTCCTCGCTCCATGACTTAACAGTGCGCGGACAATCTCCTGATGACCCTGCACGATCGCGATTCTGAGCGGTGAAACCGGCTGTCCAGGGGAGCCATTGGGGCTGGCGCCGGCATCCAGGAGGAGGTTCACACAGTCGAGGCGCCCTTTCATTGCGGCCCCGCCGAGCGGGGTAGTTTTGGTATTTGGATTCGCGGCATCGACCGCGGCGCCGTGCTGGATTAGCATTCGAAGAATATCGATATTCCCGAGCGAGCTCGCCCACTGCGTCGGAGGGCCCATTTCGCCTGATAGATTTGGATTGGCGCCGGCCTCCAGCAGATCCGCCGCAGCGCCCGCGGCGCCTCTCATCGCTGCCAGGGTGAGCGCAGTCGCACCGCGCTCAGTCTGGGCGTTAACCTCTGCGCCATTCGCGATCAACAGCCGCACCACATCCCGTCGATCCGCTCTGCCGGCGGTCATAAGCGCGCTGAGGCCGTGGTTTGTGACGGCATTGATATTGGCCCCGCGTTCCAACAACAACTGTGCCATCCCCACGTGCCCGTCACGCGCCGCGATCATCAAGAGCGTACGCCCGTCGTCGTCGGTCGTTTCCGGGTCCGCGCCCCCGTCGAGCAGCCGGCGCGCAGCCGCCACGTCATCACCCGTCACCGCACCTAACAGTTCTTGTGTCATCATCTTACTCCCCGAGAAAACGGGCGCGAGGCGCGAGGTCGGTTACTTTTGACTCATCCTTCATCCCTCATCCTTTCGAGGTCCTCCGTCCTTCGTCCTTCGTCCGCGCAGCATCCGTCCTTCTTTACCCTCTTCCGCGCCGCCGCGTGCCATGTTGCGGTGGGCGTATGTTATAATCGGGCGTGGGGTAGACAGAACGGGAGATGAAGCATGATTGAGACGGGCGGGTACATCCGGGACATTCTTCGGAGCACGGCGGGACGCATGGTGACGGCGCATGGATGGGTGAAGACGCGGCGCGACAGTAAGGGCGTCCATTTCGCGCAGATCAATGATGGAAGCTGTTTCGCTGACCTGCAGGTGGTGATTGAGGAGGGGAGCATCCCGGAAGAGATTCTGCGGCACGTGACGACCGGCGCCTGTGTGCGCGTAACGGGCGACCTGGTGGAATCGCCGGCGGCCGGCCAGGCGGTGGAGCTAAAAGCGAAGGAGATACACCTGTTCGGCCCCGCGGATCCCTCTTCGTATCCGCTCCAAAAGAAGGGCCATACGATGGAGTTCCTGCGGGATATCGCGCATCTGCGGACCCGCTCGAATACCTTCGGCGCGGTGTTCCGGGTGCGGAACGCCCTGGCCCGCGCGATTCACGATTTTTTTCAGAGCCGGGGCTTCATGTATGTTCAGACGCCCGTGATTACCGCCTCCGATTGCGAAGGCGCCGGGGCGATGTTCGGTGTGACGACGCTGGATCTGATGAACCTGCCGCGCGCCGCAGGCGTGGTGGATTACGCGCAGGATTTTTTTGGCCGGCCGGCGTACCTGACGGTGAGCGGACAACTCGAAGCGGAGATATTCGCGCTCTCCTTCAGCAACGTCTACACGTTCGGGCCAACGTTTCGGGCCGAAAACTCCAATACGCCGCGCCATTTAGCCGAGTTCTGGATGGTTGAGCCTGAGATGGCGTTTTGCGATCTCCTCGGAGACATGACACTCGCCGAAAACTTCTTAAAGTCCATTATCCGGTCGGTGATGGAGAGCTGTTCGGACGACCTGGAGTTCTTCAACAAGCGAATCGATGGCACGGTGTTGGAAACGCTGGAGAACGTGGTGAGCAGCACGTTTGAGCATTTGACCTACACCGAGGCAATTGAGATCCTGGAAAAAAGCGGGCAGACCTGGGAGTTTCCGGTGGAATGGGGCGTCGATCTTCAGAGCGAGCATGAACGGTACCTCACGGAACAGACCTTTAAGAAGCCAGTGATCGTCACGGACTATCCGGCCGCGATCAAGGCGTTCTACATGCGGGCGAACGACGACGGGCGAACGGTGCGGGCCATGGATGTCCTGGCGCCGCGGATTGGCGAGATCATTGGCGGCAGCCAGCGCGAGGAGCGATACGACGTTCTGCGCGACAAGATCCTCAATCAGGGATTCCAGGAAGAGGATTACTGGTGGTACCTCGAGCTCCGGAAGTATGGAACCGCGCCCCACGCCGGCTTCGGACTCGGGTTTGAGCGGCTGATGCTCTACCTGACCGGCATGAAAAACATCCGGGACGTCATTCCGTTTCCTCGAACACCGGGGAGCGCGGAGTTTTAGGGGACGGAAGACGGAGGACGAAGGACCGCTAAAGGATGACGGATGAAAGATGAAGGATGAATCAAAAGCGCTGAAGCGATAGGCTCCCGCGCCCCGTACCTCGGGCCCGTTTTCGTGCAGCCTGCTTTAGCGGGCTTCATTATGCTATAGCATTGGGGTTTAGCTCGATGCGGGGGCCGCTTGTGCAGCGCATTACAAAGGACGACACCCTATCGAGACCAAGCTGCGAACCATCGTTTGACTTCGCCTGAGCCACCGCGGTATAATGTTCGCAGCCGGACGTTGTTCCGCCGAGGCGCGGTGGAGCGAACAACCGTCTGTCAATCGGGGCGTAGCGCAGCCAGGTAGCGCACCTGTATGGGGTGCAGGTGGTCGCAGGTTCGAATCCTGTCGCCCCGACCACTAATTGAGGCCCGCGGCTTTTCTGCCGCCGGCCTTTCTGCTTTCGGGCAGAGTGACGAGGACCCGCGCTGAAGCAGGTTTCCGGCCCGGATATCGGCGCCCCGACAGCCACAGCAGGATAGGATCAGTCCGGCTTGGAGAAAGCCTCTGCGGGACCCACGCCATGACGCTGACAGTGTGAGATCAAAGTCTCCTCAAAAAGGCATCAACGAAAGACTCAGCGGAAAGCCGCCGCCATTCCTGGCGTGTTTATTCAGGGGGATCTCCGGCAGGTGAGTCATCGGGCTCATCCACTCTCGCCAAAGAATCTCCCAAACTCCGCCATAGCCGGGTGCCCCACCGGGTTCTCACCTCGGCGCACCAGGTCCCGCGCGATCTGTACGCTGAAGCAGAGGTCACTGCTGTGCTTCTTCCCGTAGAGGGAGAGCAGGTAACCCGGTTCCACCACCCGCATCCCCGATGGAGTCTCCACCCAGGGAGCATCCTCCACGAAGATATCGAACAACACCTTTACCGGCCGGCCACCGCCCGGCACAACGGTGGCATAGCGATAGAAGTCCGGCGTCAACCCATCAAAGCGCGTCCACTCGCGTTGGTAACCCGCCGCCTGCACCGCCGCCATCAATGCAGCAAACGACCGACGTGGGATCAGCAGGTCCACGTCCTTGTGGTCATGCGCATGCTTGTACTCCGCGTGGGGCGGGCTCATATAGTGCCACGCCCAACCACCGGAGATCACGGCCCACTCCCGAACTTTGTGAATCTCCGTGGAAAGAGCCGCAATCTGGGCGGGGTCCCAGGTTTCGCCATAACGGTCTTTGCGGTGGGGCGCTGCCATTCCTGACTCCCTCGTGCCCTGACGGTGAGACTGCCAGTCCGGTTCGCCGTCCTGCTAATAGCGAGTTCCAGAGGCAGAACGGACTATTTTAGTATACCTGATACGCTGCTTAGCGCAGGTTCGAGTCCCGTCGCCCCGATTCTTGAAACATACGAGCATGAAAGTGGCCCGCGTTCCTCTCCTACCGAAACACCTGCGTCGGATCAGATGCGAGGAGGGGAGCGCGTACCTGTCAGCCGCGAACCGCAAGGCGAAACCATTATATCCTACAGAAGAGCGTTGTCAGCGGTGCGTATCGAAGCCTTGTGCACCGTGGCTGTACTGAAAGCGATGACCGTCGCTGTTCTATATCGTCTATCAATGGGTGCGATTCAAACGCCGGGGATCTCCGGCGTTACTATGACTGGGGTAACTCGCCGGGCACCCGGAGGGCGCTGACATCTTCTTTCCGGGAGTCCCTTTCCGCCATGTCTCGGAGGAAGTCCAGGAAGCCGACCTTCGGCCGCCAGCCGAGCACGGAGGCGGCTTCGGAAAGGTCGTGCTGCTCCACCCGCTCCGGAAGCTGGATGCCGTGCTTCTCGATCAGTGCTGCAGCCCCCGGGAGGTGCTCTTCGCACCACGCGGGGCCGCGGTTCCGGAAGTCGGCCGCAACTTCCGCAGCAGCGGGTTCTCCTGCAAGTAAATCTGGGCAATCGTCAGGTAATTGGCGGCGCACCAGTAGCGGTGTAAGTTCTGCAGGCGGTTCGCCTCTATCTCTGCCATACTATTCTTCTTTCTGACGAGCGATCAGCCCCCGAGGCATGAGCGTCATATATTCGCCAGCTCGCCGAAGTATTCATGGTCTTCGTTGTAACCGCCCTCTCCCTGGTAAACTTGCTGGAGGCTTTCCACGAATTCGACAGCACGGATCCACTTGACCATCTTAAATCCAAGCTGGTTTTCCACACGGAGCCGCAGCGGCGCGCCATGAAGGTCGCCCAGCGGCTCTCCATTCATCTCATAGGCCAGCAAGGTCTGAGGGTGCAGGGCGTTCTCCATGGAGAGGCTGTCGTAGAACTCTCCACCTTCTCCGCCCTCACCGAACGAGTAGAAGAATACCGCCTGCGCCCCGGGCTTTGGTCGGACCAGCTTCACCAGCTCCACCATCGGCAGCCCGCCCCACTCCGCAATCCCGGACCATCCCTGTATGCAGTGATGCAGCGTTATCTGGGACTTCTCGCCCATCTCCCTGAGGTCTTCCAGCGAAAGATCCACGGGGTTCTCGACGCAGCCATAGACTTTCAGCCGGTAATCCTTGTATTGGCTGGCCGAAAGCGCCTTCCATTCATCGGAGATCGGAAGCTTGCCGTTCGTCCAGAAGAACGGGGATATGTCTTCCCGGCGGAACTCCACCTGCGGAGCCGCATGGTTGAGAAGCAAGGACATCACCGGGGTTACGACTGCCCTGGCGGCGTGCTGGACCGCCCGGGGGTGCTTCCACGCCATGTAATAAGCCCATGCGTTGATCGCCACCACGACGGCGATGCCGACCAGGCCAAGATAAAGCCCCACGGGACTGCTGGTGTCGGTCCCCATCACGATGTGATTCATGTTTCTGGCAAACCCCGTAAAGATCACCAGCGAGACGTGCATCACGATGAATAGTACAAAACAGCACATCACCAGAAAGTGGAGCGACCGGCCGATCTGCCGGTTGAGGGGCAGCTTTGGGTACCATCCGTACCGCGACGTGAACGCGGGGGACATGGATGGCCCCGTCAGAATCGCCAGGGGCGCCAGGATGAACACGACGCCAAAGTAGACGAGCTGCTGCAGCGCGTTGTAGGCGTAAAAGCCGTTCGGCTCCGGCGGCATGTGAAACGTCGCGTAGTGGACGAAGACCGCCCAGGCGTCCGGCAGGATCTGCCAGGAGGTCGGGACCAGGCGCTTCCATTGATCGGTAGCAAACAGCAGCGCTACAAAGACCACGCCATTGAGCACCCAGAACAGGACGCTGAGGAAGTGCCAGTGCCGGGCCATGCCGACGGTGTGGCGACGTCCTGGCAGTCCGATCCACGGGGAAAGATACTGGGCGTCTTCCTTCGCCGTCCAGACGCGGTCGGTCGGTACCGGAGCGGGCGCAAGGCGGAGCCACTCCGTGTTCGGTGTACAGTGGACATTCCAGTAGAGCCGGGCATGATCCGCCAGGATCTGAAGGCCACTGCGGATCAGCAGAATCAAGAACAGAAAATTGACGTAGTGGGTGATACGGAGCCAGGCTGGAAACCCGTGGGGGCTTGCCGGCACGAGCGAAGCTGGCTGGACCGGAGGTAGGTAGGGAAGACCGAAAGCCGCCCATTGAATGTACGCCGCAGCAATTAGAATTACTACGGGCGAGACGATCAGCAGCAGTGTCCGGGATTGTATGCGCATGGTCAGGTCCTTCCCTCTACTGCCCGCTGCGCCCGGCAAGTGCTGCTGGCTCATTCATCGTCGCTATGTCCTCTCTCGCGGGGTAAAAAATCGTGCCATCGGGCTGGATCTCGGCAAAAGCGGTGAGTTTATGAGGGGCCGGCGGGGCCGGGGGAACTATATGCAAGACTGTCCAGCCTCGCGCCAGCAGGTAGTCGGCGACGATGCGGCGATGGCAGCGCCACCACACGGCTTCGGCGCACATCGCTGCGGTCGGTCGGGCGCCCCATTCCACCAGTTCGGCAATCCCCTCCTGAAACGGCAAGGTCAGGGCGTAGTCCGCGTAGTTTCGGAAACTCTCGATCTGCCAGCCACTGTTGGGGGAGGCGCCGGCGGGAAGATCTTTGCGCCGACCTCTCCTCCCGCCAAGGCGAGCCAGGTGCGCGTAGCCGATCCCGGCCTCCGCCAGCGAAACCGGCAGGGAGTCCCGATCGAATTGCGGATTGCGGGACGAGCGCGGGATCGAGCGTATGTCTGCCATCTGCTGGATCCCGTTAGCATGCAGCACGGCGACGAACGCGTCGAGGGACAGCGTCGAGTGGCCGATCATGTGGATTCTCATCTCCATTACACTCTGGATTACTCGGCGGGCGACAGGTTTGGATCGTCAAGATACACGGTGAGGAGCATGCTGCTCGGCTGCTCTACGGTGACGCTGTGAACCACTCCCGTCGCCAGAAGCAGAAGGCTGCCCGCCCTCATCTCGTGCCGGGCGTCAGGTGTCTTGATAGAGATCGCCCCGTCCAGGACCTGGATCGCAACTGGGCCGCCATTTACCACGTGATCCGTAAGAACGGAGCCCTCCTCGAACAAAAACACCAGGCATTCGATGGGGCCGTGCCTGTAGAGAGCTTTCTGCCGGTGCCCGCTGGTTCCCTTGTGCGGCTCGCGGCGCAGGGCCTCAACCGCCTTGTGCAAATCAATCAAATGTTCGGGAGCGGCGAATCGCTCTGCTGGATGCTGCCGTAATCGCTTCTCGTCGTTCATAATGCCTCCTATATCTCTCATTCCCGCGTAATCTCTTCCGCAGTCCCTGCATAGTTCTGATGTATCCGATTCATCCATGTGTTACCTTCCTCGTTATGAACCACCGCCTGCGGCGGCTGTGGCCCATTCGAATGGCTCTCCCCGCGATAGACGCGAAACGCATGCGTCTCGCGAACCACCGGAGCAGCCAGAGGATGCTGAAGGCTCGGGACGCGTAGGCCCGAATAGAGGGGCCGTGAGTTATACACGCGTACCCGGCTGCGTGGCATTTGAGGGACCGAGCTGACCCGGGGGGCAACAAGGAGATCGGAGCCAGGCGCCCGACAACGCGCCTAACATCGCTTTACGATATTACCCTTTCGCGTCGTAGTTGAAACGGGAAATGGGGAAAGGCTCATCGCCCATTGCTGGCCGATGTAGCAGCAGTACGTGGCGCCGTTGGAGACATACGTGTGGTGATAGCTGTTAGACCGACCGTTGGCAGTGCCCGGCGGCCCTGCATCCGGGGAATGCGGATCCAGGCGCGTCACGACGATCGGCATAGCGGCACGCACCGACCGGGTGTATCACCGCCCGCATTCCGGACGGAGATTCAGCCGGCGAGCCACACCGGGTCCCGGGCGGCGGGCGGCGGGCGGTGCACAAGCAGGAAATCTGACGCCACCTGTTGAAGTCCATCAACGACGAGGCCGGGGAACGGTCCGAGCACGAGAATCGAGCAAACGAAATAAGGGCCTGGGACGTCGTAAGTCGCGGTTCCGGATTGTGCGATTCATACAAGCCTACAATCATGACTCAACTGACAATCGCCGAAGCCCAGCAGCGTCTACCAGAACTTCTCGATGCGGCGCAGGCAGGGCAAATCGTAATCATTGAAGATGACCAGGGCCGCGTATTCCAGATCAGCGTGCAGCCGGTGCCGCCAGTCGTCGATCCCGAGTGGTCTGGCTACCCGAACCCGGGCAGCGCGCGAGGGTTGATTCAAATCTCGGAAGGTTTCGATGAGCCGCTCGAGGAGATCGACGAGTACACGCGGTGAGGCTGCTGCTTGATACACACGCCCTTCTCTGGTTCATCGTCGACGATGCGAAGCTCAGCCCGAAGGCCAGGGCCGCGATCGCTGACCCTCGGAATGAGCGCCTGCTCTCGCCTATCTGCCTCCTCGAGATTGCGCTTAAGGCCCGATTGGGCAAGCTGTCTCTATCCCGACTATTTGGCGCCATGTTTCCGACCCAATTGACACTGAATCGGATTGCACTGCTGCCAATCGAAGTATCTCACCTCGAGCCACTTACATTGATGCCCATGATTCACAGGGACCCGTTCGACAGGCTGCTGGCCTCTACCGCGGTGGTCGAGGGGGTGGTCCTCGTATCCGCCGACGCGACCTTCGATTCGTATGGCGTAAACCGGCTGTGGTAGATTTCCCTGGCACGCGACGAGCGTCGCCGATGTTGATCCGCAGGGACATGAAGGCGGCTGATTCCATCGTCACCGCGAGCGCCCCCGACTGGCCATGGCGCGCGATCTGAAAGGCGGCTTCCCGGTACGCGACATCTGTCCGTCCAGGTCGGCCCGCGGTGTACCGGCAGCCTGGTTTCCCGCTCGTCAGGAGCATCGTGGTATGGAAGCACGCCCACGCCCCACAGAACTGCGCGCCGAAGCGCTCCCCTGCGACTATGCACGCTTACCGGGCGCGAGGTCGCCGTCCTCGCTGTCACCCTGAAGAGCGAGAGCAACAGCCTGGTCGAGCGGCATGGACCGGCCTTCGTTCCGGGTTGCGGCGAACGCCTCCTCGACCAGACGAGCGCGTAGCTCACCAATGATGCGGTCCTGTTCTTCTCTGTCGTTAGGAGCCAGGGGAGCACCGATGGTCTCCCGGAGCG
>DASRZA010000294.1:0-35454 GCA_035686845.1 Armatimonadota bacterium | reverse complement strand
AGCCCCAGCCCTCGTCCCAGGGGTTCATGCCGCCGCTGATGCCCCACATCCGCCAGCTTGGATAGGTGTTTCGGTTGAAAAGCGCCTCCACCTTCTGGAAGGCCGGCGCGAACACAAGGCGGGGCTGCTGCGGCCAGGTTCCTCCATAATTCTGGCCGCCCCGGAATGTGCTCGTGATCAACTTCCGATAATTGTCGGGCTCCAGCGAGTACGCTTCCGGGCCCAGGTAGATGGCGGAGAACTCCGTCATCCAGGGCTCGGTGTCGGAGGAATCGCCCCACCGCCCGCGCATGAATGAATCACTCCAGGGTGTGCCGAACTCTACCGCCTGGTAGGGCACTGTCCCGGACTTCGCCCAGGCGCTGAGCCACTCCTCGCGGTCTTGCAGCGGCTCAAAGTCGAGGTAGACGTTGGAGCTAAAGACATCGCCCGGCTGTCCGGAATAGTTGAAGGCCGGGCGGGTCGGGTCGGCGCGGTGGACGGCGCCGACGCACCACCGGGCCGGCGCCAGGTGGGTTTTCTTATACTCCTCGCTGGTCGCCTCCCGCGTCGTGCCCAGAACCCGCGGGTCCTCATCCAGCCCACCGACACCGTAACGGTTGGGGTTGGTGGCCCACATCACGACCGAGGGGGAATTCCGATAAGGCAGCATGAACTGCGCCGTGGTCTCCTCGAATTTCTTCTCGCCCGCCGGGCTGAAGTCGCTCAAAGAGGGGAGATCGATGACCTGCAGATAGCCGATGTGGTCGCAGCAGTAGGCCCACATCTGGTGGAAGTCCTCACTCCCGCGCTCCCCGGGGTCGTAAGGGCCATGGGTCTCCAGGTTCCAGCCGACGTGGATGCTGCCTTTGATGGCGTCGTTGATCAGAAGCTGCGAATCCTGGCAGATCCCATCCGGCGTAGACGTGGGACGGAGATGGATCAACGTCCCGTTGAGATAGAAATTGCGGCCTTCGGTCCAGAACTCGCGAAAGCCGAAGGTCTGGGCGTACTCGTCCTTCAGGCCGGCGCCTGTCGCCTCGAGCTTGAGCGTGTACAGGTTCGGCTGGTCCAGGTCCCACAGGCGGGGGTTGGGCCACGACCAGGTCAGATGCGCCGTGGAATCGCCTGCCACCACGGCGGCGTCGGCCGAGAAGGTCTTCTCTTCCATGCCCTTCGCGTCCATCAGATGAGCGACAAAATGCACCGGGCCCGCGGCTGGAACCTCGCTCAGATCGGCGTCCACCGTCAATAGTTTCTGGCGCGTGGAAGTTTGGATGAAGACATCCTGCACGTGCGCGCCCTTGGGCCGGCTGTAGAGCATCACGTCGCCCATCAAGCCCTTTGCGGGGACCCGGCCCACGTCATCGGGATCGACTTTGGTCGGATCCGGCACGCCGGATGCGGGGGGATTGCGGGTCGCCATCACCTCGATCCAGAGCGTATTGTCGCCCCCGGGGGTTACAGCGCGGGTGATGTACGCCTCGCCGGCAGGCCAGGTGATCGTCCCGCACTTCTTGCCGTTGGCATAGACGATGGCGTCGGTACCCACCCGCTGCAGAGAAACCAGAACCGACCGCCCGGCCCAGTCCGCCGGGACATTGATCTTGCGGATGTACCACGCGCGCCACGTGCTGGCGCCATTCCCGAAGTTATTCCAGGCCGGGCCCTGGGCCGGCCCGGAGGCCAGGCCCGGGAGCATCTGAGCTCCATTCCACGCTCCCGGAACATTAATCCACGCCAGCCCACCGGAGGGCTGAGTCTCGGCAGGCTGCAGCATGGGAACGAACTGCCACAGACCGTTGATGCAGATCTGGGCTCGCTGGGAGCTCAGGACCTCCACGGGTTCCTGGCCCCAGGTCAGCGGCGCCGGTCGAGGGGCGTCCTTCACGTCCTGCGCCCAGCCGGGAGCGATCGTTGCGGCGATGAGGGCTCCGAGGAGCAGCGGCGCCAGATTTCGCATTTTCATGTGGAAGCTCCTGTACCACTCACGGCGCAACCTGCCGTGTGTCACCCCGCCTGCGATCGGTCAGCTCAACCCTGCGCCTGCTCCCGCTACTTCCTCTTCCGTCCCGCCGCGCTGAACCAGTCAACCTCGGAGCGGCTATCGAATTACCATTACGGGACCGACCTCATGATCCCGTAATGAGGGAAACTATAATTCCACTGATCCACGCTGACCACCATAGCATTTAGCCCGACCCGCCACGGCGGCTTTTTGACTGGGTAGTTCGATGTAGAAATCCGCTGCCGGCCAGACCGAAAAGCTCGCATCAAGCTTTTCGCCATGTTCCACATTACGAAACTCAAAATGGAGCCCGCTCTCGTCTTCGCTAAGATCCATCACGCGCTCCCCACTGCCCGACGCAGCTCCTCTGTGTAGATGTGATCGAACTCGGATGCGATCAGATTCGGCTCCAGGCCGGCGTAATCATCGGCAGGCGTTACCTGAACCGCGCGATTCTTATCCTGAGCCATAGCATAGAGGCGGACAATGTCCTTTGACGCTCGTTGGAGATCGATCTCCTTGAGGAGCACGTAACTGTGGGTCGCGATGAAGATCTGCACCCCCATTCTTGTGAGGCCCAGCAGCGTGCCGGCCACCTCACGCAACAGAGAGGGATTCAGGTTTGCTTCCGGTTCGTCCCAGAAAAGGACGTGAGCGGCGTCAAGCGACCCATTCTGCACCAGCAGCCAGAGTAGAGCCAGCTTCCGGTACCCTTCTGCTACCAGCGGTCGGACAGCTTCAATCCTCGTGGGTCGGGGCGCCCGACGCGTCAGCGCTCACGACCGAGTGCAGGTTCAGCGATCCTGCTCAACCCGGCATGAAGCAAGTTCCGCGCGGGCGTCAACGCTGTTCTAACGGCTCTCATGAAGCCGCTCTCCATCCCATCGGAATTATCACACCTCCGTCCGGTTCTGTCAAAGGGCCGTAACCGGGCACGAATCAGATCTTCAAAGTACTCGTTGTACCTCATCCGCTCGGCGTTGACACGTGTCAACGCCAGTTGACACGGAAAACCGAGTTCGGGCGAGCGCGCGCTGGCGCACTGCCCGCGGATGCGGGCAGGTGCAGCCGCTCCACAGTCGGGGAGACGCGATCGGACCGCCGCGCCGGGCGGCCCTACAACGATCGATCGCACCAGAATCGTTCGGTCTCGTGAGGAACATGCTGTTTGAGCCGGGCGGCTATGGCAGGACTGCGAAAGGAGTTTTGCCGAAGAGGCGGTAGGCGTAGAAGCGGCTGTCAACGGCGAGAATCTGAGCCACGCCAATCGATTTCGCAGCCGCAACCAGGGAGGCGTCTGCATAGTCCATTGGCGCATCGGAGTACTGTCGCATTAGCGAATAAACTCGTTTGTTTTCCTGCTCAGACGATTCATGGACGTCGAGAAACCCGATCTCGAGCCAATCCAGCAGAATGGCCTGCCCCGGCCTGCCCATAAAGTTCCGAAGAAGATGGAAGGCTTCCGCAAGACAGGGCCGCGTCGTCACCAGTCGCCGATCAAGTGATCGCAGAACGCTCACATGGCGGGCGTCATGAATGCGTCGGGCGGTCAGGGAATACGCTGCAGCCAGTCGCGGCGTGAGCAGGGACACTTCCATCCCGTCCTCAAGCACCCTGATAGCGGGGCTACCAGAACTGCGACCGCCCGTGAAGCGTCAGCCGGACTACGCGGCGGGAGCGCGCCTAACCAAGTGAGAGCGGCATAGACTTCGCTGAGGACACCTGCGCTTGTGCAGGTGATCCACTCTCCCGCCGCGCGGCGTCGACCAGAGGACGCGCCTCTCCATGTCTGGGGTCTACCTGGAGTAGCGCGCCGATGAAGACACCAGCATCCAGGAAGGTGTATCTACCGGGCATAGATCGCGTCCTTCCAACCGTCCGGTACAAAGCCTTCAAGCTCCGGAAGTGGCTCGAGTGTGTCCAGCGGCCGGATCTCTACCGTTTTGCCGTCCTCCATAACAACCCGGATCGCCTGATGGCTGCGCGCCACCTGGTTCAGCAGGGCAGCCAGCGTCCACTCCTGAACATCGTCCAGTCTAACCGTTCGATCTGTCATTGCCGGCTCCTGTATCCTTCCTCTCATCCTCTCAGCGTATACCGCGCCGGGGGCCTCTGACACCGCCCCGCAGCGGACGGTTAGTTCCGAAAGGGCCTGGTCTTGCAGACGCCGGGCCCCGCCCAGGGCACTTCTATATAATATAGGGTAAGAGTGAACACGGTGTCTAATCCGCTATGGGAGGTAGCTCTGATGACATTGCAATCGACGGTAGACAGCGATTTGGGCGACCGCGCACGACAACTTTACGCCCGGATCCGGGACCAGATCGAGATATCTGAAAACCTTGGGAAAATGATCGTCATGGACGTGGACAGCGGCGACTTTGAGATAGATGCTAAGGGAATCGAGTCGTCACGGCATCTCCTGTCTCGTCATCCCGGAGCCAGGCTGTACGCTCTCCGGATCGGCTATAAGAGCGCGGTCTCCTTTGCCGGCGCCCTGGAGCGAAGCGACCCGTGATGACAGGCGGTGTCACAGGGCGTCATGCGCTCTTGCCGATCCCAATCCGGCTGCCGAATCAGCCGGACTTCCCTGTCGAGTTTGTTGTCGATACTGGCTACACGGACTATTTGACCTTACCGCCCACGGCTGTGGCCGCGCTGAATCTGCCGCTCCTCCACCGGATTCCCGCTGCCCTGGCAGACGACACGACGATCGAGGTTTCCGTGCATCTGGCAACAATCCTGTGGGACGGTGCGGAGCTAGAGGTTCCGGTCCTGGCAACCGGACGACGACCCCTCCTCGGCGCCGCTCTACTCGAAGACTTTGAGCTGATCGTGCAGTTTCGCGACGGCGGACTGGTGACCATAGATAGAATATAGACGGGGGTAATTCTACCATCAGATCCCCCTGAAGCCCTTCCAACCCTCCGGCAGGAAGCCTTCAGGCTCCGGCAGTGGCTGGAGTATGTCCAGCGGCCGGATCTCTGCGGTTGCGCCGCCTTCCAGAACAAGCCGAATCGCCTCATGGCGGCGCGCCACCCCGATATGGGAGGCGTCGACCACGGTATAGCCCTCCGCTGTGATCACCCCGATTCTGCAGAGTGCGCACTGTCTCTCATAGACAACCCGCACGGCTCGTTTGAACCCCTCAGACCGGATCGGCAGCGGTGGAAGGCGAACGTATCCCTGACCTCGAAGAGCTTCGAGGGGGTGAGCAGGCATGATTGGACATGCCGGCGAAACGAAAGGATGGGCATGGGTCCTGCTCAGCGCCCTTGTCCGGATCGGCCGGGGTCGGCGCGGCATCCACGCCGCTGGCTCTGACTCTGCTAAAGGGATGGGAGAATCAAGATGACAAGACCGTTCACCCGGCGTACATTTTTGACCGCCATCGGAGCCGGCGCTGCGGGTGTGAGCGCGGCCGGGCTTTCGTTGGCTGGCGAAGCAGCCCCGGCGCCAGCACAGGTCGCAGAGCTGCTCTTCGATGGAAAAGACCTGGCCGACTGGAGCACGGAGCGTGACGCAGCGAGGCTGCAGGCCGAGTTCATCCGCGACACGCTGGAGCTTTCGCCGGCTCACGATGCCCTGGACTGGCAGTTTATCTCCCGTGGGGTGACTTTCAACGATATCTTTCTCCACCGTCCGGTGAGGCTGCCCTTCAACTCCATCCACGTGCGGCTGCGGAACCTGGGCTCTCCCTTGATCCTGGCGTGTAAGGCTGCCGACGCCGACGGGTCGGAATGGACAGCCAACCGGATCTCCCTGCAGCCGGGCTCTCTCACCGCGGAGTGGCAGGATGTGGAGTTCCCGCGGGACAGGTGGCAGATCGCTTCCTGGTCGGCCGACCCCGATGGCAAGATGGACGGCCCGCTGCGCTACTACACGTTGATTGCGTTTGATCTCCAGCCGGGGACCCCGTACCATCTCCAGGTGCAGCGAATCGAGGTGCTCCGACCAACCCCGCCGACCGCCACCATCACCCATCTGGAAATTCCGGCAAGAATGAAGCACGGCGAATCTTATCCGGTGCGCATCGATTTCCGGCTGGACAGGCCGTGCAGTACAGACGGCGCCTCCCTGGCATTCCTGCGCGACGGTGTCCCCCTGTTCCGCGTGCCGCTCTCTCTTCCTGGGCCGCTTCCCACCCTCCCGGCAGGCAAACTGCTCACGGCCCAATCGCGGGTACGCATCCCGGGGTACTCCCTCGGCGGCCGCTGTACCGTCTCCGTGGAGCTGGGCGAGGCTGTCACGCGGGGAACGAAAGGGGTTCCGACCGTGGAGGTGGAAAGCCGCCATCCCGGACGAACTGCGGCCGCTATCCATCCACACCGAGGCAAGCCGACCCTGTTCCTGGACACGACACCCGCTCAGAATCCGGGGGGAAGGACGCGCCAGCGCGGACAGCCTCATAATCCAATCGCCTATATGGCCTACGGACCGAGTTCGCAGGTCTATGACGAGTTTGCCGCGGCCGGCTTGGATCTCTTTTCCTTTAGCGCCACCCCCACGGAGTCCGGTTACGGGCTGGCCCGCACCGCCTGGCTGGGTCCCGGCCGGTACGACTTCTCTGAACTCGACGAGCGAGTGATGATGGCGCTGGACTCGCGTCCCGGCTCTTACTTTTTTCCCCGGCTGTACCTGCACGCGCCCCGGTGGTGGAGTGACCAGCATCCGAACGACCTGGTGCAGATGGATCCAGGGGACGGACATCCCGTCCTGTTCATCCACGAGGGCGGCAAGCCGGCGCCAAGCTGGGCCTCCGAAGCCTGGCGGCGCGACACCGTGGAGGGGCTCCGGCGCCTGATCGCGCACGTCGAAGCCTCCCCCTATGCCGACCGCTGCATCGGATACCACCTGACCTCGGGAACGACGGAAGAATGGATGATGTGGGGCGCCAATGAAGGCCAGTGGGTGGACTACTCTCCCGTGAACCAGGCTCGCTTCGGGCAGTGGCTCCGCAGCCGCTACGGAACGGTGGATCGGCTTCGAGCGGCGTGGCGCGATTCGAAAGTGCGGTTTGAGACCGCCCGGGTCCCGAGCCGCATGGATCGCGAATATACCAGCATGGGCTCGCTGCGGGATCCGGAGCGGGAGCAGCCGGTGATCGACTTTTACCTGTACAACTCGTACCTGGTAGCGGATACCATCGATCACTTTGCGCGGGCGGTCAAGGAGATCACGGGAGGAGAGAAGCTCGTCGGGGTCTTCTACGGGTACCTGCTCCAATTGTGCGGGGAGCAGCGCCAGCAGAACGCCGGGCATCTCGCCCTGGCCCGGGTGCTGCGGTCACCGTACGTGGACTTCCTTTGCAGCCCAACCAGCTATGCCTTCCGCCAACTCGGAGGCGAGGGAACCAGCCACTTTATGTCACTGCTCGACAGCGTTCAGGTCCACGGAAAGCTCTGGTTCGACGAAAACGACATCCGGACTTCGCTCTCGGGCGGCCAGGTCGGCGAGTGGGGCAAACCGCCAGACGTCGCCGGTGACATCCTGCAGCAGGAGAAGGAACTGGCGAACGTCATCGTCCATGGGACCGGGCAGTGGTGGTTTGACGTGGGCGGCAACCGGTACGACAACCCCGCGCTGATGAAGCGATTAGCCGATTTGACCCGGATTTCCGCCAGTTGTCTGGATCGTGACCGGTCGCCGGTGGACCAGGCCGCGATGATCGTGGACGAGGAGAGTCTGACATACCTGCGCGTGGGAGATCCACTGGGCGCCTGGCTGCTGGTGAGCCAGCTTCCCGAGCTGTTCCGGGCGGGTTCGCCGGTGGGGACCTATCTATCCGAAGACCTGCCGCGGCTCACCGACCGGCGGATCTTCCTGTTTATGACGGGGTTTGCGCCCTCGGAGGAGACTCGCCGGGCCATCGAAAGCCTGAAGGGAGATGGCCGCGTGCTGGTCTTCTTCTATGCGCCCGGTCTCTACCGGAACGGCCGCGTGGATGAGAGCGCGATGGAGTCCCTGACAGGCATCCGGCTTCGGCGCAGTCCGGATCCTCTGCCGCTGCGAATTAAGCTTGAGGGAAACCACCCGATCATTCGGGGGTTGGAGGGCGCCTCGTACGGCGTGGACACGGCGGTGAACCCGGCTTTCTACGCGGACGACCCTGACGCCGCCACGATGGGGACGCTGCCGGGGGGACAGCCAGGCCTGGTTGCGCGGAAGTTCGCAGGATGGACGTCGGTTTACTCGGCTGCGCCGCTGATGCCCGCATCCCTGCTGCGGTCGCTCTTTGGCGCCGCCGGCGTTCATCAGTACATTGAGACGCCAGACGTGGTGTGGGCCACCAACGATCTGTTAGCGGTGAGTGTAGGGCAGGGCGGGAAGCGCCGCATCCGGCTGCCGCGGACAGCCCGTGTGCAGGATCTTTATGCCGGTACCCCGCCCGTTCCGGCAGCCGATTCCTTTGAGATTGATTTCCCGATCCGGGCGACGCGGTTGTTTGCGCTGGACTGAAGCGGGGATCGTGGTTCGGCTCTGGGAGGAGATTGGGACGTCCCTGGCGGAGCGGGGTCGGTCCCTCAAACTGCGTGAGGAGCTCTGATGGTCATCGCCCTCGACACCTTTCCGCTGAAAGGGAGTTTATTGGGCGTAGGTCGCGTCTCTCCAGCCCACCGGCACAAAGCCTTCGCGGACCGGAAGTGGATCGAGTCTGTTCAGCGGCCGGATCTCTACCGTTTTTCCGTCTTCCAGAACAACCCGGATCGCTTCCTGGCAGCGCACCAGCTCGTGAAGCAATGCAGCCAATGTCCACTCCTGAACATGGTCCAGGCTAACCGTTCGGTCTGTCATTGTCGGCGTCGCGCCGTTTCACGCCCAGCAGCTTGCGGGTCAGCGGCGACCACCCCAGGAACAGCCGCTGCCGCGGTCGCCAGCACAGGATCTGCCTCGCAAACGTGAGCAATACGAGGCGGAACAGGCTCACCTGGCGTCGGTCCCTCTGCCCAGAGCGCGGCATTGGAGTACTACGGGAAGTGCTATTCGCGGAGCCGGGCCATTTTTCCATTGCGTCCTCGATTGCCTTCTGGATTGTCCGGTCCTCAACCGGCTCCTCCATGCGTGTACCGTAGGCCAAGATCCAGATCGTGGCGACCGCCATCACCGGCCAATGTCGGCTGACCCGCTCGGGATGGATGTGGCGTGTTTTCTCCCACGACACGCTGCAGAGAGATGAGAACCGCCCGCCCGCGCCCTGACTTCCTGGGCCCGCCCGGCAGTGAGCGTCACGGCGAGGAGTTCCGCAACCCGATCCAATCGGCGATCAGGGGCATCACCACATTGGAACAGGCGGAGACGATTTGGAACAGGCGGAGACGATGCTGCGAAAGGGAATCGCGGACACGGCTGCGGCGCTCGACACCGTCGATCCGGAGCAGGTCGGCGCAATGATCGAGTCGCCGCAGGGACAGACGCCGTTCACCTTCTTCATGACCCTTCCCGCGTTCCACCTCAACGGCCACGCGGCGCAGATCGACTATCTGCAGAGGTGCTGGGGCGATCAAGATGTGCATCTGTAGTATCGCCCCAGCGCTGCGGCGCCGCACCAAAGTCCTTCCCCAGAGGCGCCGCGACGCATTTTAGAACGGAGGAGCGATCTCGTCCGGCCCTACATTCCCCACAGCGTGATCTCGTGGCGCCCGACGTACTCCTGCCTCCGGAAGATCCGCTGGTCCCAGCTCTTCGCCGGGTCCAGATCAAAAACGAGAAGATGGCCCTCCGCAGTCCCGCTGCGGTCCAGGTAGCTTGCCGTCTGCTCCAGTCCCTCGGCGATGACCCGGTCCAGCGGCCTCGTTCGACGCACCTTCAGCTCGATGACAACCTTCTGATTTCCGGAACGGTCTGGCCGCGGCCAGACGACCAGCAGATCCGTACGGCCGCGGCCCAGCCCATACTCGCGGTGCACCTGCCCGCCGCCGTTCACGACTCGTTGGAGATAAGCCTGCAGCAAGAGCTGCGGCCAGGCCTCCTGATAACTGAAGCGACCGGACCAGTGCTCTGAGTTCTCCCGGAAGAACTCCTGGAACGACTCGAGCAGCTTCGTTATCAAGAGCTGTCCATCAGGACCTACGAACCACGCCTGATCCACCAGGTTCTCGAGCGTGAGCTGCGGCATAAAGGTCAGTTGGCGCGGGATAACCTCCTGATAGAGGCCGTTCGCAATCCGCAGTCCGCTCCGGTCCCGCCGGACCAGTCCCAGGTCGATCACGTACTGCACGTCGTCTTCGGTGGCCGCTTCCGAAAGCTCCTCCCCGGCCACCAGCGGTTCGATGACTCGCCGGACCCGGTCCTCCTTTAGCTTATCGGCAAGCTGATCGAGGTGGGTCTCCCTGCGGAGGATGAGGTTCTCCCCCGCCTGCTCCATCATTTCAGCCGTGATGGGAAGCGAGCGGTCCCGGCCCTCCGTCATACGGAAACAGGTCTCATAGGCCAGGGCGTTGACGACCCATGGCTGCCCCGAGGTCAGATTCCATGCCATGTCCAGGGCCTCGGGCAGGAACACCTGTCCGGTTTCGCTGGTATGCTGCCGGTAAAGCTGTTCCATCTCTGTCCGCGAAAAGTCTCCCAGGCGTAGAGACTCCGCCTTTATGTTGAAGGCGCTGCCTCCGGTGATAATCGCCTTCTCGGTCGAGGAATGGATGCGATAGTCTCGCACGTCCCGGACGCCGCAGAGGATGACCGTTTGCGGAAACCGGGCTGGGCGGAAAGGGTATCCCGTCCGGAGCTGGCGAAGCAGCGAGATCAACGTGTCGCCAACCAGAGCGTCCGCCTCGTCGATCATGAGGACAAGCGGCTTTGGGCTGGAAGCTGCCCACGACGATAATATCGAATGAAGCGCGTCGTGAGGGCCCGATCGGCCCAGAAGCTCATCCATACGACCTGCGATAAACGAATCATTGAGCATACTCTGCGCGAAGCCCGCCAGCGCAGAGATTATAGCCCGCATCGCTTCTCCAACGTTCTCCCTCGCCGACTGTCCGTTCTCGACGTTAGTGTAGACAGCCCGGTATTGGCCTTCCCGGTTGAGCAGGTCCACCAGGGCCAACAGACAGGATGTCTTTCCAGTCTGGCGGGGCGCGTGCAGGACAAAGTACCTCTTCTGGCCGATCAGATTCAGGATCTCGCTCAGGTTCCATCGCGATAGTGGATCCAGGCAGTAATGGTCCTCGGGATTTACCGGTCCGGTCGTGTTGAAGAAACGCATGGCAGCCTCCGCTCTGATTATACCAGCAGATGGCGGCGCGTCGCGCCCGGGTTACTCTCTCCCGGGCAGGTGGGCGGGCTTGATCCGGTCGAATAGATCGCACGCCGCCTGGTCAAGGTGATGCCCCACCTGAACCGTGTCACCGAACTCCAGGTGAGCGTCCCCCGCCGCCGTGTACCGCGGCCACTTCGGCCGGCCGGCGCCGTTGGGGTCGCCCGTTTTTGCGAACTGAACCCAGTAGGCCTGCATCTCGCGGCCCAGCTCGTAGTCCAGCCGGGCGCGGCTGAAGCGCTGCGGGATCGAGTTGAAGACGTACGGGATCTCGGAGCCGTGTGTGGCGCCCATGCTCAACAGCCGGAGCAGGACCGAAACGCGGGTGAACTGGTAAAGGTACGTGGCAGGCTCCACCGCGCCGATGTCCCGCGCCACCCGTCGCGCCGGCGCCGCGAATGCCGCCACCGTTAGCAGCTTATCCTCGGCTTCTCGTGTTGAGGTCTTTGTCGTGCCGGGTGGGAACAACCGAAGTACGTCCGGGGCTTCGGCGCCGTACAGCCTCCGGATCAGAGTGTCGTAGCTCTCCGGCGTGCCTGCCGGCAGCGTCCGGGTAAAGAGAGAGCCCTCGTTGGCGTTGGTCCCCAACATCACCGGCACGTGGTGGAACCGACCCTTCTGCAGCATCTTCATCGGATCGTCGGGGATCACCCACCCATCCACCACCGGCCCGATCATCGTGCCCGGTGAAAGCGGTCCCATCTTTACCTTGATCGCGTCGAGCAGTTCCTTTGAGGACCGCGCCCGCGCCTCCTCCACTGTCGTGGCGTTCAGCGCCTTGAAGAGCTGCGTCCCGGTCAGGCTGGCCGGGTCCGTTCCCGTCAGATGGTCCTGCACGGCCACCGGGGTACCGCTCTCCATGATGGCGCGCTCGAACAGGCCCTTCGAAAGCGGGCTCACCAGCAGAATCCCCACGTTGACGGCGCCCGCCGACTCCCCGAAGATGGTAACATTGGCCGGGTCGCCGCCAAAACGGCCGATGTTGCGGCGCACCCACCTCAGAGCGGCAATCTGGTCCAGAATCCCGTAGTTCCCGGACACGTGGCGCGGCGAATCCGCATTGAGCAGCGGACTCGCCAGGTAGCCAAACACGCCGAGGCGGTAATTGATGGAAACCAGCACCACGCCGTTGGAAGCAAACTGCGCCCCGTCATAGAGCGGCTTGGAGGAGGCGCCCATCACATTCGCGCCGCCATGAATCCACACCATCACCGGGCGCTTTTCATCCGCCGCGTGCGCTGCCGTCCAGACGTTCAGCGTGAGGCAGTCTTCACTCTGGTTAGCCGGTGTATCCCGCAGGGGAGAATCCGGCTGCGGACACGCCGCCCCGAATTGCGAGCAATCTTTAATCCCATTCCACGGTCTCACCGGCTGCGGCGGCCTCCACCGAAGCGGTCCCACCGGTGGCGCCGCGTAGGGAATGCCCTTGTAGGCCCGTACCCCCGCCAGCGCGGTGTTGACGCCGCTCACCCGGCCACCCTCCACGGTCACCGGCTCCGTCAGTGCAAACGCGCTCACGGAAGCAAACAGAGAAAACAGGCACAGCAGGACCGTCAATCGCATGGGGTTCTCCAAAGGAGCGCTCGGCACTCACCCGACGACCACCAGAGTGTTCTGTCTCACATTCGGCACACGTCGGCACGGTTCCTCGGGCTACGGCGGCTCGTAGACCGCCGCTCACGTTCAACCGTTTGTTATCATTCGCGCCTATCCCTCGGTCCTTTGTGAGCAAAATATCAGATAGTTGCCGAATGGGTCCTCGATGTTCAGGTCCGTATTCCGCCCCTGATATCGTGGGTCCACGGCAGCGGGCTTCGGATAATCGGCTCCTTTAGCGATCAGATAGTCACAATAATTCTGTAATCCCAGGACTGGAATATTGACTTCGGAAATCGGCGCATCCTCCCCGGCATGCCCGTTGAGATGAAGAATGGCATCTCCAAGATGGATCTGCATATACAATGGCGCCGTGGGCGAAAACCGAGACTCCCAGTCTATCTCAAATCCCAAATAGTCCAGATAGAATGCCTTCGCCTTCGCTTCATCGAACATTCGCAAGACCGGGATTGAAGATCTGATCTCGAAGCCGCGCTTTGCCTCATGACTTGATTCACTCGTGATGATTTACCTCAATTGCAAGATGCGCACGTGCCGCCAAGAATGATAACCAATGATTCTACGGTTCGGCATAGGAGTCCAGACACCGCTGCGGGGTCAGCCCATCACACCCTCGACCGGATCCCGGCGGCGCCTCGTACAAGGTGTGCACGATACCTCCCGGACGCCCCGCGGCAGGGGATATTATATGAATCGGTATAACCTTCCATCGCTGTGCTGACTGACGATAAAGTTGACCGGTACGCGCCCACCGGCTAGCGGGAGAACCGAGACGCGTACGACGGCGTCCCGTTGAACGCCGGTTAGGCGCTGATCTGCCAGAGCCTGACGGCATCATTCGTGTCGTCAAGATCGCAGTAGCGTTCTAGCGCGTCGCGTCGCGTTTCAGCCATGTGGCGGAGAAACGTCGCCACCGCCGCTCGCTCATCAGGCGAGAATGCGTTGAGATACTCATTCTCACGCGCTTCGTACGTCAAATGGAACAGTAAGTTAGGAAATGACCACTCGTCCGAAGCGTCTGGGTCCAGCAAGGCGAGCCGAACCAGATCCGGGAGCAGGTATCGAAAGGCTTCGTACGAGACGAAGCAGATTGGGTCCCAGCCCGAGTAGGAAACATCCTCGGCTCGCAGCTCTCCCTTTCGACGTGAACGCAGAAGCTCATCGTGCTGAGCACATTCCGAACAATGCGTGAAGTTCGTGAAATGATCGGGACGAGCACTAGCCCCAAATAGTCGCTCCACTTCGGCCAGAAGGTCGGAATCGGTCACTTGGCGCCTAACTCTTGATTCTACGGATCGGCATAAGACTCCAGACACCACTGCGCGGTCAGTCTATCACACCTCCGACCAGATCCCGGCGATGCCTCTCGCAACGTCCGCGCGCTGCGTCCCGGACGCCCCGCGGCAGGGGATGTTATATGGATCGGTATAAACTTCCGACGCAAGGTACAGCGCGTGAGCAACCACTCAGCGGCATCGCGTCGCGCCCGGTTCGCGATACACTTTAGCTCCCTATCGACAGCGGCGTCAAGACTCTCTCTATCTCGAACGGCTCGTCTCCGGCATCCGTACCGCTTCGGGCGCAAGCGCCGCCGCTTTGCAAGTTTCGGCCCACGCTCCGCCCGGCGTCAGAATACTTCCTGCGGCTGGGAGCGCCAGCGCCAGAAGCAAGCAGATCCCCGGATTTCTCTCCAGCATCGCCAGATCTCCCTGTCGAAGCCGCTCAGAAAGCGGCCCCGAACCGCCGCGGTTCCGGATGGCCACCGACGGCCAATGCTGTGGCAGAGTTCCCGCAGCGGTGACTCTACTCCTCCCGGACGTGGGCCGGGTTTCGATGATCGGCCGCGTATCAGTCGTCGTTACACGGCGGATCAAATGGCGGAGGATCGGGCACGAATGGACACTTCAAGATGTAGTGCTGCGCAGCTCGCGGAGACTCCTGACTGACTATACTGTATGTAAGGGTGGGCTGACAGTAGCGTGACCAGCGAGCGCATCCCTTTTTGCTTTGCGAAACGTGGCCAAGCCGCGCATGATCTCGGCGCAATCGCGGTGCAAGCGACAGAGGCGCTGGCGATTTTGTTCCGCCTCTGCCAATTGAGCACGATGGACTGCGAATCGGAGCAGATTCATCCGGCAGCCGATCCGGGGGGCTCGATCGCCCTCCGGAACTCCGGGCATTCCCGGTTGCGCAGCCGACCGAGGTCTTCACGTCAGCGCGTTCTCGAATGGCGGCAGAGGAAGAGGTCCCCGGTGTTTGACCACGTGCCCCAGAAGCAGCCCCTTCACAGTCGGCACTCAAGGACGTCCCCACTTGCAGAGGGATGCGAGATGTAACAGGCCAAGATTGAGCTAACAGATCAGCAGGTGACTGAATTACAGATGAACAGACTCCACTCTCCAATGAACAGACAGATCCGCGCGGTTCCTAAGCTGACTCTCGTGGCGCTGGCGCTCTTGCTGGCAGCGCCGGCGATCGCAGGCAGCGTCAGCGGGAGCCGGATGGCTGCGGTCACCTGCCAGTCGCTCGCCGATTCGGCGACACAACCCCGCTGGCTAACGCTCCCGATGAGCCGCCTTGTGATCAACCCATTTCTGGGGCAGTACGGCGATCATACGCCGCGATCTTCCGGGCTGCTGAACGGCGTCCTACCGCTGGACCTGGCCTATTACGCTGGCGATCATCCCGCCCGGCTCCCCAACTTCTGGTACGTGGCGCCCCTACATTCGCCGGCTGCCGTGGTCGCCGGACAGAGGCTGGACCTGTCTGTCCCCGAGAAGTGGCAGACCGTAGGCGTGAAAGCTTCCTTCGAAGCGAACGGCGCGGGCGTGACGCCTAACGGCGACTTCGGAGCGATTACACGCACCGTCACAGTCGACCTGGACCTGACTCCCTATCTTTACGTTCAGACTCCACCCGGAAGCCCGTCCTTCGACATGAAGGTGAACACAGGCGACCAGCCGGTCGACACATTCCTCAAGCCGGTGAACCTCCTGGGAGGGCGCGTCGGCGACGTCCGCGCCGCCACCGGCTGGCAGGGAACCCGGACGTTCAAGATCCTTCTCTATGCGCTGGGCAAGGGCCGGACGACGACCTTCACACGGGTCCAGTTCCTGGGCTTGCCCTCGCCACAGGCTTCGCATGCGCCGGAGGAGCGCGCCTGGATGCCGCAAGAGATCACCGCGACTGCGCATTTCGATGCTGGAGGGAACGTTCAGGGGACTGTCACTATGCCCGACGTAGACACGGTCGCGGAGCGGTTTCGAGTCCAGACCGGCCCCGCCCTCATGCTGGAGGGCCGGTTTGACGGCCGCCTCCGCTGGGACCCGGCGCGCCGGGCGCTGCTGCTGCAGGGCGCCCGGTTCAGTGCGGCGATCGGCGTGAGCCGTCCGGTCCGGTGGCTGGGCTCGCATCCCGAGTCGCTGGCCTGGGCGCTCGGCGAGGATGCAGGTGGGGACGGTGGCGGCTCACCCGGGACGTGGCGAATGGTGGTGGAGGGGCTCAAACCGGGCGAAGACGTAGTGGTCGCAGCGCGGTTCATCGACTCGCCAGGCGATGCGGCAAAAGCGGCAGCCGGGGCACGCGCGGAAGCGTCGCCGTCTGCATTCGCGGCGGCGGAGCGGCGCCAGGAGGCAGCCTGGAACCGGCGCCTGGCGCGCGTCCCGCAGCCGCTGGACTTCACGCCACGCGCCGCTGCCTCGGAGGGCGTCACACCAGACGAGGTCCGCCGCACTTACTACCGCGCCTGGGTCTTCCTCTACGATGACACACTCCCGCCGACGAACGATTTCCTCTATCCCCAGGTCTGTGCTGGAAAACCATCTCTCTGGACGGAGGGCGCCCCGAGATCGGAAGAGACCGCGACCTGGGACAGCTTCTACGCCATGCAGGCGCTGGCCCTGGTGGACCCGCAGACCGCCTGGGCCGCGGCGCAGGGCATCCTGTCGCAGGTCGACTCCGATGGCTATCTCTATGGCGAAGCCCTCGCGACGGTCTTCGCGCGCACCTTCTGGCTGCTGTACGAGGAAACGGGCGACACCGGCAGACTCCACGCAGTCTATCCCGCCCTCAAGCGTTACCTCCTGTGGAAGATCGCCAACCCGCGCTGGATTTTCCCCAACCGCACGAAGCCGGCCCCGGCCGCGGACGCGCCGAAGGACCAGGAGTTCGTCTCGTTCGAAATCGTAGACGCCGGCTACGCGGCCCGGATCGCGCAGGCGCTCCATTTGCCGTCCGAGGCAGTCTTCTGGCGCCAGCAGCAGCGTGCGGCGCTCGCAGACTACCTCCGCTGGTTCTGGCCCACGCCGGGAGGACCGGTCTACCGGATCTACAACTCGGGCGCCGATCGGGGCGGCCCGAATGAGCCATGGAGCCTGCAAGGCCTCCAGATTCCTCCTCCGCTGCTCCCGGCCGAAGATGCCGCGGCCCTCGCCGCGCTCTACAGGAAGACCATGAACCCTGCGCTGCCGTTCCTCGTGCCCGGGCGCACCCGGTTCGGCGATCTGGAACCGATCACCCTGGGCCTGTTCGAGCACGGCCAGGTCGGCGCCGCCGCCCAACTGACCGACGCGTGTATGAGCGACGTGACCCGTGCGGGCGACTTCTCCGAAGACTATATACAGACCAATCCGCCGGTCCCGGATGGGGTCCGGCCTTCTGCGTTCGGCGCTCGACTCATGATCGACAGCGTTCTCTGGCACAACGGCGCCGTACTCGACCGGGGCTTCCCCGTCATCCTCGGAATGCCCGGCGCCGTGGGCGTCGAGAACGTCCCGGTCGGCGGCGCGCCGGTCGATATCCGATTCGGTGCGCCAGACGGCAAGCTTCTCACCGTGACGCTCGACGGCCCGGGCCTCGCTCACCTCCATCTGCCCGCCGCATTCCACGTCGTTCATGCGGCCGGACAGGGACGCTGGGTAGGCACGATTCCCGAAGGCGCGCAGATCCCCATTCCCGGCCGTTAGCCACCGCGGGTCACGCCAGGAAGCCCTCGGCCATGACCCCCAAACACCTCAGGACCCCCGACAAGGCAGCCTCCCGACGCGCGGCCATTTTTAGGAAACCTCAATGGTTGCGAGAACAGTACTGGTCGCCGGGGCAGGGATCGCCCGGCGCTCACTCGTGCTCTTTCCCAAATGCTTGCAGTTTCGCCGCCCACTGCTGATGCTCCTCCGAATCTACTCCCTGCTGGAGCACCTGTAGAACCCTGGCGGTGTTTCCTGTGAGAAGGGCAGCCGGGTCCAGCCACAAACCCGGAAATATCCGGGAGCGGAGGATACCGTCTTCGTCGGAAGGGATGGTCTCGTAGCGCCCGTTTTGCAGCAAGAACCAGTGTAACTGGCCCCGCGTCGGCGCCACGACAACGTACTCCTGGACTCCCAGCGCTTCGTACCGGGACTTCTTGCGGTTGAGGTCCAGCTTCGCGCTGGAGACACCCACCTCAACCACCAACTCCGGCGGGCCGGCGATACAGCCTTCTTCAATCCTCGTCATTCCACCGTGGGACGGGAGGATTCGCAGGCACGCGTCCGGCTCAGGCTCGTCAGAGAGGCCCAGGATGACCGTCGGCGTCACGTGCGCACGCACCCCGGGAGATGCGGCTTTGAACACCAGCAGCCATCCACTGACTTCGCCATGTGAACCCGAATGCTCCTCTCCAGCAGGCGACATGATATGAACAATCCCTCCAATGAGTTCTGCGCGAAACCCCTCCTGCGTCGCCTTGTAGAGCCGGTGAAAAGTGGATTGATCGATCCGCTGTCCTTCATACAGCGCCGGCGCCTGCTCTAACACCGCCATGTCCGTCCTCCCGTTACTCCTCGTCCCGACTCCAAACCGGTATCATGATACTGCATCCGGTGCAGTGACACAAGCGTTAGAGTCGCCGGTCCTGGTGAAGTTGGCCCGGTGGCGACGCCAGACATTCGCACTCTCATGGTATAATAGCCGCGTCATCAAGCGAGACGCGCTGGCCTCCCGCGATAACTTAGTAGACGCCGTCGCACAAGGGACGCTTTCTCCTAGCGTACGACCCAGAGGAGCCGTTCTCGGAAGTGATATAGGAGATTGCGCCGGGAGACTGCCATTTTGTCACCCTGAGCGGCGTATGGCGCCGTCGGCACACTGCTTGGGCGGCTGCAATGCGCAGGTTGTTGTGTAAGAAACCGAGTTTATGCCTCAGCGAGACATTATTCATTTCGCAGTGCGGAATGCCTTGATCAAGGATGGTTGGACGATCACTGCAGACCCGTATGTTTTTGAGTTCGAGGCGGTGCGGGCTTACGCTGATCTGGAGGCAGAACCCCTGCTGGCAGCGGTGAACAATGGTCGGCGAATTCTCGTCGAGATTAAAGCGATGGTTGGACCGTCTGCAATCCACGCATATGAAGAGGCGCTGGGTCAGTACCAGTTCTATCGGTATCTTATTCATTTGACCGGGACGGAGCATCAGGTTTATCTCGCCGTAAGTGAAGAAGCATATCACAATATATTGCAGCGCGATGGACTGCGGGAGGTCGTCGCGCTGAGCCGGATGGCAATTCTGGTGATCAATGTGAGGATGGAGGAGGTCGTTCAATGGATCGAACCAGCGACTATCGAGCCATAATCAAGCGTCTACTGCTGGAGAAGGAAGCGCTGTTTCGCCGCTTCGGCCAGGATGGGCATGAACAGAGCTGTGTTTTCGATGAGGAGCGGGACCAATACCTGCTCGTGAATACCGGATGGGTGAGAGAACGCAGGCAGCATGGCGCGACGCTCTATCTTCGCATCCGAGACGGGAAAATCTGGATCGAGGAAGACTGGACTGAGGATGGCATCGCAGCCGAGTTGGTGGCGAACGGTGTACCCAAAGCGGACGTCGTCCTGGGCTTCCAACCCCCATCAGTCCGCTCCCGGACGGAGTTTGCCGCTGCGTGAATGTGGCCTTGTCAACCGCTGAGGCTGCTGCTTTCCGTTCGCTTTCAGCGCAGCCTATTCCCGTGCGCGATCTTTATTCCTTCGCCACAGCTCTGCATTTTAAATGTTAAGCTGCGAGAAGACTGGACGCAGAAAGCCAACCCGGGGCCTCACGGCCGTCAAAGGTATCCCCCCTGCCTGGACGCTATAGCAGCCGGTCTGCTGCAGCGCATTATCGGGCCGCCTTGCGCTAACGGCCAAACAACTCTCCGCGTCTCTCATACGTGCCGCACTCGATGACACCGATGACAGTGAACCCGAACGCCTCAGCCAGCGCGACCCATGGGCCGATCCCCCCGTAGGGATCTGCCCATGGGTCGATGCGCATCTCGGCAACGCCGTCCCCGACCATCTCGCACCGAAGCACGTCGTACTCGCCTTCCTGGAAGGCCTCGAACACCCGGTAGAAGTCCCACCTGGCCCCGAATTGTTGTGACGGTGAGGGAATAGCAATCGGCGTCAAGTCACGGATCGCCAGCCAGTGCTCACGCTCTTCGGCCGTGGGCCACGAGAACCGCCCTTTGATCTCATCGGGAACCAGCCCGAGCCATTGCGTCGGATCACGGAACTCACCGGCGTCTTTGTCCCGCTTGACCTCTGCATAGAGCGACTGCAGCAAATTGAAGCGCTGGAGATCGCTCACAGTGAATCGTACACCGAGCTCATCCATTGAACTGCCTCTTGCGACCTAACCAGTGATTCCTCGAATCGGCATAAGACACCGCTGCCCAACAGCGTCTCGCACATTCGACCAGATCGCGGCGGCGCCTCTCGCGAGCTCCGCGCGGTACGTCCCGGACGCGCCGCGGCGGGAGATGTTATATGGATCGGCATAAGCTTCCGCCGCCCGGCGGGTTTCGGCCGGACCTTCGCCCGGAGTCCGAATAACTCCTGCGGCGAGGAGAGCCAGCGCAAGGAGCAAGCAGACCCACGGTTCCCTCTTTGCCATCGCCAGATTTCCCTATCGGAACCGTTCAGGTAGCGGCGCGGGGCCGCCCGCTTCCGGCGGACCTCCATGGAGGCAGATTTGTCGCAGCAGCGGGCAGACTCCTTCCGGATGCGGATTGGGGAGCGGCCCATAGGTGGTACCTGGAGGAACAGGCAGGCATCGTACAACTGAGGATTCGGAAGGCGCTCTGCAGCGGACAGCCGAAGACGAGATTGCAGATGCGGGTGGATGTGGTAGCGAACTTCTGCCCGGTCCCTTTCTAAATCGACGTGGGTGGAGAAATACTCTTCACCGTTGGATTAGTGGCACAGGTTGACGCGTACAGGGCTTACTCGTCAGCTGCAACGCGGATTTGGGCAGCTCCTGGTCTACGCACAGCAGGCCTGAGCCCTTACTGCGTGAGACCAAGATGGTCGATGAGGTGCGCCCGAGTGATATCGCGAAGTTTAAGTCGCAACCCCCCCCGCTTCGGCGACCGCCTCGGCCAATGGTCTGCCGCGTGACTTTGGATGCGCCAGTTCGTTGCGAACTCGAGTATATACCGTCTCGCCGTCAGACGACCGCGGGTGGGCGGACCTGCCCGACCTTTTCGGGTCCAGCGCTTTGTCGATGTCCCGCTGCCGTTCTCCGTAAATGGTAGCCAATATCGCGTAGTAAAGCAGAAATTCTCCGACGGGATCGTGCGAAGCACCCGCAATCCAGTACGCCAGCAGCAGCGGTTCGGAACGCACCTGCGAAAGTTCGTCCTTAAGATTGACCCTCAGTCGCTCGGGAAGTGGCCGCAAGACCTGAGCTTTCGCCTCCAGTCGGGCGCAGCCTCTTATGGCCGCCATTTCTCCCTCTTGCGGATTCAGTCGCGTGTTGAACTCCCATCTCGAGCGCGTCTCCTTTAGGTCGTCCTCCGACTCTACACGTTCCACAAAGATGTCGGCACGTAATGCCAAACTGGTCAGTAAGCGTTCGAGGACGGACCCTGTTGCGCTTCGAACCTCGTCATCTGGGGCGGTGGGATCGAACTCGAAGGAGAGTTCCGCGAGCAAGCGCGGCTCGTCGATTCCGTGCGGGTTCAGCGCCATTCGACAGTCCTTGACGGAAACGTGCGAGAAGTCGGTCTCGATTTGGCCGGTGCTCCTGGGGTCATTGCTTGAGCTTTGCAGGTCAAATCGAAAAGTGACACGTTCGGACATTTTGGAATTCGCTCCTCGTTGCGGAACGATATCTGTCCGCGGTCAATTCTGCCCAACTATTGAGTCTATGGATCGGCGTAAGACGCCATATACCCCTGCGGGGTCAGGGTATGATAACTTTCGACCAGATCCCGGCGATGCCTCTCCAAGCTCCGCGCGTTATACCCCGAACGGGCCCGGCGCGGGGGCATATGGAACGGTATATCCGCGCCGCCTATGAAACAGTACAGCGCGTGCGCGGCCGCCCAGCCGCACCACGCCAGCCGGCCAACCACTGCGCATTGTAGCGCCCTGTCGATAGCAGTGTCAAACCGGCGCGTTGCCTCATTAAGATTCTGACTAAACGGTATTCGTTGCCTCAATAAGGAATCTGACTATTTCCTCACCATAGGGCTTAGGAGACAATCAGATGCGGCAAGCGATGTCACTGTCAAGCAGGCGGGATCTGATACGGGCGACGTACGAGCGGTATCAGAAGAGCAAGTCTCGAGCGAGGAAGGAGGTGTTAGATGAGTTCGTAGCGGCGACGAGCTACCATCGGACGAACGCGCTGGAAGTGCTGTCGCATCCCCCCCCGAGTCCCTGGCCGCGCAATTTCTGGAGTGGCACGCGAGCCGCGCCGCTGAGTGTCGGGATCGACTGGTCGCAGGGCAGCGGGTTATGGCCGCCACGAAATGGGGGCGGCTGATGAGACCCCCACACAGGAGCGGTGTGAGGCGCTGTGTCGAGTTTTTCAAGCGTTGCGCCGAACTGGCGGAACAGGTGCAGGCATCGATGGCCGAACGCCTTCATCTTCGCGCCGTGATTGGTATTCCAACCCTGCGTCCAGGTTGAGGCCCGAGCGGAAAGCTGCACGGTGTCGCCGTGCCTGGCGGCATCGATCGCCTACCACACCGCTTCGGGCTTAGGCTCCGCGACCCGGCGGGTTTCGGCCCGATCGCCGTCCCGCGTCAGAACACCCCCGCGGCCTACGGCCAGGAGCGGGGCGAGGAGGTCTCACCGAATCAATCACTGGCCTCTACTGCGCCCAAGGGCGGCAGCCGCGGGAGAAGCTTGCCCCGGCGACCACGGCAGCTCTCGCCGTTCGGCGCTTCACGCCGCAGCGAGTTTGCGGCGATTGGTTCCCTTGCCTTCACCCATCATCCGTGGTACGCTCTGGGATGTACGGATTTGGGGGAATTGTGCGAAGAAAGTGGTAATGGCGCGATGACATTTGAGGGTTGCCAGATCCTGGAAGGTCCCTGGGAAAAGCTCCTTACTCATGCCGATGAACTGCGCGGGCATCGGGTCAGGTTGATCGTGCTGCCGGCCGAGGCCGCTGTAGCGGAGCCGGCGCCCGGCGATGAGCCTGCTCTTCGCGAGAGGGTTCAGCAGCTCCTGGCGGAAGTGGATCGTATCACGAGAGAGCCCGGCAAGCCGGGCGGTGATCTTTATGAAGAGGCGTCACAGCCTTGTTAGGCCGCAATAACAGCAGCGATTTCTGGCTCGCCGCCGGACACATCCCCGTACGGATGCCTCAAGCACTTGGAGCTGTAAATGGGTTTGAGCGGCTGTGCCGGGAGAATATTGATTACCTGGATTGCTCGGACGTAGGTCTCGTACTCGACGCGCTCGGTCCGTGTGAGGTCTCCTTCGGTGTTCCTAGCGGCGAGTTCTTCGAGCCGATGCTGCACGGCAGCATCAGCGCGCAGTTCGAACGGCTTCACAGCGTCCAGGGTGAGGCAGCGGAGACTCGCTCAAGAAGCTGGTCAAGAGTGGGAGTTGCTTCAGTTTCTATCATACCTGTAGCTTGCCGCAAAGTCAGGTGATTGGCGGGATCGCACAGACGAAGGCGCCAAATTCCGGTAATTCCAGGGCCTGGTCTCGGAGGAGAGCCTCGATAACCTGAATGCTTGTCTCGCGATCTGGACCTACCAGGGATGGAGCTCCTCTCGCTCCGCGTTTAGCCTCCAAACTCGAAGATTTCGTTGCGAGATATATATCGCCAGCCCCATGCGTTGTGCCTGGCTCGCAAATTCCGTGTGCCGGAGAACACGCCGTACGTAGGTGGCGACCTCGTGCTGGCCGATCTCGAGCACTACTATACCGTACGAACTGCTGCAAAATCGCCGTTGAAAAAACCCTGGTCGCGAGTAAAGAATGTCGGTCGATGAAGCTGCTTTAACAGGGGTGGGATCTCGTCATCCTGGACCCCCTTGCGCCACAAATCATAGCCGATCTGGCGGACCCGGATACGCCGTCTATAGAGTAGCTGTCGCTGGTCCTCCAGAATGTTCACGCCGCCGGCTTCGCCCTCAGATCGCCAGCATGATCTATAAACGCCTCTCTCGCGAGCCTCACCGCCTCCGCGATGGCTTCACGGCTTATGCTTCCCCGCCACTGCTCCACAATGGTGTCCCAATCCGTGCCCTGTGCCACCTGCTCCAGTACATCGGATACCATGATCCGCGTTCCGCGGAATGTTGGCACGCCGTGGCAGGTTTTCGGGTCCACCACTATAAAGCGCCCGAGCCATTCGTTCTCCATGTCACCCTCCCTGCCTCAGATGATAGCAGTCTCAATCCCTACCGATCGTATGCCCGTCCCCGCATTGGTCCAACCCACAGCCGGATGGTGTAGGAGCAGCAGCTTGGCGGACGCCAGCGCGCTGGTCGCCCTCGTGGACAGCGACCAACCCGCCAGCGCCGGCTGCCGACTGGCACTCGAGACGCTCTCGCTGCCGCGGAGACTCTGAACGTCTCAGTCATTTTTACGTTGGACGGCGACTTCTACGGCTACAGGATCAACGCCAAAAACGCTTTCATCGCAGCGCCGTAGGACGAAAAATCCAATACGTCGCTCGAGAGACTGATCTGCAACTGCGGCGCTACCTCGAAGCGGTCCCTTGAGAAAGAGCAATCCAGGCCACCGCATTCTTCTGATGACCCGGATCTGCCCGCCGGAGGGCTGTTAACCAAGCGTCACGACCACGGCGCTGCCGACGGGGATTTCGAGCGGGAACCGGGCGCCATCGAGTTTCACCGGCGTCGTCGCGGTTGGCGCCCACGCGCCATCGGGACCCACCGCGGCGCCTCCCAGGGTGACGCCCTCTTTACTATCCAGCGCCGGCCCGGTCAGATACATGGCGCTGGCGGTCCGGTGGTTCTTCCCTGAATCGACGGTCAGCTTCGCGGGCTGCGCCACGTGCCGGTTGATGACGGTGACGCGCAGCGTTCCAGCCCTGTCCTGCGCCGCATAGAAGCCGACGTTCAGGGCGGGATCCACCTGCGCCGGCACGAGCCGTCCGCGGGCCGCCTGGGCGAACAGCAGCAGGCCGTAATAGAGGGGGCGCGCCGTATAATCGGCATCCCGGACGCGGGCGATGGGCGTGTAAACTCCGCCGGCGCCGCCGTGGAAGTTCATTCCGGCGCCATGCTCCTGGGCAAGCTGAAATAGAAAGTCGGCGCCCCAGAGCGCGGAGACGAGCGTATCTCCCACGCCCGCCTGTCCCCCGTGGTAGCTGGAATTGCCTTCGGTAATCCGGTACGGAAGCTTCGTCTCCGCGGAGAGCTTTCGGAGTGGAGCGAACGTCCTCTTCAAGCGCGTGAGCGATCCGAGGAGACGCTCCGCCGTCATACCTGGGCCGCCTGCGTAGTAGTGGCGCGAGAGCAGCACGAGGTCCGGCGGCGCTTGATCCGCCATTGCCGTGACCCAGTCGGTATGGGATGCGGTGTCGGGGCCGGCGAACTTCGCATGAGGTACTTTTGCCCGGACAGCGTCCGCATATTGCTTCCATTCCGCCAGGAAGTCTGCGACGCCGTAGGTCTTTGCCCGCAGGTGGTTGTGCGAGAAGAGGTCCACCTCGTTACCAATCTGGAATGCCAGCAGGGAGTCTCCCACTGCTGCCGCAACGGCTGCGGCTTCGGAAGCGGCGGATTCCGGCGTACCATGGCCGAGATTAAGACCGTAGAGCAGCCTCCAACCGGTCGCGTGGATAAAACCCGCGAGTCGCGTGATATCCCCGGGGGTGATGACCGAGAATCGCCGGCCGGCCGGCGCAGGGGCGGCCGCGGCGCCAATGGACGGGGCCCATCGGGTGAATTCGCTGGAGTTTCCGCCAATCCGAATCACGCCGTGGGATCCCAGCCGGCGGATCAGCCCGATCAGAGAATGGTTGTCGGCGGCAAAGAAGCCGGGGTTAGAAATCATGCCCGACTCATAACTCAGACCCATAAAGTCGGAGGGGATTGCAGGGCCCCGCCGTCCGAGCTCCACGACCGCCATGCCCGGCGCTGGCGTGACCGCCGGCGCAGCGTAACCAGCGCTTTTCGCCATCAGCCACGAGGCTGCCGACCCTAACAGGAAATCTCGACGATTCATACCCCTATCCTTTCAGTGCCTCAATCCCTCCGGAGAACAATCCGCGGGCGCGCCATGCGTTACCCGGGATCCTAACGTGAAGTCTGTCCGTCGCGGTCGGGGCGCGGTGATTTCTACAGTCGCCGCATTCCCCACACCGTCATAGTTCTCTCTCCGTGCCGCCGCTCCTTCCTGAAGAGCGGAAAAGCGAACACGAAGGCCACGAAGGTCTCACGAAGGAAGCGAAGGAAAAGTCCAATGGGGAGGAACCCGGTCTCACACACTCGGCCCCTAATATCTAATACCTAGCCCGGCATGGTCGGCGCCAAAGTCCCGATTCCTGCGCGCTTGAACGTACCGGCACTGATCAGATACTAAAACCTAAGACTGCCAGGGCGCGGTAATCCTGTCAGCGTATTTTTCCGGAACCACCACCGTGCGTACTCGTCAGGACATCCTGCCTCTAACGAGCGGGTCTGGATGCGGCCGGCGGAATGCCCGTGGAAGACAATAGCGGATGTGCAATCCCTGGCGTTCCGGGGTAACAGGCACCTCATCCCGTTGGCCGGAATGGAACACCAGGTTTATCTCGCGGTAAGTGAAGAGGCATATCGTAATATACTGCAGCGCGATGGGCTGCGGGAGGTCGTCGCGCTGAGCCGTATGGCGATTCTGGTGGTCAATGTGACCAAGGAGGAGGTCGTCCTGGGGTTTCAACCCCCATCGGTCCGTTCCAACACGGAGCTTGCGATCGCGTGAAGATAAACTTACCACCGGCTCACGCCGTTGCGATCCGCGCAGCATCTCCGGCCCCTGCGTTGGAGTCAAGCGAGTGCGCTGGAACTGATACATCATGACATAACGTGACCGGGCATTCTATCCGGCCCGACATCTCCGCGATCGCTGGCGGGTCACTTGCGAAGATGATCGACATAGCCGTGGCAGGCAGGACCGGGCGGCGGCTCGCGCCGGGTGAAAGCGATGAGCCGCGACGACGGATAGACCTGGAGATGGAGGCTTCAGCCCCGGCGCCCGAGCGACGAATTCAGGATGCGCCGCCCACATCTGAACGTGTGCTTGAGAAGCCCCCGTGGGTCCGCAGTCAGGACCCTCGCCTCTCCGGTCTGAACGTTCCTGCCGGTTCTGCAAGTTTCGCCTCGCCGGTGACGGTCAGCGCCAGGGCGTCAGCGACGCGATGCAGACGCTTAAGGCTGGCGCGGGCGTAGCCGCCGCTCTCATCCTTCTGCACCTGCTGTTCGGTGGTTCCCAGCGCGCGGGCCAGGTCACGGTGCGACCAGCCGCGGGCCACGCGCGCTTGCACTAGCGCGGTAGGCAGGTCGTCCAGAACTGACGCCAGTGGGAGTGTTTCAGTACGGCCGCTCTTGAGTTGCTCGTACTCCGCGATCTCCGTCTCCAGGTCTTCCATGAGCATCTCAATCCCGCTGCGACCTGCATGTTGAATCTCCAACGGCAGATTGGGCGCCGGATTCGCTCTGGCCTGGTGGAGGGCCTGAGCCAGCTCCTGCAGCTTCTTCCGTGTAATCTCATATTGTCGCTCGTTCTGAATCATCTGCTTATTCCTCGATTGGGGCCTCGCGGAGCTTGAGCTATGTTAGGTCCAGCCTTACTATACCCCTGGGATTGCCATTGCGATCGGACTGGAAGAATTCGGCGAAGGGACGTCCGCTTTCAGCCTCGATAAGCCCGGCCACGAAAAAATCCATACCATACAACTGCTTCAGCCGCAGGCGATCTGACCGGCTGCGGAGCAGGAACGCCGAGTCCAGTTGAGCGAGGTCTATGGAAGATGTGTACTCCCAGCAGCCATCCACGTCGTTCGGACGAACTTTATCTGTGGCAAAGCTGCCGTCCAGCAAGATCCAGGAGCACCCTGCGTTCCGCAAGTTATCCAGACCAGCGCGCAACTTCGCCAGCAGCAACTGGCGTTCCGGCGCAAACCCGAACCGCAGCACGATCTCGTCCCAATCTTCTGCCTGGTGGACACCGGGAGGGAGTGATCCGTCGCTGCGGAACGGAGGAATCATGGCTGTATTGTGGCACAACCTGCAAGTTGTGTCAACCGAGCACAGCCGCTCCGGACAGTCGGTCCGCGGAGGTTGGCTGCACTGACACCGATCCTGCCGCTGATATTGGAGTGGAAAGTGAGGCAGCGGGGCGAGGTGGCGTGAGAGGATCGCAGCGTATTCCCGATCGCGGGCGAGGCGCGCCGCCATAAGGCCGTGGAGAATCCGCCCGTTGCTCGTATCCAGGCCGTCATGGTTGATCCCTCGATTGACGCTCTCGAGGTCATGGCAGCGTTCGAAGAACGGGAGGACCGGGTCGCGCAAGACGGTCTCCACAGTATCGACGGTCTCAGCGCTCTCGCTTTCGGAAGTCACCTTGTAGTAGAATGGCGCGCCAGATCCTGCGAACGGCCGGGCAAAGACCTCGTCCGACTTCCGGTAGGCGAATCCGGCGGATTCGAGCAGTCCACCGAGGCTTTTAACGACGAGTTTGCGGACCACGCTTGCATGCATGGGTTTTGTCCTGGAGTCGCGAACCAGCCGAACTTAGAGTCGATGGACGCCCAGGCTCAGCGGGAATTTGATTCCGCCTTCTAAACTGAATTCGACGGATCACGTGGCTTCCCGTCTGAGCGTTCGAGGAATGCCGCTGGCAATCGAATATAGATGTGCAATCCCTGGTGTTTCGGGGTAAGCTGATCCCTGCTTGCTCTGGAACGAGGAGCTCACGACTCATGTCCATTGAGAAACTGCTGCGCGAAGCGTACCGGCTGCCCCGGCAAGACAAGCTCCGCCTGGCTCCGGAACCGATCGCCGAGCCGGCTGCAGAAGAAGGACGTGCGACAGGGGAATATCCCGTCTGGTCACCCTATGAGGCTCACGATGCTGCCGCGGCGCTGCTCAGGCTGCTGGATGAAGAGAAGGCAGAGGCGGTATGACCGGCGCCATCCGATTTCCGTTTGCGCCAGCTGATCCCGCGCAACCGGACGCCAGCTTGGCGCCTCTGCTCCCTCTGACCCAATTCCGGGAAGCGAAGCAGGTCGCGGTCAATGCGTTTCTGGATACGGGCGCAGCGGTCAACGTACTTCCTTATTCCATTGTCGTGCAACTCTGTTTGACCTGGGCGCAGCGGAAGAAGGGGGATAAGCTACCCGCAATCGTTCATCGCAGCCCATCGAGCAACGGATAGAAAGCTGTTAAGAAACTGGGCGAGGTTCAGCCGCTCTCGGCTGGGCCGCGGTCGCTCAGCGAGGACGGCGAAGTGGACAGCAATCTGGAAAAGCCGTAAAATGGGCTTATGAAGACGACGATTGAAGTGCCCGACAATCTGGTTCAGGCGCTCAAGCTTCGCGCCGCCCAGGACGGACGAAAGTTGAAGGACGTAGTGGCGGAGCTGCTTCAGAGAGGTCTGGAAGCCCCCAAATCGACCTGGCCCGAAGAGCAGCGAACGTACGTGGTACTCGACGAACGCTCAGGGTTACCCCTCATCCAGTGTCAGCATTCTGCTCCAACTCATCAGCAGCTCACACCGGAGCGGGTCGTCGACATTCTCCTTGAACAAGAAGTGGCCTGGCACGATGAAGCTGCCCGACACTAACGTCTGGCTCGCACTCGCTCTCTCGGGTCACCACTTCCACGCTGCCGTGAGTGAATGGCTCGAGGGAGAGCAACTCGCCGGCAGCCTCCTATTCTGCCGGTCCACACAGCAATCGTTCCTCCGCTTGCTCACCACTGCGGCGATTCTCAACCCGTTCGGAAACCCGCCGCTGTCGAATACGGAGGCCTGGACGGTCTACCAGGGCCTTCTTGCGGACCCCCGAATGGTTTTCGCGCAGGAACCCGACGATCTCGAGGTTTCGTGGCAAAGGCTTGCGGAACGGGATACTGCATCGCCAAAAATCTGGATGGACGCGTACCTGGCAGCCTTCGCGATCGGCGGCGGACATCAATTGGTCACGATCGACGCTGGGTTCACGCAGTACGGCGGGCTTGACATGCTGCTCCTGACACCATGATCACCTCTGGAACATCGTAGCGCCGCGGACAGATCGTCACGTCGCTCGGGCCCGCGCATCGGATCGAGATCTGCAATTGGGATGGCGGGGGCTAATCAGGTTCCCCGAAGTAGAAAGTCTCGGTCGCCGCGTCCAGCCCGAACCGCATCCGCTCCAGACAGCCCTTCCATCCAATGATGACCACCTCGCCCGGCCAGTCCTCGCAAACAAAGCAAGTCGATTCAAGCTCCAGGTCGGATCCCTCGCCGGCGGGAAACCGGATACCAATCCGCTCCAACCGCCCGCGATGGATTCCGAAGCGGCTGTGGAAGGGTTGAAGCTCGGGGTCGGGCCTCAGATCGCACCCGATGACAGTCGCGATGGAGACAGGCAGCACGCACCAGTCGGCACTCGTGTCCAGGAGCGCCACCAATCGAGTTGGATATCCTTCAATCCAGCAATTGACGGCAACAAGTAGCCGCGTATTCGCAACATAATAGTCAAGCCAGAGGTCGGACCTGCCGCTATACTCCTGGGTCAAGCTGCATGACCATCCTGGCCGTCGAGGGGCATCTCGCGGGCGGCGCTGAAGTATAGCACGATCTGTTCAGGCGTCGGGTCCTGCCTTACGATCCGGTCTATCACTTGAAAATCCGGCTCTGCGGCGATAAGCTCATTTCCCTTAACGGCGAGCCAGCAGCCGGGATACTCCCGCGCATGGGCTCGCAGCCAATCCCTTTCTCGATCGAAGGACAGCCCCGACCCGGGCACGCTCCTGGCCACCGGCGGGACCAGCACCCGCGCGTAATACTGCACTCGCTCCGAATCCGGCCAGCGCAGCGCCATCTCCGCGATCATGGCCCGGGCATCCTTCATACTCCCGTGCCACAACACGTCCCTGAACCGGGCCCACTCCTCCGCCAGTTCCTTATCAACAAACTCTGGTTCGGCATCCGGCGCTGTCACCGGTTCTGCAGACACGACCCTTCTCCTCCCACCCGGCGCTTTTCCCCGCCTTCCCGGCCGCCATTACCGTTTATGATACCACGCTGCTGAATATCGCGCTGCCGGATCGCTCTGTTCGCGAAGCCCACCCGACGCGCCAGGAGCGGCGCACGGGTGGCTTTGGACCTTGGGCGCCACGTTTTTCCGACATACGCACGTTGCCTCAAGTAAAAATCCTACTTTCGGGATACATTGACTAACCACTTACGAACTGATACGATCTTCTCATGCTGAAAACGCCGCGATGGAGTTCTACAAGGCTAACATCCTGCCGGGTCTTGAACGCCTCATGGCAGAGGCGGCGCGAAAGACAGCGACTATCCGCTTCGTTCATCGCCGGCTGGAGTGAGAAGCACATGGAGTAAGGAGAGATACACATATGGCGACAGGAACTTTGGAGGAGCGCGTTCAGAGGCTGGAAAGCATCGTTCAAGAAGTGCAGGGGCGGCTAGCCCAAAAGCCTTCCGTGACGAAGAGCGGTTGGCGATGGTTCGTCGGAATTGACGCTAATAACCCGCATTTTGAGGATGCGGTCCGACTTGGACAGGAGTGGCGCAAAGCCGACCGTCCTTCCGACGAGGAGCACGGGTAGATGAGTCTCCACCTACTCGACACCGACCACATGAGCATATTGCGGCGGGGAGGCGCTAGCGCCGTCTGTTTGGAGATGCGCCTCAGCGCCATTTCCGACGAAGAAATCGTCACTTGTGTGGTTGTTTTTGAGGAGCAGATGCGCGGTTGGATGGCGGAAATCGCACGGATGCAGACTGGAACGCAACTGATTGTGCCTTACAGTTCTCTCGCGACAACTCTCTCCATCTATTGCGCGATGACTGTGCCGCCGTTTGACGAGCGAGCTGCAGCACACTTCGATGAGCTCAAGCGTCGGCACATTCGTGTCGGCACGCAGGACTTGAAAATCGGAGCGATAGCTCTTGCGAATGACGCGACATTAATTACGAGGAATACGCAGGATTTCGGCCGTATACCCGATCTCAGATTCGAGGATTGGTCAGACTGAGAAGGTATCGTAACCCGGTCGGAGAGCTTGATTTCGCTTCGGTGTAGGCAGCGGTGGATGCACGATGGAGACCCGTCCGATATCCGAGGTCCTGGCAGAGATCGCCGCAGCCGTCCCACCCGCGGAGATTCTGCCGCCAAGTTTTATGGATCAGCTTGACCACTACATCTACGGCACGCCCAAACGATGAAGCAGGTCTTCGCCGACACATTTTACCGGGTAGCCAGCTTACCCCCGCCGACCCGTGGAATGCGTGTACACTGCAGGCCGTCGCGTCGCTTGGGCCCGCTGATCTGGAGATGTCAACTCCCGGCCGATTGAAGAGGACCAGACAGAGAACCGTCCATTCCTGCTATACTCCGATCAGCAGCCGGTCGGGGCTATTGGTGTTGACACTCCGCCAGACCGGTAGAGTGGAGTTTTCAGGCTTGTCGCTATCAGAGTTCGGCCCCTACGGGTGGTAGCGTCTCTGAGAGCGACGCTGACTGCGCCTCGAAAACATGGACGGCTTGAGTCGTACGACAATTATCGATCTCGCGGAGCCCTCGGCGGTCGGGGCAGCTCAGCTTTGGGTCGTTCGGCGCCAATGTAAGGTGACAGATGAGTATACAAGACGAGCTTGATCGCCTCTTCCCCGGCCACCTTTCGCAGGCGAGCGCCGGGGCGTGGGAAGGCGCCAAAGCCCGGCTCCCGCTCGGTTCAACGGTCCGAGGCGTCGTCGTAGCCCGATATCCGTTCGGTGTATTTGTGGACATCGACACAGGCTTCCCGGCTCTAATCCTCGTCGTGCGGCTGGCGGGTGCGGACCGACAACCCTACACCGACGTCGACCGCTTTCCGGCGATCGGCTCAATTGTCGAGGCGCGGATCTGTGCGTGGGCCGGCGACCGACGGCAGATTGGCTTGACTCAGCTAGAGCGGGAACCGATGCTGGCTGAGAGCTAGCGCCGAACTAAAACCAGCGCTGCAGACCTGGGCCAGCACGAAGCAACCTGTCGGACGCGATGCTGTCCAGACGACCGCTGCGGCCGTCTCTTCTGATCGTCACCCTTGCCGACACAGCAATGGCACAGTGGATAAAAAAATAACATCGACCGGGATAACGGCCTGATTCCGGGTTCGTAACCCCGAGAGCTTACCTTGCTGGAACGCCACCCTCCTGCTCGAGCTTGGCCAACGTCTGAGGGTGGGGATACCGACAAGAGGGCTGCAAAAACCGGAGAATAGCGAAATGACCGACGAGCAACAGTCGATCGCGAACGAAAAGCAGTGTATGAAGGTGCTTCGCCTGCAAGAATTGCAGCCGGACTCGTGGGCGCATGACGGTCACCAGTGCGCAGTCTATACGAGCACTGGCAAATTCTGCCGACGGGAACCATCTCGGCGAGAGATCTTGTTAAGCACCGGGTTGAGCCGGCACTTCGCTCAGGGTTCAGCAATATGCGAGACTTGCTACAGCGGGTTGGTAAGGGTACAACTTCTAGACGTTCCCGATCTGGAACTCGTTATGATGGGTCCGATCTCCCATGACGGCTTTGTGCAGTTGTTCGAGGAGGTGTGGAACTCATTGCTCCCAGGAGACCGGCAGTCTCTTGTTTCACTCTGGCGCGGCCATAAGGTGCCAATTGGGCTGCTATCGGGCTGGATAGGCTGGGAAGGAGAGGTCGGTCAATGCGCCGGTGAGGCGGAAGCTATCAGATTCTGGTGGCCTATACTGAACGAGATGCCGGACCGTATTGTTGCCGAGGTCATCGCACACGAGCTGTTACATGCCGTGTGCGACGCCCGCGGAATAAAGGGCCGCAGCACCATAGAGGACGTGGTTGCCGGGATGGAACGTGAGCGTGGATTCCCAGTGGACGAAGGTCGCGCTTGGCTGGCAGAACATTCGTCCTTGATGTGGCGCCTTGGCCACACGCACATGAAGGAAGGGGCATGGCCGGCGAACTTGGGATTGGTTTGGGCCAACCCGCGCACCGGGCGTTGTTTTGAGTCTGGCTCCCGATGGTTCGGGAAGACTAAAGAAGGCGAACCGATGACAGTGGACGCGGCGCGAGCGCGAGGATACGAGCTTGGCCACTAAAGATTAGATGAACGGCACGGCTGTGGCAATGCCAGCAGCGGAGGGGGCCATTGGCCGCGCGGGCGCGGGCGTAGCGCAAGACGCAGGTCATAACCGGGGCATCGCGGCGGCCGGCACCGCCGGAGACGGCAAGACCGACCGCGCTCAGGGCGGCAGCAGCCGGGGCAAGCTTGGCATGGCGCCCAGGTCCTACGGCGACAGGGACAAAGGTGGCATGGCGCCGATAACGGTCGTCCATATTCGTCATCGGCGCCGGCGCTCTCCGTTCGAGACTTCACGCTGCGGCGATTGGTTCCCTTGCCTTGAACCATCATCCGTGGTAAGCTGTGGGATGTACGGATTTGGGGGAACCGTGCGAAGAAAGTGGTGATGGCGTGATGACATTTGAGGGTGGCCAGATCCTGGAAGGTCCCTGGGAAGATCTCCTTACTCATGCCGATGAACTGCGTGGGCATCGGGTCAGGTTGATCGTGCTGCCGGCCGACGCACCTGTAGCGGAGCCGGCGCCCAGCAATCAACCTGCTCTTCGCGAAAGGCTTCAGGAACTACTGGCGGAAGCGGACCGTATCACGAGAGAGCCCGGCAAGCCGGGCGGTGATCGCTATGAAGAGATCCTGCAAGAAACCCTGGCGGAGAAGTACCGCAGGATCGGGCTCAAGCTGTGACATTGGCGAACGCCACCGCGCTCGTCGCCCTCGTGGATAGCCGCCAACCCGCGAGCGCCGGCTGCCGATCGGCGCTCGAGACGCTTTCGCTGCAGCTGGTGACGACTTGTTCCGCCCTCGCTGAAGCCATGCATCTCCTCCACAGGATCGGAGGGTGGCCGGATCAACGGCCAGAACGCCTTCATCGACGCGCCGTAGGACGGGAAATCCAATATATCGCTCGGGAGGCTGATACGCACCCGCCGCACTATGTCGACGCGGCCCCTTGAGAATGAGCGACCCAGGCTGGAGAGGTGGGACGGGCTGCGCGAAGAACTGGGACAGGGGCCGGCGCGACACGCTCGACGTGTCTGGGCTATGCCAGTCTACGG
>DASRZA010000293.1:0-5263 GCA_035686845.1 Armatimonadota bacterium | reverse complement strand
ATGTTCACTGATGAGCCCCGCCCTCTGCGCAGCTGGCCCGTTCCTGTGCAGGACTTCGCCCGGAACGTTCTGATAGCAGACGAGCCGGAGAGCGACAAAAAGCGCCAGCTTCTCGCAGAGTGGAAGACAACGAACGCGTCGCTGGAGTTCTCCATTACGCCCGTCGCGACGATGGCGTACGACCAGGTCCTTTCCCGTTTCGGCGATCTCGTGGGCGGCGACACCTGCGACATCGTGGCCGAGCCTGTTCAGTTTCAGCTCTATCCGCCGCTGGGACCACCGGATTAGCACGCCGAGCGGCGGTTGAATGAACAATGGAAGCTACCGATCCACGGACGCAGTGCATTTTGCCGCTCGTTCGAGTATGGCTCTAAAGAAAGGTCGCAGGACTAACGATGTCCCAGATCAGACTTCATCCACCCGTGTTAAGCCCTGTCGCTAAACTAATCCTGTCAATGCTGCTATGCGCCGGCGTCCCCGCGGCGGCGGCGCAGATTTGTGATCCACCTGCGAAGGTGATTGCAGCCGCTACCGGCTCTCAAACGGTGCAGTTACATCGCTATTATCTTCCGTTGATTGACTGCAAGAATCAGTGCCAGATCGATAGGAATAAACCGCTTCCGGATGTCTTTTGTCCGGGCGGAGAGAAGTTCACGATAAGCGGCACGGGGACGATATTCCAGAGCGGCGACTTTGCCCCCTCGCTCAATCGGTTGTTCAAGCTGCTTCCTGGCGATCTCAAAAAGAGCGACACCGAGGCGGAATTCAGACCCCCGTACACGTCCACTTTTGTCACTCCGGATCTCACGGCGCACCAGAGCCAGCGCGTCATCCATTACGCCACAAAATCGTGGTCGACAGAGAGCGAGACGCGAACAGACCCGCTGACACACACCAGCGGAAGCCGCCTGGTTAACAGCGTGGTGGTATGGGGGTCGGCGACGATAGTGATGGGATCTTTGCAATCGTACGATCCCTGTCACAACGTGAGGAGCGGGCCGCCTTGCCCGAAGCCGAAATAGCGGTACTGCCGGCATTGAACCGGTTTCCGGGGAGTTAATCATGCGTTGGAGACGATCATTGAAAACCATTGGCTTGGCCGTTGGGGCATTCTTACTCCTTGGCTTCTCCGTCGTTTGCGCGAAGCCGGCCAGGCACGCGCCGAGGCGGCATACGGCGCCCCGGAAGATTGTGCCGCGCCGTCCGAAACCCGCGGCCGCGCCCGCAGCCGATCGGCGTATCGAACGCACGCTCTGGGTGGATGGGCGGCTGACCGATCTATCAAGTCCCGCGGTTGGAGCAGAGATTCTCGGTCAGCCGATTGATCGTCTCATCGTCTCCTGTTTCGTCGGCGGAGAGACGCTTTTCGAGACCCATTCCCAGGTATTTCAGCAGATTCCGCGGTATGTGGGCAAGGGCGACGCGCTGGCGGCGATCTTAGCGGCGGCCCACCGGAAAGGTATCAAGGTCTACGCCTACGTCAACTGCCTGCACTGGACCCTGCCGGATACCCCCGCCGCCGAAGACCTGCTTCAGAGGCGCCCCGATTTCGGCGAGATCAATCTGAGCGGGAACTGTGGACTTCCTGCCGATGGGAAATACGCCTCGATATTCAATCCCGCGGTCGCGATAAGCCTCTCGGCGATGCTCAAAGAGCTCGTCTCTCGGTATCCGGCCCTGGATGGAGTTCTGCTGGAGTGCCGCTATCGACTCGGATCAATCCTGGGCTACAGCGACCGGGCACGGGTGGCCTATATCAACACGGCTCATATCGACCCGGCTGACCTCACGTTCGGAGCGCAGAGTACCACGTCGCTGACTGTGGCATGGATCAACTGGCGACTTTCCCAGATGTCCCGTTTCGCGGCCGGTCTCATTGGTGAGCTGAAAAGGGAGCGTCCCTCGACCCCCATTGCAGTCATCGCCGGCGCCGACTGGGACCGGATGAGCATTGGGCGACGTAACACCACGTTGGAAGCCTGGCCCGACTGGACCAGGATGGGCCTGGTGAACGAGGCGGTACTGACCTGTCCCTGGGAGGAGCCGGAGAACACCGACCTGTTTGGCGCCGATATATCTTACGCCGGGAGCCTGGGCCGTCCCGTTAAGCTTTCCATACTGCTCCCGCTGAGACAGGGCCAGAACGAGCTGGATCCACTCGCCGCGCTGGAAACCCAGCAGGGCCAGGGAGTCAGGAGCATCGTTCTTAAGACGGCAGACCTAACGGAGATCAACCGCGCCGCCGGGTTCTGGAGCGACGTGCTTCCCAAGATCGCGGCCATTCTTGAGGAGTCCCAGCAATGAGAGACCCGATCGGCGAAGCTTTTCCAACCCGAGTTGATGACAGGCCGGCCCGGCGAATCCCGCCGGGCAAATGTCTATCCATTGCGATCGCGCTCCTCTTCGCATACCCCGCAATGGCCTCCACCCAATCGGCTACCCCGATTACCGGCCGCTCTCAAGCAAAGCCAATCCTCTCGAATGCGGCCGTCCATGATCAGCCGGCTGCGCCCGTAGAGGCGTCCCTCATCATCTATGACTCCGGTGAAGCGCGCGCGGGCGCATCCACGGCGATCTACGACTTCGGCGCTGCTGATCTGCTCGTGCGCCCTCGCATTGATCGCTCGTTCTTTGTTCGCAACGATCACAACTTCGCGGTGACGCTCACCGAGGTGCGCTCCTCCTGCGGATGTACCACCGCGGTTCTCGGGGGATCGGCGCCGGTTGTGCTCCCACTCAAACTCGCGCCGCACACGCAAGTTGAACTGCACGCGACCATTGATCTTCGTCCCCTTCCTTCGGGAACTGTCGACAAATCCATCTGGATCTATACGGCCGGCCAGTACGCTCCCGCCGCGTCTATCGAGATCCGCGGCAGTATCGAGTCTCAGCTCTATTTCATTCCATCGCTCCTCAATTTCGGCAAGGTTCGCCGCGGTCATTCTCGCTCTCTCATCTTCTCGCTCCGATACGAGTCTGATCTCTGGCCGCCGGGCAAGCCGCCCCATCTCTTATGCTCCAATCCGAATGTTCGGATTAAACCGCTGCTGGCCCGTCCCATCCGTGCGCCTGAAGCGGCCGCGGTCTTGCAATCACCGGTGAGTCGCGCAGGCGGCTCCACGACGCTGGCCGGCCGCGTAGGCGCCCCGGTTCGCGCGATAGACCAGGCCTACCTCGCCATACTGAAGGGATCGTCTTCATCGGGAGCGATCAGCGCGAGGATATCGGTCTCGCCCGAGGGGTCCAGCGCCACCGACCCTTCCGTTATCGCCGAGGCGATCCTTCCGATTCTAGCTGATGTTCGCGGAGATATCACCGCATCTCCGGAAGCGGTGGCGTTTGGCGCTGTCACACGCGGTCGGGGCGGCTCTCAGGCAATCACCCTCGACGTCGCATCCGATGCGGCCGCGATGCGAGCGATCTGTGGGAGCCGATACCTGACCGTTACCCTACTCGCCGGTTCTTCCTCTCAGGGAGCTTCCAAGAAATCGGCATCCGGACGCCGCACCGCGCCGAACGATCATAGCGCCGATACGCCGGATCGGGTCACACTCTCGGTGACGATCAGTCCTAAAGCGCCAACGGGCGTTTTCAAATCCAAAATCACGCTGACAACCGCCCCTGGCGTCAGCCTCATCATCCCGGTCTCAGCCTATGTCCTGGCGCCATAAACCGCTGGCGGTCATGATCCTTGCGTTGGTCCCGGCGCTCTCGGCGGGAACTCTGGCGGCGCCGCCGCACGCGAAGTTGAAACCGGGCAGGACCGATCAGATACCCGCCGGCCGCGCTCCATTGTTCGAGCTCAAGGATCCGGACGGACGGCCACATTCGTTGGTGAGTTACCGCGGACGTCGTGTGGCGCTTTTTTTCTTTTGCGGCTGTTCCTGGTGCGCAGACTGCGCTCGCGAATGGGGATCGTTCCAACGCGGAGGCGTGCTCAAGGCGGCCTCCCCCGGCGGGCAATCGTCGAGCAAGGCGCACGCGCCGATCACCGTCATCGTGTTTACCGGCGGCGCCGACGCCGGGCGCGCCTTTATCACGGCCGCCGGGCTTGATACCCATCAGACAGTCCTTCTGCTCGACCCTGATCTCAGCGTTACCGTAAGGAGTTATCATGCCGAACCGTGCCCGCGTGTCCTTATCATCGACTCGAAAGGCTGGATTCGGTACGCCAACCGCCATCCCGATGACGCTCCTCGAACAGCCCCGGCGCTTGCGATCATCTCGCACGCATTGACGGCTCTTCGAGCGTCAGAGAAAGAGCAGCGGCTGGCGCGCGGCGTAAATCGCAGGCAGGGACGCACGCATCGAAAGGATCGACCATGAATCGTCGCTCGATATTCCAATTCGCGGCGGTCGCCGCGTGCGCGCTCTCGGTGTCAATGGTTCGCGGCGCTCCCTCTAGCATCCGGATGGTGACGAACACCGCAGACGCCGGACCGGGATCACTCCGCGAGGCGATTGTCTGGGCCGATATTCATCCGGGCACGGTGATCCGGTTCAAAATCCCCTCCGAAACCGCTGCCGGCAGAGGCAGCCTCCCGATCATTAAGCCCCTGAGTCCGCTCCCCATCATTTCCGGCGCCAGAACCGTAATCGACGGTACTGCCCCCGCCACGGCCGGGCCGGTGAAACGGATCACGCCTGGAGTGGTGATCAATGGCGCGCAAATCGCGCCGAAAGCCTGCGGCCTGCACCTCGAGGCGGCGCAGTGCGTTATCAAGGGCCTGGTGATCAACGGCTTTTCAGGAAGCGGTATCGAGCTATTCGGTCCCCATACCTCAGAGAATCGGGTGGAGGGCTGCTTCATTGGCACGGACCCCACGGGCGACCGCGGCGATGGCAACCGAAGCCACGGCATCGACATCGCGCTCGGCGCCAACCACAACGCCATCGGCGGAACGGCGCCGGGCGCCGGCAACGTCGTTTCTGGCAACGGGGATCGCGGTGTGAAGCTCTTTGGCGCCGGCGCCGATGACAACGTCGTGGAGGGGAACATCATAGGCGCCAACGCGGCCGGCGATGCGGCCGTCATGAACGGCAAGAACGGCGTCGATATTGACGGCGGAGCGAAAAACAACATCATCGGTGGCGCCGCGCCGGGAGCGCGGAACATCATCTCGGGCAACGGCGAGCGCGGCGTGCTGATCGCCAGCCCGGGGACCAACAGTAACAGTGTCGCCGGAAACTTCATTGGAACGAACGCCGCCGGAACCGCCGCGATTCCGAACCACGCATACGGAATCGACATTGAAGGCATGTC
>DASRZA010000292.1:0-12272 GCA_035686845.1 Armatimonadota bacterium | reverse complement strand
GACAAACGGGGATCGCGCCCGACTCATCAACGTGCTTCAGCAGGGGATTGCCTCGCCCGAGCATACCTCGTTCGTCGAGAGCCTGCGGCGCTGAAGTCCTCCAGGACCGCAAGCTCACCGCCGCTGCTGGCTTGCTGGATGCAGGTGAGGAACAGCCCCGATTACCGGAGGTCCCATAACCCCGGCATGCTTTACCACGACCGACCAACCTTGCGTGCCCTGGATAGTCTGCACGAGGCCGAGGAAGCCGCCTGGGCTGCCGCCGCGCGTCGATGCTCGCTGGGCCCGCGCCGAATTGGGTGATAAGAAGAGCGCCACCGAGCATGGACATGTTCTTCATAAAGTTGATCATCTGCATCTGCGCCGCCTGCGGGTCTGAAATGACCCAGAACCGATGCATCAGAAAGGTGACCGGAACCAGAAACTGCACGAGCACCCATGCGCCGATCGTCGCCCGGTAACCGAGCAGGATGCTCAGTCCTCCGGCGAGCGCCAGCAGCCCGGACACCGGTACCGCGATCTATGCGAGCGGCACTCCCTGCGCCGCCGCGTATCCGATGGCCTTCGCCGAGCAGTTGCTGAACGAAGACATTAGAAAGATCCCCGAGTACAGCAGCAGCCCCAGCGCTGGACAGCGGTGGAATGTGGACATTCCGCGCGACACACCGCGTCACTCCAAACGAGCTCATCAGGGATAGGACCGCCGGAAGCTTGTCATAGCCCAGGAGATCGTCACCACTCCTGTGACCAGGGCGACGACGAAACCGCGCCCGATAACATCCCACTGCCACCCGACGCTGGTCAGTGAACGCAGAGCCTCCAGCACGTAAGTGACCGGATTGATCTGCACGGCCGTCCTGTACCAGCCATGCAGCAGGTTGAGTGGAAGCTGCGACGTGGTGATGAAGGTGAACGGAAAGAAGAGAATGAAGGAAGACTGCGTCGCACGCTGATTCCGGGTGAGCAGAGCGATAGACATGCCGATAGCCGACCAGGCCATTCCGAACAACGCTCCAAGCAGCAGGATAATGAGGAAACCCGTGAATCCCGTTGCCATCCTGCCGCCCGCCAGCAGGATAATCGCCATTACGATGCTCGTTTGCACCGCTGCGCGGAGACCCACCGCCAGGAGCTTACCGATCACAATAGAGATGTGGTGAATGGGGGCGATCATCAGCTTATCGAGATAGCCGCTCGTGATATCCACCACCAGGTCGATGCCCGCGTCGCCGGACGAGAAGAAGATGGCCATCAGGAGCGCAACTGGCGCATAAAAGACCAGGTAACTCCCGCTTGAGAAGCCGGGCAGCTTGGTCAAAGCAGCAAACGCGGCGCTGTTGATGATGAAGAAGAAAGCCGGCATGAACAGCGAGGGGAGCATGGCGGCGGTGGGACGCATGGACTGCTTGAGCCCTCGCACGAACAGGTAGCGAATCTCGGACGAGACCTTTCCAACGGATGACGGATAGCGGATGGCCGGTGACGAAGAGGACATTAACGTCTTCCCTCCACGAAGGGGTCGCGACCTTTGACGAGTTGGGAATCGTCGTCCATGATGGATCGTCCCACAAGCTTGACGAAAACGTCCTCCAGGGACGGCTGTGAGATGCTGAGGGAGAGTGGCGCCACCTGAATCGCGTCCAGCTCCCGAATCAGTCGTGGCGCCAACGCCGCGGCGTGTCGGGCGCACAGGGTGATCTGGCGCCCGTCGGCGGACAGCGGACTACGGACGATGGAGTCGGCGTCGGGCATGACGCGTTGGGCGTACGGGTCGTGCTCGTAATTTCGCAGGGGCTCGCCTGACACATGGACGTCTGAGTGCCCGAGTACCTGAACACTCGTGTCCTGACCGAGCGCGCTGATCAGCGCGCGTTCCACCGGCGCCATAGCCACGTCCGGTTGGAATTGAAGCGTGATCAGGTCGCCGCCCATCTCCGCCTTGAGTTCCACCGGCGTTCCCTGTTGAACGATCTTGCCGTGCTCTATAAACGCCAGATTCCGGCAGAGAATGTCGGCCTCTTCCATATGATGGGTGGTAAGGAAAACCGTGGTCCCCTCGGCATTGAGTCGGCGGAGGTAATCCCAGATGGTGCGGCGCGCCTGGGGATCGAGGCCCTGAGTCGGCTCGTCCAGAAAGAGCAGCCTGGGGTGGTGCATCAGGGTTCCTGCGAGGTCGAGCCGCCGCCGCATCCCGCCGGAGTAGCTGTTCACCCAGCGATCCGCTACTTTGCCGAGACCCACCATTTCAACCAGTTCTTCGGCGCGGGCGCGGGCCTGTCGCGGCGTAAGACCGTAGAGGACGCCCAGCAACTGGAGGTTCTCATAGCCGCTTGCCAGGCTATCCAAACTGACATCCTGCATGGCGAACCCGATGGCCCGGCGCACGCCATCGGGCTCTCGCTCCACGTCGAATCCAGCCACACGGACGGCGCCGCTCGTCTTCTTCAGGAGCGTGGCGAGAATTCGCATCGTGGTGGTCTTCCCGGCTCCGTTCGGCCCGAGGAACCCGAAGAAATCGCCCTCCGCGACCGAGAAGCTGATTCCATCCACGGCGGTGACCTCACCATACCTCCGCACCAGGTCAAGGACTTCGATGATAGAACTGACCATTGATTCTAAACCTCTCGGCCCCGTATCAGCCGTCTTCCCAACGTCAGAGCGCCACTGCCCAGGCCACTCTGGATCTGCCGGGGCGCCTTCGCGTGATGATCGCCGCTGGCCAATCGTGTGGAACAGTGTAGCCCGTCCCGTGTGAACTTCCAATGCTGGATAGTTCACGCTTCATGTCCGATAGTTCGGAATGAACGAGAGGACCGAGATGGAGAACTGGACCAACATTTCCCGCCTCTCTGGGGCGCAGATAGCAGGGCATGCCAGCACTCGCTGCTCCGGCTGCAGACTGACTCCGTCGATTTCCAGCAGCCATTTCCGGCGCATCCTGGCACGCCCCAGCCGCGGCGACTGCGATGGACAAGGAATCGGGCTCTGCCCCGGCGTATAGCGATATGAGATAATGAGTCACTATCGCCCCAGGCGGTTGGACGAATACAGCCTGGAGTGGTTCCATTCTCTGGAGAAGTAACTTGGTGAATCCCGCAAAGAATACAATCTGCCTTTGGTACGACGGCGATGCCGAGGACGCCGCGCGGTTTTACGCACGGACCTTTCCTGATTCGTCTCTCGACGCAGTGCATCTGGCGCCAGGAGACTTTCCGTCGGGGAAGAAAGGAGATGTGTTGACAGTCGAATTCACCGTGATGGGCATTCCGTGCCTCGGGCTCAACGGGGGACCGGCATTCAAGCACTCTGAAGCGTTTTCGTTCCAGGTTGCGACCACTGATCAGAGTCAAACGGATCGCTACTGGGATGCGATCGTCGGCAGCGGAGGGCAGGAGAGCGCGTGCGGCTGGTGCAAGGACAAATGGGGATTGTCCTGGCAGATCACGCCTATTGCTCTGATACAAGCAATCACTGATCCTGATCCCGCTGCCGCCAGGCGTGCATTCGATGCGATGATGGAAATGAAAAAGATCGACATCGCTGCAATCGAGGCGGCGCGCCGCGGTTGAGGTTAGTCTACGCCGTAATCGTTCGACCGGATGGCAGGCTGAAACGGAGAACCCTCGATGGGAGACATAATTACGATGTGCAAGGAGCGAGCGATTCAGGAGATGGAGTATTTCCTGCGCACGCTGAGCTTCGTTCCCATCGACAAGCTGACCTGGAGCCCGGCGCCGACGGCCAGGAGCGCAGTTCAAATCGCGGCGCACTGCGCCGGTTACAGCGGCGGCTTCGCCTCTATCATCCGCGCCGGCAAGTTCCCGCCGAGTGTCGAGGAGTTCCGCAACCCGATCCAATCGGCGATCAATAGCATCAGCACACTGGAACAGGCTGAGACGATGCTGCGAAAGGGAATCGCGGACACCGCTGCGGCGCTTGACACCGTCAAACCGGAGCAGATCGGCGCAATGATCGAGTCGCCGCAGGGACAAACGCCATTCACCTTCTTCATGACCGTTCCTGCGCTCCATCTCAACGGCCACGCGGCGCAGATCGACTATCTGCAGACGTGCTGGGGCGATCAAGAAGTGCATCTGTAGCCTCGCGCCTGCACAGCGGCATGTTTTCGATGTTGTGCTCTTGCACGCGAATCGCCACCGCCCGCGCTCGGCGGTCCACCACGCGCGGGTCATCCGAATCGATGATCCGGAGATCGACACCGAGGAGCGACGCGTGAGCGGCGAGCGGGGCGCGGTTGTCCAGGAATGGGCTAGTAGGCGCCTTCTCTGGTTGGGTCACCGCGCCTATCTCTTCACAGGTGTCCAAAACTTGCTTACGGGGTCCATTTGACTCCACGAACTCGGTGGACCGATTTGCAGTACGCCGTAGGTCACTGCGATACCAGCCGCCCCGAGGAGAATCCCGATGGGAGGGGCGCCGATAGCTAGGATGAAGACTGTGCTGAACACAAAGGTATAGCAGAACATTGCAAACCCCGCCTTTTCCCACTGTAACATCAAGACCGCACCCGCTCCAATAAGAGCGAGAGGTAGGATTGTCGCCAGAACCTTCCAGAATGGTAGCAAACCCAGTCACGAAGCGCCGCTATTCAGGCTGTTGAAGAGGACTGTGGCAAGCACTATGTTTACGACTGCGAGCAGGATAAGCCAGGCAGTCACAAGTGGATTACGATGACGCTGAGGTTGAGGGTTGTCCGAGATGATATCATTCCGAGCGGGAACCGCTCTGCCGACCTGCCAATGTCGGCCGCGCGAACGCGACCGAGCGCCGCATACGATCGGAGCATGCTTCCGGATGGCCGGCCGTAGGACGACGGGCCTATAGCACCTCGATCGGATATGTCGTTGTCCAAATGTCCAGTTGACGGAACCTTGCTTTCAACCGCTCTTTGAAATCGACGAAGAAATCGCGGCTATCGGGGGAGTCTGGCGCATCGACGAAAACACGCACCGGTTCATCACGGAAGGAATCGCCGGCGTACCGCCATGAGCCGCGGATGGTCTGCGTTTCCCACGACACGGCCCCGAATCGGTCTTCGATCCCGAGAAGGGTATCGGCGACGAGCTCGCCCGGAACAGGCTGCCCGTCGTTAAACTTTAGAGGCAACAGGATCTCGAATCGCCGGAAGGAGACGCTCATATGTGGCCGGTCCTTCAACCGCAAATGGGATTCCTTCGGAAGCAAGACTTGCCAGCGCATCGTCTGGCACAGCCACTTCACCCGTCGCCCAGCTCCTGCACGAAAACCGCCCCGCAAGGAATCCTAGCGCTCGACGCTTCGTCTCTCTGTCCGCAAATCGGATAACAATCATGGTCGAGTACCTCAAGCTGCCAGAATGATGAAGTTCGTCCGGGTTCATTGTAACAAAAGCAGGGCTTAAACGCCACCGATTCGGCGCGCGCGTTTGTCGGCTTAGGGCGTGGTCGTGACGGTGAGGGTCTCAGAGGGGTCGGCCAGGGGGTCGTTGCCTTTGACGTAGCGCATGACGCGTGAGTCGCTCCGGCCGGGAGATCCCCCTCACGTCGCGGGAGTGTACGCTTCTGGAGGCGCTCGCCCCAACAAGGGAGGCTGCTCTCGCGCGAGCGTACGCGGGACCGGGCCTGGAAAGACGACGGGAGTTATTTGAACACAACCCCTGTCCGGATCCGGCGACTTCGCCAGAATGTGGACGACGACCACGCTTTGACGCTGATCCGCGCTGTGTACGGGCAGGGGCGGGCTCCGGGCGCCCGACTCGGAGGAGGATCGTCCGGCCGCCATCTCCCCCGATGGGGCACGCTCCGGCTGCGGATGACGCAGTGGAACGTGGCCGTGCTGGCAGTCATCCTGGGGGCGCTGGGCGGCGTGGCGCTGTAAAAAGTGCTGTCCGACCTGTTCGCGACGGTCGACCGGCCCCTGGCCGACCGGGCTCACGGGGCCGGACGAGTCTGACGGCTGAATGCTGAACTGTTAGCGCGCGACTGGTTTGACGGTGCGGACCAGGCGGACTTCGACGCGGCGGTTCAGGGCTCTGGCTATGCGGTCTAGCATGGCGAGGGAGTGGCGGTCGTAGTCAGCATCCTCGAGGCGGGAGATGACAGACTGGTTGGCGCCGATGAGGTCGGCAAGTTGCTTCCGGGTCAGGCCGGCGGCGACTCGGGCTTCGTAGATGGCTCTAGCAGCCTGGGATTTGGTCCGCGCGTCGGTTAGGGCAGCCTGGTATTGTGGATCGTCGCCGAATTCGAGGTCGAGTATTTCGGCTGCGTCGCTGGTCGATGTCTTCATTGTCGGTTCCCTCTTGCCCTCTGAGGGCGCTGACGAACGTAGCTATGTGCGCCAGAATGGCAGTGGTCCGGCCATGGAAGCCATATAACAGGCGGTAATTAACGTTGCCGAATCGGACTCGCAGCTCGTAAATGCCGTCGCGCAGTACATCGGCGCTTGGTCGCGTCAAGTCCCATCCTTGTTCCTTCAGTTCTATGATTTGCTCGTGGAACTTTGCGGTGATTTTGCGGTCTCGCTGCTTGATGTCGCGCAGCCATTCCAATGCCGGGACGCTGCCATCCGCATCTTGAAAGAACACAACTGCGAGCTGCGGCAATCTCCAAGTCCTCGTCTACGCACTATATCATATTTGTCATAAAGCGGCGACTCTCGATCATGGGTCATGTGTACTCCGACGGTGGCCATAGTTTGTTCGCAGCGACGAACGCTGCAGATATTTATCGGTCGCGATTTTGCCTCGACGCAGGAGGCAATGTGCAAGGACTCGCTCATCCTTCCGGCCGCGCGCTCCTCCCCGTTCGAGAGATCGCCGGGACAGCTCAAGGCTGCTTTCCGAGCCATGACCAACGGCTACTACGTCCTGACGAGCACCTGGCGGAACAACGCCTCTCTATTCGATCCGACGGGTCAGATGATGCGATCCATCACCGAGCCGGCTGAGCGGGTTTTCGTCGAGGAGATCGATCTGGAGTACGCGCTTCTGAGCTGGCAGTCAAAGCTTCGTAACGGCGCCATTCTGAAGGAGTCGTACGGCGCCAGGGTGGATTTCCGCTACAGCGAGGCGGAGGATGGCGGCATCTTCTGGTCAGACGACCCGGAGACTCCCATCCAGCAGATGGTTCGTGAGCTCGGCCTGATCGTGCCCGGCGACCACGAGAAGCGGGACCGCATCCTGCAGGATAGGGCGCGCGGCGGGCCGCCGAGCCTGGAGTAGCTGTCGTGCAAAGGCGCCTCGCAGGACGCGGCTGGGAGCGCATGGTGACCAAAAGCTGAAAGCGATGGGAGCGTGCGACCCATAGCGACTGCACGACCTCATCGGTGGTGAGATTGGTCCTTACCGGCTTGAGCGTGAATAGAGACCTCTGCGTCGCGCTGATCCTCAGCGCGAGATACAAAGAGAACCTTGACTTCCTTGTTGAGAGACCTGGCGATCCGGTGGAGCATCGCCAGGCTGTGTCCCTCGTAGTTTGCATCCTCCATGCGACAGATCGCCGAAGCGCTTGTTCCAACCAATTCAGCGAGCTGCTGCTGCGTCAGTCCTGCTTCGGTTCGCATCCGGTAAATGTCATCGGCGATCTCGTAGTTGCGCCGGTGAGCCTCGATCCGGGCTTCCCGCTCCGGATTCCCCTTAACATATTGGCGACGCATAATTTCGGACGCGCTAGTGGTCATCTTCCGGCTCCCAGACATAGGTATGGCGTTGTGGGTCCTGCTCGTAACGCCGCTTTCGATCAACCGCCCTATCAATCTCGTTGGCTGGGATCTTATCCTTTTTCGTTATCCCATGGGAGATGATTGCTGCGACCCGCCCAAAGAAGAAGTACAGGACACGGTAATTGACCGTTCCAACCTCGACCCGCAGTTCATAAATCCCGTCTCGCAGGTAATCGGCTCTCGGCCGTCTGAGCTCGTGTCCGAATTCCTCCAGCCTCTCAACCGCCGCGATCAGCTTGTCAACGACATCGTCCTCGAGCGTATTCACCCACTCAACGTAGTAGCACTCCCCGTCTTCCTCTTGATAGATGTCTACCCTGACAGACGGCATTCGAACTCCTCACACCGTTTATCATTATTATCAAATTTGAGAAAAAATGCAAGAGTCGCCTGATTGGACCATCTTTCCAACACGCAGGTTCCTCCGGTTTCTGATTTACTCACGGAACCGCCCTGCACGATACCCGGTCTCGGTGTGGAATTCATCCTCAACCGGGTACCGGGGGGTTTCGGCGTGAGACGGCTCGTCTGACTCGCCTACCTTCCGGTTTCACTCATGGGCCTATCGTACCGTGCCCTGTGCGCGAAGCCTCGCGTGGAGCGGTGGCGACTGCATCAGGACCGCGGCGGCGCGGTGGTCGGCGCTTACCGCAAAGTACACCCGGTCTCCGGGTGCGATGACGACATCCTCGAAGCCGGGTGCGTGCCCGGCAAGACCTTCCCCGTGTTCGACTGCGATTTCGGCAAGATGGGGATTCAGATCTGTTACGACATGGCCTATGACGATGGCTGGGAGACGCTGCGCCGGAAAGGCGCCGAGTTGGTGATCTGGACCACGCAATCGCCGGGACAGCTCAAGGCTGCTTTCCGAGCCATGACCAACGGTTACTACGTCCTGACGAGCACCTGGCGGAACAATGCCTCGCTATTCGATCCGACGGGTCACATGATCCGATCCATCACCAACCCGGCAGAGCGGGTTTTCGTCGAGGTGATCGATCTGGAGTACGCGCTTCTGAGCTGGCAGTCAAAGCTCCGCAATGGCGCCATTCTGAAGGAGTCGTACGGCGCCAGGGTGGATTTCCGCTACAGCGAGGCGGAGGATGGCGGCATCTTCTGGTCAGACGACCCGGAGACTCCCCCAGCAGATGGTTCGTGAGCTCGGCCTGATCGTGCCCGGCGACCACGAGAAGCGGGACCGCATCCTGCAGGATAGGGCGCGCGGCGGGCCGCCGAGCCTGGAGTAGCCGGCGCGCCAGGAACGGCGCGCGGGTGGCTCTGGCGTCAGGCGCCGTGTATTTTCCGACATTCGTTGACTATCCACTTCCGAGGTGATACGATCTTCTCATGCTGACACTCGATCACAGCCCGGTCCATTCCGATCCCGGACTCATGGGCGGCACGCTCGTCTTTCGCCGAAAGCGGGATCCCGTACAGACGCTGCGCGACTACCTGGACGACGGCTGCTCAATGACCCAGTTTCTTGACATGATTCCGTCCGTGCACCGCGACGATGCGGAGGAGTTTCTGCGACTGGCGCGAGGCCCGACCAATGAAGGTGATCCTGGACGAGAAGCTGCCCAGGCCGCCTGCCGGAGTGGCGGATGATTTCATTTCATCTCACGGGCGCCGCGTTGTGGCAGCGCATGGAGCGAGCGGTGCAAAAGATCCAGGAGCGCATGGAGCGAACGGCGGCGATTCTGGAAGAGGCGGGCATTCCGTACGCCATCATTGGCGGCAACGCGGTTCGCGCATGGGTGGCCCAGGTGGATGAGGCTGCGGTTCGTACCACGCGCGACGTGGATATTCTGCTGCGCAGGTCGGATTTGCCCGCGGCGGTGGCGGCGATGGAACGCGCCGGGTTTGTCTTTCGGCATGTCAAAGGGATCGACATGTTCCTCGACGGCCCCGGCGCCAAAGCGCGTGACGCCGTGCATGTCGTGTTCGCGGGCGAGAAGGTTGCTCCGGATGACCCGGCGCCGGCGCCCGACGTATCCGAGGCCGAAGAAGTTGATCGACATCGCGTCCTGCGGTTGGACGCGCTTGTTCGAATGAAGCTCACGGCGTTTCTAGACAAGGACCGGATGCACCTGCGCGATATGATCGATGTCGAGTTGGTGGATGACTCCTGGCGCATGCGCCTACCACCCGAACTGGCGGCGCGTCTCAAGGAACTTATCGATAGCCCGAACGGTTAGCCCGGAAAGAAACCGGTTCGACTGCCATTCTGCCGCGATCCCAAAAACACGTTCTCCGAGACCGACAAAAGATGCCAACCAGAAGAAATGAAATGTGTCCCTGTGGCAGCGGGAAGAAGTTCAAGAGGTGCTGCGGCGTCCGGCGAGACGCAGTTGTCTCCAGCCCGGGCGCGGCCACTCGGATGAAAGGAGGCGTCTCGTTCGACCCATCGGTGAACGCATACCGCGCCATCGTTCACTCATGGGACAATGCCGAGTGTATCGGAGAACCCGATGTGTGGCAGTCATCGGAAACATTTCCAACCGAAGACGCCGCGATGGAGTTCTACAAGGCTAAAATCCGGCCGGGGCTTGCACAGATCCTGGCAGAGGCGGCGCGAAGGACAGATAGTCGCCTCGTTCATCGCCGGCTGGAGTGAGAAGCCTGTCGCCATTACCGCCGGTAATACCGGTGGGTCTGTAGCCCGTTGAGAAGTCCGCGCGGTCGCCGACATATCGGTCAACTGGTGGAATTTGTCTTGCAGCGGGTGCGGGTAAACGTATGGGGTTTAATAGTCGGGCTCGGGCTTCTCGTTGTAGAAATCGCGTCCCTCTTTTAGCGTCACCGCCTGGTTCGGATCGCTGCCGCCGACGGCCATGAGGAGCGGCGCCCCATTGAACGTGTTGTTCCAGGCGCAGCAGAGAGACAGTTCGTAGATACCGGTGCCCTTGTCGTCCATTCCCCGACCCGGCTGGCCCAGGGTCGGATAGCACGCCCCCAGCTGACCGGCGGGAATCGGACTGCCATCAATGGGGTTCGTACCCTCAGCAACCCCGAACCCGCCAAGATCTCTGGCTCGGTGCGATTGCCCCGGAATCTGTTGTTCGTTCGTCCCGCTTCGGTTGAATGGGACGGCACTCTCAGCTACAGTACATGATGCATCTGTGGATGTGCGGCGACGCCAGGGGGTTGCCGCACGGGCCGTAGTGTGGCGCAGATGACCCCGATGCTGTGTGCAGAGACAAGCGGTGGGGGAACGGCAAGTTATGATACCAAAACGCATTCTCGATATTCTCATGAGCACGGTCGGCGAGACCCCGCAGCTCCCACCGACCATCGTGTTCAACGAGGGCTGGTTACTGCGGCTGTCCCTCGATTGCCTCAGTCGCCTCTCGCTCGCAGATCACCCCTTGTCCTTTGCTCCGAAGGCAACATGGTTTTCGGAAGCTTTGCTTCCCACGGCGTTCCGCCCTCGCACGCGAGCCGACAAACTGAGCGAGTCTTACACCCATGCTGACGGCGCCATCGGACACATCAAGGTCGCCAAGGCTGGCAGCGCGTATTTGGGACTCGACAAAGAGGCAATTCAGTTCATCATCACCGAGGCGAAGATGTTCAGCGCACTCTCAACCGGTGTGAAGAACGCACCGTTCTTCAACCAAGCCGCAAGAAGCGTCGCTTGTATGGCACAGGTTCTTTGTCGCGACGAGCGTCCCGTGGATCAGTTTGCATCGCTGGGCTTTTACGTGATTGCTCCCGAAGTCGTGATCACCGCGGGCGTATTCAATCCGCAGATGACGCGCGAGCATGTGCAAGCCACCATCGCTGAACGCGTCCGTGGCTACGACGGCACTCTCGACGAGTGGTACAACGCTTGGTTCATACCGCTCATCCATCGTATCGATTTGCGGTACATCAGTTGGGAAGACATTGTTACCCTCATCGAGTCTAAGGGTGATCCTGCCGCTTCAGAGCTTAAGAACTTCTATCAGAATTGTCTGAAGTACAATCGTCCTCGAAAAAAGACCTAACCATGCGGTTCAGCCAACGCCGGCATCGCGTCACTGTTGCAATCGACGCGATGTGTGGCCGCCGTCGCTGAGCTTTTGTCGTTCGTTCCATCGGCCTCCGGAAGCGCGCCCGTAGTCAACCGCGATAAGTGCGGACAACGGGGCCATAGCGCCCGTTACCCGTGCCCCGGCTGTGGAGCGGTCGGTATCCGTGAATTGCGACCTTGCTGTTCAGGTTCGGATGCCTTTCGCACCCGAGCGAAGCAGCGTCAGGTCGTCGGCATTCATGGCCAGAACCGATTTCAGTTAAGTAAGGAGGCCACGGAGTGAAGATCACCGATGTTCGCACGGCCGAGATCAAGGGGCACGGCTACTCCACTTACGTCCGCGTCTACACCGACGAAGGGCTGGTGGGCAATGGCGAGTGCGTCCACGGGGGCGCGGGCTACCCGGCCCTGATCCACGATCTCAAACCTCTTATTCTTGGCGAGGACCCGCTGCAGGTCGATCGGCTCTTTGAGAAGATGCGCCGCGCCCGGCTCTTCGACGGCGCCATGGCCGGCGCGACGGTCACGGCGATGACCG
>DASRZA010000291.1:0-8244 GCA_035686845.1 Armatimonadota bacterium | reverse complement strand
AACCAGTATCCGTTCGTCATGGAGCAGCTCAGCGATAGCCTCCATGTCCACCTGTGCTGCTTCGCGTTCCAGCAGATCCTCAACCCGCACCTGGCGGATACGATCCTGATGCTGCCCTGCAAGGATCTCCTTTAGCGAGGGGAGCGTGGTCAGCCGGCAGGGAAGGTTTTCGCACTGGAAAATGATCTTGCGCATCTGCTCGCCGCTGGCGCTCGGAATCGCGATAATAATTTCATCCACACTTAGCGCTTCTACCAGGCGGGGCAGATCGGACCCGGCGCCGAGCACGGGGATCCCGTGGAGCAGGGCGCCGTGCTTACGCGGATCATCGTCTACGAACGCCACGGGACGCCGATTCTCGGATCGCCCCAGCAGCGACGCGGCCAGCGCCACTCCGGCGTCGCCTCCACCGAATATGATGACTCGTTCGGATCGCGGCGATTGAATGACACGCCCGCTGATGACGCAGCGCCCACTGAGTACGATAGCGCGAATACTGATCATGGCCAGCGTGGAAATGAGCCATTCGATAACGAAAACAGAGCGCGGGTAAGCGCCCGGTCCCCAATTGAAAGCGTAGAGGAGGAACGCGAACACCACGGACCCCACGGTAGTGGCCCTGGCAATCTGCCCGAGATCACGAATCGTTAAATATCGCCAGTACATCCGGTACGCGCCCATCCAGTAGAGCGCGCAAAGGCGGATCGCCACGAGCGGCGGCAGCAGCGCGACAGTCACCGGCAGCTCGTGAATTGCCTCGTCCGGGCGCAAACGTATGAACAATGCAATGAGAGTGGCCGCAACCACTATCATACCATCGGCGACAATCTTACCTGCGCGCCGCAGTGTAGGTAGCGGCTGCACAGCAGCCTGCAGGACTTGCATCAAAAGTATCAAGGGTATTGCCGCTCTCGTTCTAAGGGAGGCATTTCGCAGATGCTGTAAATCGGCCGCAGCCTTTAATGGGAGGACATCGCGGCGATAGGCCTCACGGGTATTCATCGCGCCTCTGAGGAACTGCTGTTCATCGAAGAGCGTACAGGCCGCGGGCCCGGTCATTCCCGGCTTTATACGGAGTATCTCACGATAGCCTTCGCCGCAGGCTTCGAAAAACTCGGCGCTCTCAGGCCGCGGCCCGAGAAAGGTCATCTCGCCTCGGATAATGTTGAACAGTTGCGGCGCTTCGTCAAGCCTCCACGCGCTGATCAGGCTGCCAACCCGCGTGGTACGGAACCGCGAGCCGCTTCCGGCGTCCCCGCCTTCAACGGGCGAAATGGGCGCTTTCGTTCGAAATCTGAAGATCCGGAAGCGGACGCCGCCCTGTCCGACGCGCCAGGGGCAGAAAAAGACCGGTCCACGAGAATCCAAAACAATTGCAAGCGCGATCAGCGCGCCGAGAGGGAGGAAAGCGAGTAGAAGGAAAGAGGCGACGGCGACCTCAATCGTCCGGCAAACCAATGTTCTCAAAACAAATACCTCCACGTCGTCAAAGAAGCGCGGGCCTGGCGCGCGGACAAGACGGCATTTCAGCGGACGAACGTAACGATTAACGCAAAAAAACCGTCGCGCAGCGTTCGATCAGTATTGCGGCCCGGTTTACGTCGGCGGTCGGTCGCCGAGAACTACTCCTGTGGTCCGGAACTCATCCTGTTCCCGGAATGACTCGGTCGTGTGCGATCGTGCATTCTTGCGACAAATGTTTCCGGCCGTAGTTTGTGCATCGCTCCCACAAGCCGTCGAGATACAAGGGTCATATCCCCGATCGCTCGTGGTCCCGCGACTTCGCCAGGGTTGCTTGGTCTCGAGAGGCGCGGATTAGCGCATTATGCCCGAGTTGTCTCAGTCGACCCGGTCGGCGTCAACATTCATTATAACCGAGTCTTGTCAATAAGCGAGACTTGTGGAGTAAAAGAAGTGTTTCGCGCAGGATGCGCATCAGGTTCGGGACGCCTACATCCATTGGAAGCGGCGGGTTTTCCTCTCGCGGCGGGTATAGTATGGAAAAGGTATCATCACCAGTTTCGTGAATTGTGAGGAGATGTTCTATGAGCTTGCAAAAAGACCAGCTCCATAATCTCGGCCAGCAGATCAGGATCGATAGCATTCGATCCACCACTGCCGCAGGTTCTGGTCACCCCACTTCATCGCTTTCGGGCGCCGATTTAATGGCCGTCCTGATGGCGAATTATCTTCACTATCGATTCGACTGTCCGGAAGATCCAGCTAACGACCATCTCATCTTCTCGAAGGGCCACGCGTCTCCGCTGCTCTATGCCATGTACCGGGCGGCAGGCGCCATCAGCGACGACGAGATGATGACGCTTCGAAAGTTCGGAAGTCGGCTTCAAGGCCATCCGACTCCGGTGATTCCGTGGGTCGACGTGGCGACCGGCTCACTGGGACAGGGACTCCCGATTGGCGTTGGGGTAGCCCTCGCTGGCAAATATCTGGACAAGCTGCCGTACCGCGTTTGGGTTCTCCTGGGTGACAGCGAAATGGCGGAAGGCTCGATATGGGAAGCGTTCGATCATGCCAGTCACTATCGACTGAACAACATGATTGGAATTCTGGACATGAACCGGCTGGGACAGCGAGGGGAGACCGATCTGGGGTGGAACGGCGCGGCTTACGCCGCAAGGGCGAGAGCCTTCGGCTGGAACGCGGTGGAAATCGATGGTCATAACCTGGATCAGATCGATCGGGCGTACCGGGAAGCCTTAGAGCCGCGGGATCAGCCCACGTTGATCGTCGCCCGCACGATCAAGGGGCGGGGAGTCTCGTTCATCGAGAACAAGGACGGCTGGCATGGAAAGGCGCTCGATGAGGAACAGGCGAAGCAGGCGATCGATGAGTTGAGAGCCGCCGGGGCGCCCACCGAGCCGATGATTATCCAGGTCCAGCCGCCCGAAGAACAACGGCCGCATTCAATTGAGCCAGCCCGACCACTCTCTCTTCCAAAATACGAAATGGGTCAGAAGACCGCGACGCGGAAGGCGTATGGCGCGGCGCTCGCGGCCCTGGGCGCGAGCCGACCGGACGTGGTCGCGCTCGATGGCGAAGTCAGCAATTCTACCTTTGCGGTCGATTTTGCCAAAGCCTTCCCGGAGCGATTCTTCGAGATGTACATTGCGGAACAACAGATGGTGGCTGCGGCCGTGGGTATGGGTGTACGCCGTCGGGTGGCTTTCGCCTCCACATTCGCCGCTTTTTTGAGCCGCGCTTACGATTTCATCCGGATGGCCGCGGTTTCGCAGGCGAATATCCGGCTCTGCGGATCCCATGCGGGATGTTCCATCGGGGCGGATGGACCGTCGCAGATGGCGCTCGAGGATCTCGCGATGATGCGCGCCGTTGAAGGTTCCACGGTCCTGTATCCCTGCGACGCCAATCAAACGGCTCGCCTGGTAGTGGAGATGGCAGAGCGTCCTGGTATCAGTTATCTGCGAACCACACGCGAAGACCTACCGGTTTTGTACTCACCTGAAGAGGAGTTCCCGATCGGAGGATGCAAAGTCGTGCGCCAGTCCAGCATGGACCAGGCGACGGTAATTGGAGCGGGTGTCACCCTTCATGAGGCGATGAAGGCCGCGGATGAACTTCAAAAGGAGCGCATCGCGGTTCGGGTCATTGACCTGTACTCTGTCAAGCCGGTCGACAGGCAAACATTGCTGGCTGCTGCACGCGATACCGATGGCCGACTCGTCGTCGTGGAGGACCACTGGCCCGAAGGCGGGATCGGTTCGGCCGTGCTGGAGGCGCTGGCATCGGTAACGGAAGCCAACGAAGACAAGGTGCGTGAGGTCCCGGGGCGCATCCGGATGGTTCATCTTGCAGTGAAAGCGATGCCCGGGTCCGGTGAACCGGAAGAGCTGATGGATGCCGCGGGCATCACGGCGAAGCATATCGCAACTGCCGTGAAGGCATTGCTTGGTAAGGGGTAAGTTGCGGTGAAACGGAAGCCCGGAGAGCGTGGGGCGGGTTCAAACCGAAAAGACGGTGGGGCGAGCCCCACCGTCCTTTAGCCGGGTCATCCAGCCTCCCGATCCCTACGGTTCACCCCTACGAACGTGGGAGAATCACTACTTCGCAGCGGGGTGCGTTTTGACGTAATCGACTATCCGCTGAGCCATCGCCTTGTCATCTTTAGACGCGCCGTCGCTCGCGATCACACCATTCGCCTCGGTCGCGGCCTCATCCAGCTTCTTCTGCTGAATGTAACAGATCGCGAGATTGATGTGGGCTTTGGCCAGTGAGTCCGGGTCCTTGGAATTATCGATCACCTTTTGGAACCAGGGGATCGCGGCGTCGATCTTGTTGTTTTCGGCGCTATCAGTTCCAAGCTGCAAATAGAGCGGCGTCAACTGCGCTTCGGCCGCAGGCCCTTGCTTCTCAACCGAGCTTATGATCGCCATCGCCTCCGCGTTGTCGCCCCGACGAAGGTAGATGCCGGCCAGTTTGATGGCAGCCGCGGTATCGTCCGGATGAGCCTTGACGTGCGACTCCATCGCTGGAAAGTCGTGAATGTCGCTGGCGATCCGATTGAGATCCTTAGCAAAGTCCGGCGCGGGCTCGTACCCGCCAATCTTATCCAGAACAACGCCATCCGTGTTCTGGAACAGGATGGTCGGGTAACCGGTTACTCCATACTTTGCGGCAAGAGCTTTGCCATCTTTTTCGGCATTGGTTCGAAACGGGACAAACTGTCCCGCTGCCTGGACGACCGTTGTGGTAGGATATACCTCGGCGTCCAGCTTTTTGCACCACGGTCACCGATCGGTATAAAAATCGACGAGCAGCGGCTTGTGGGCTGCCCTCGCCTTAGCCTGGGCTGCTGCCCAGTTGGGTGACCACGGCACTCCGGCAGCCGTCGCTGCGGCTGCTTGCGCGGCCACGAGAGCGACGAGCCCGAGACCGCGGACGATAGCTCGGTTCATCAAATTGCCTCCTTCCGGCCGCTTAGCGGCAGTAATACATCCCTCAGCTTTTTTTCTTCTTGAGCTGAAGTAGGACTTGTTTTGCCTGATCCTTTAGCGCTGCGGGAGCGCCGGGGTTATCAACCACACTCTTCATCTCCGCCTCGCCCGCTTCGGTGTTCTTCATGACAATGTCGCAGACACCCAACTTAAAGTGAGCGCTGCTAACCTCAGCCGGTTCCGAGGTAACGGAGAGGACTTTCCGGTACCACGGCGCGGCGGATTTTACCCGATCGGCGTCAAGATAATAATCACCCATCCGTTGATACGTGAGAGCAAGCTCCGGGTGCGCTGCGCCGCGTGTCTCCATCGACCGTATGAGCGTTTCCGCTTCGTCAATCCGGCCGCGTTGGATGAGATCGATGGCGAGTCTGGCTGCCGCAGGGGTATCTTTAGGGTCTGCCTTGACGCGCCGCTGCAGTAGTGGAAACTCTTTTGCGTCCTGCTCGATCCGGTCCAACTCTTTCGCGAACGCCGGCGCCGGCTCGAAGCCAACGATCTTGTCCACGAAATTGCCAGCCGCATCGACAAAGGCGATCGTCGGGAAGTCGGTCACCCCATACTTTTGAGCCAACTGGCGCCCCTGCGCATCCGCATTCAGTCGGATTGGAACGAACTGCGCGGCAGCCTTAACTACGGACGCGTCTGGGAAAACCTGGTTGTCTAGATTCTCGCTGTACAAACTCCAGTCGGCGAAAAAATCGACCATAATCAACCGGCCCGTGCGTCGCGCGTCCGCTTGTGCGGCCGTCCAGTTCGAAGTCCAGGGGATCGAGCCGGCCATCGCTACCGATGCCTGCGCAATCATTAGCGCGCCGACCCCCGCCAGCATCCATCGATTCAATCGCATCTATTCTCCTCGTTCGATTTCCTTCTAATGGGGCGAGTCCTCGGGCTGCACCCACTCCACCTGCAGTTGAGCGTGGGAGTCTGCAAGAGAGGTCAGTGCGGCTCCCCCTTGCTCCATTGCCGCGGAAGTGTCTCCCTGCGCGAGTTTGACATGTGTGGCGTCCACGAAATGGCCGTCCATCGTGGCGTCAACGGGTGTCCATTCTCCGGTCCAGCTTTCATCCCATGCATGGCCCCAGAAACCTCCGGATGAATAGAGCATGCCGACACAAACGCGAGTAGGGATACCTGCGGCCCGTGCGAGAGCCGCGTAGAGCGTCGCGTAATCCCTGCAAACGCCGCGGGGGTCCTTCATGATCTGCGCCGCGGTGCGTATTACCGGCACGTGTGAGTCCTCTTTCATACGCTTATTCACCCAGTCGCGCAGGATCATGCACTTCTGGAGCGTTGTGTGAGCGCCGCGCGTGAGCTTTTGAGCTGCCGAAATGATCTCCGGCGACGAAGCGTTAATATCTTCAGTAGACGCCAGCATTGTCGTGCGCACGTCGTTAGCAAGTACGGTGGCGCCGGTGACGGGGGGCTTCACGATTGGCGGCTGTGGTCGAGTAGAGCCCGACAGCAGAGTGGCCAGATCCTGTGCGGCCCTTCCTGGGGTAGCCACTGAAATATCCACTACACCGGGTCCTCGTTCCACAACCGTCTGCGGTCCGTCTGACGGGACTTTTAGCGACGCCGGCGCGCCTGTAATCGTGAGATCAAGAACATTTGCATCCCGTGGATGGAGAATGACCGGTATCGCAGAAATGGGGCCGCCGGGCGATGGCTTCCAGACCGGAACGTACGGATGTGGATGTCCCACCTCTGACACCGGCGTCAATAACCCGATGACGTCGAAACCGCGAAGCGGAAGATCCACTTTAACAGCTCCACCATCGGAATCAATCCAGACAAAGTAGTTGTCCGGCTCACCCAGCGTTTGAACCTTTAATTTCCACGTCTTGACGGCGCCTTTGCCGGGAAGATCCACCGACTCCGGTTTTCCGACGGTTGCGACCTGCTTCTCGAGTTTGAGCTTGTCCGTGTCGAAGGTCCATTCTCCAATGACTTTTCCGGGGCGGATCTGCGCGGGATCAATTTCGTATGGCGTCTCCGGAGCGAGCGTCACGTCTTTCGGAATCGTGATCTTGACCGTTTTTCGGCTGATCTTGGCGCCGGTCTGCCCGAGCGGTGTACCGGTCAATCGAGCCTGGATTGTTCGACCGGTAAACAGCGCGTCGGTCACCGTCTTTTCGGTTGGGTCGTCCCGGCTTGCAATCGTTTCAAGTTGAGATCCATCGGAGCGGACGTACTGGATAGTTCGGGTTGAAAAGCTGGCATTGGCGCCTAACTGGAGATGAAAATCCTCTTCAAAGCGCCATACCGGACGGCCATGCCAGGTCGTAGGGCGATAGCTGTTGCGTGAGTAACCGACGGGATGCCCGAGCAGCGACATAGCGAACCACTCGTCCCGGGGAATTGGGCTTGCGCGAAAAGATTGAGCCGCCTGAGTTACGGGGCGGACGCTTCGAGCGGAGGCGCGCGGATGGTGAGTCACGACGCGAGCATGGTGAGACGAGGGGATGGCGGCGAATGATGGCGGCGCCGTCAAAATCGCCACCGAGAAGATCGGCAAAAAAACCGGGGTACAACCGCGAAAAGAATTCAACGTCAGACTCCACGCGCGAGCAGGGATTATACAGCGCGGCGGAAGCGCCGGCCCGCCTGAAGTCTAACACAATCAGCGCTTCGGCGCAAATGAGGTTACGCCGGAAGTGGAACGTCGCGATCATCCGGGTGTGACAGATTCCTACTCTCCGCGAGACGGAAGACAGCCGGATCTCCACAATTCTGCAATTCTATCGTTCGTGACAACCCTCGATGGCCCGTCCTCGCCTCCAGCTTCCGCTTCTTTCAGCAGCAGCCTCAGTGTTTGGCCCCGGGGGTCACGCACCGCCAGAATACCAGGGTGCATGTCTAAAGACAAGATCAATCCTTCCCGGCGCGCCACGTGCGCCGCGACACCCACAAGTTCCAGCCACTCACCGAGACCCAATCCAAGGTCGCGGAACACCACTTCGTCCGAAAGGAACATGGTCGGGATCTCCAATAGGCCATCTTCGTAAGTGTATGGCTGCTGTGATCGCACACCGGCAATCGCAATTTCGCGTAATTCGTCCGCCAATCCGTCCGCTTCCGGTTGGTCAACGGGGCATCCCAGACAAATCTGACTGGAAACGTAGTCGAATCCTTGCTCGATCAAAAGCTGTCGGATCGCGGGCGCGTCCTGGAGGCCATTCGTGTAGCCACCCGGCGCTCGAAACCCTCTCGCTCGACATCCAAACCTGTGCCGGATCGCTTCGGCGGTTGATCGGATTTCCTGATC
>DASRZA010000290.1:0-6561 GCA_035686845.1 Armatimonadota bacterium | reverse complement strand
GAGGCCAGTCCTCCTCGCGCACGGAGGTGAGTGTATATGAAACGCCGGGCGCGTCGAGATTAATCGAGTGTCGGGCCACCGGCATAGGTGCAAGTCGGGTCGAGACCATCGTGCTGTGGAAGGATATCGTGCCAGTTGCCCGTCCAGCGGCTGGACTCACTCTTGCTGTGCTCCCCCCAGCAAGTGTATCCGGGCAGGATTGGATGTTTGCCGGCGGGCGGAGTATGGACGATATGAACGTGACCATCCTCGTACAGTACGTTGCAGGCGCCGTTATGGCGGAACTCGATGTCATCGGTTCCCGAATCTACGCTGTAGTTCTGCCACGAGTATTTGCCAGTGCCGGGAAAATTGGTTCTCTCCACCAGAGCGACAGTAATGGAGGGATACATCACCATGGCTTCGTTGACGGCGAATTCGCATCCTCCATAGCCTCCAAGGGTGGCCCTACCACACGGCAGTCCGAACTCGTCATCAGAACTTTTATTACAAAAATAGCACCATCCCAGGTTTCCCGGCATCGTGTACGAGCGAGTTTGAGGTCCCGCGGCCGTTATCTGCTGCCGCGAATAGATATCGCTGGGACAGACGATGACCTTGTTGGTCTTGACATAAGGCTGGATCAACCGGTCCCACGTCATCACGCCGTTAATGAAGTCGCCGTTCACCGGCTTTAGCCCCGCGAGCGGCGGACACACAACGTCGTAATCCTGCTCATACATCATGAACCCGACGCCCATCTGCTTCATGTTAGAGAGGCACGTGGTTTGCCGCGCTTTCTCCCTCGCTTGCGCAAAGACCGGCAGCAAGATTGCAGCCAGTATAGCGATGATAGCTATCACCACAAGCAGCTCGATAAGCGTGAACCCCTTCCGCGAAAATCTCATTACAGAATCCTCCTTAGAGTTCGATGATGAACAATAACGGCTGGCGCCGCCGCCCGGCGAATGCCGGCAGTGCGATTCACATCAGTACGGTATCCAGTTAGGGCTTCCCTCCTGATAAGGGGATTCCTGCTGAGTTCGAGTGGCTCAGCGCTTTTCTTAGTTGTTTTATAAAATTAACCATAATCAGCCCGCTCGGCCAGTGAGTGCGATTCGGCTCAAGCTTCCGCTCGACGTCTTATCTCATGACCCGAACAAAGCTGGGGGCGCGATGCTGTCCTCGGCCGCTCTACTGACGAGGCGTCCCGATTCGTAGGAGAGCGACGCCGTGAAAAGGCACGGAGAGGGTGACCTTCCCGTCCGCCGGCGCCAGGTCTTTCTGGCGCCAGAGGTCCCGGACCGGCTGCCGGCCCGAGAGACCGAGTTCCGCCCAGGTGGCTGTCATCAGAGTGGGCCGAGCGGTCTTTTGCAGCGCGGCGTCGGCATCCGCCGCGCTGGCGTACTCCACCGATGGCCCTCCAGAACGGTCCACGAGCTTCCAGACGGGCTTGACGCCCGTCTCGCCCTTGCGAGGCCGGCGCGGCGCCTGGATTACGTACCGGCCGCGATTGAACAGGCCGACGGCAAAGGTTCCATCCGACAGCGGACGCGCCCAGACCTCCGTTCCCGCCTGCAGATCTTCACTCACCCGGGTGGCCTCGGCGCCCCGTGGATCCTGGTCGATCGCGAGCACTTCGTCATTCGTCAGCAAGTTCAGGGTGAAGTCATCCAGCCGGGTCAGATCGCAGCCCAAAATGAGCGGCGCCGCCAGCAGGCACCAGAGAGAAATGTGAGAGTACTGCTCGTCGTGAGTCAAGTGTGTAAGATGCTGTTTTGCGCCCCAGCCCACCATCCCGACAACGAGCATGTCCGGATCGTTCCAGTGACCGGGTCCGGCATAGGGCGCCCACTTAGTCTGGGAAAAGCCGTTGCGGCAAACGCTCTGCCAGTTATCCCGAATGTCCCCGGTGGTCCGCCACGCGTTCGCCAGGCGGGCCCAATCCGCAGCCCCGGAATAGGGCGCGCTGTTGGAAAGACTGTAGACGAAGTCTCGCCCGGTGGCGTTTAGAGCATCGCCCATCTCCTTCACCTGACGCGTTGTAACCGGATTCCAATCGTACTTGAGATAGTCGAACCCCCAATCGGCCCACTGCTGAGCGTCGGCTCGCGCGAAGGAATACGGCCCTTCGGCAAAGGGCAGAACATTTTTGTTAACCCGCTTGACTCCCGTGAAGGGCGTCCATGCGCCGTCCGGGTTTTCGGAAGATCCACCCGGGAACCCGGCGTAAGACGTGACCCAGGGAGTGGAGTAAATGCCGGCCTTGAGGCCTAGAGCGTGGATCTCGTCGCAGAGCCCCTTCATGTTGGGGAACTTCTGGTTTCCCTGAAGAGCATGACTCTTGCCGTCCCGCGCGCCCTGCCAGGTGTCATCGATATTGACGTAGGTCCACCCATGCTTGATCAGCCCGGACTTCACCATCGCTTCCGCCTGAGCGCGGACCTTCGCCTCGTTCACAGAATGGCCAAAGACATTCCAGCTATTCCAGCCCATCGGCGGCGTCAGGCAGATCTGGTCGCCGATTCGAATCAGCAGGGTCTGGCTGTCGGTCCCAAGTCGATTGGCGGCGGTTAATCTCACCGGGTAGGCGCCTACCCGGTTCACGCTCCCTGAGATCCGTCCGGTCTCCGGATTCAGAGTCAATCCCGGAGGCAGACCAATCGCCGAGTAGGTCAACGGATCGCGGCCGGTTGCAGGGATTGAAAACTGAAACGGCCGTCCAGGCCGCTCGCCGTACACCCTGGCCCCGTTGATACGCGGCGTCGGCGGAGGCGGAGGCGTGAGTATCCCCGTCCCTCTGGCGCTCAGGGTCCCGCGCAGGAACAGCGCCCCCACAAGGGCAAGAGAAAGGCAGGGTCTGCGTGCTTCGTAACGCATCGGATCATCCTCTCGGCGAGCGTGCTGTCGGGTGCGCGGCGCTAACCCCCGAATCGACCGAAATCACCGAGGCAGGCGGGCCCTCGCCGGCGGCGTTAACGGCGGATAGGTGGAAGGTGTAGGGGCGGCCGGGCCGGAGGCCGCCCACGACGGCGAACATCGTGTGTTTCCCGCTTAACGTGAGCGTCTCGCGTCCTTCGATTCTCACCCGTTGGCCGCCGGGATTCACGGTAAGAATGTAGGCTGTTACGGGGCTTCCACCGTTGTCTTTTGGCGCTTGAAAATGCACACTCGCAGCGTCCTTACTTCGATGAACGAAGATGCGAGCGGGAGCGCCCGGCTTTCGAAGCTCCCGGGCGCCGGGCGTGACCGGCGGGGATGCTATTGACGAAGGGCTCGTTCCACTGGCGTTGGAGGAGGTGACGGTGAAAGTAACAGGTTCGCCATTCTTGAGGCCAGGCGCCCGAACGTAACCAGTTCTGGCGAACTCAGCGGCGGAGAGGCTGACGGGATTCCCAGCGGAAGAGGTAACCGTGTATCTCGTCACAGGATTACTTCCCTCAAGCACCGGTGGATTCCAGGTGACGAGCGCGGCGCCGTCGACCGGGGATGCTGCGACTCTCATGGGCGGCTCCGGCGCCGCATCCGCCTCAAATCGTTCTTTTAATATGTCCCGGTACGCGGGTTCCAGACCGGCGCCGTTCCTGATGGAGGCCGGTATCTGGGCGGTCGCGGTGATGATCACGTTGTTCCTAACCGTAACGTTTTTCGCGGAGGAGTCGCCATCCCCCTGCTCCCAGTAGTTGCCCTCCACGTCGAGGGGATCATAAAGTTTGCCGCGGGCGCCGTCGTAATAGTCGTGATGCCGGCTTCCCCAATCGTCGAAGTTGTCGTGAAAGAGGGCGTTGCCGGTGATGGTAATGCTGCACGATCCGTTGTCAGTATAAATGGCGTGACCGGAGCCGAGCTGATCGTGAATGACGTTGCCTGTAACCCGCTCGCCCTCGGCCAGCGACGGACCGGTGAGCCCCTGCGTATAGATGCCGCCGCCATCCGCCAGCACGAGCATGTGGTCAAAGATCAGGTTGTCGGCGACAAGATTCTCTGCGGAGTCATTTGCGACGCCTGCCTGGTGGATCTTATCCGGCCAGCCGCCCCATCCGATCGAGATGCCGGTATAGGGCAGGTGGTCCAACTGGTTATGGGCGATGACGCAGCGCCGCGCATAACCAACGTCGACGCCGACTCCGCCGTGATACTCATCCGCCACTTCGTAAATATGGTTGTCGACGACCTCGTCCTCGCGGGTCATCCCGGCGGCGGGCGCGACAGGCTGATCGACCCCACCCAACTCGAGTCCATTTCCGGAGATGTCGGTGAAAACGCACCCGCGGACAATATCCTTCTGCGAACCGTCGCCGAGATCCAGCCCGGCGGCGCCAAGATGAACGAACGCGTCTTTAATAAAGTCGATATGGCGATCGTACTGAAAAGAGAGATTCCCCGGCGCCTTCGTCCACGCGCCGTACGGGCATTGACCACCGGGAGCGAGGCTGCACAGGCCCTGCACCGCGTATCCCCGGGGCCCGGTTACGGTATAGTTCGCCTGGATTTCCGAAAACCCGCCGGGTCCGGAAGGCGCCAGCCAGGTCGCATAGGAGAATTGGATCCCGTCGAACGTGATGTCGTGGATGGGATCTTGCGCTGTCCCATGAGCGATGACCAGGTTCTCAAGGACCGGCGCCTCGACGTCCGCCGTGCCGAGATCCTCGCCGTGCCGGGGGACATAATAGATGGTATGATTGGGGCGGTCGAAGTACCACTGGCCCGGGGTTCCGAGAAGTTCAAAGGCGTTTTCGACGTACTCGGGACTCTTTCCGACGTGGGCGGGTCCCACCAGATTGGCGGTGCGTTTGAAGGCGGAACCCGGCGGGAGCCGCACGCGCCGCGTGGAGTTGTCCCAGCAGGGCTGCGTCATCGTGATGGTTGTACCGTGGATGCCGGCTACCGGGCAGCGCGGCTCCGTCCACGCGCCCAGCCCATTGGAATGCTCGGACCAGAGTCCGTTTCCCCCGGTATAAACGAACTCGATGTCGGCGGGGTTTTTCCAGTGGGACATCAGATCGGAATCAGCGACGTAGCCGGTCTTCGTCTGCGTGAGCTTCACCGGCGGCCGGCCGCGAGTCCGGAGGGCGCGGACGCCGTTGACATAGAGCTGCCGGGTATTCGTGAGGTCGGCCGGGGCCGGGGCCGCCCAGAGGTGTTTGGCGGGATCGACGAGCTTCCAGCCGGTGATCCGGACTCCGCCGCTAACGACCGGGTGTTCGCCCGGCAGAGCGGCGTAGATTACGCTGCGCCCGGGTGCGCCGGAGTCGGCCGGAGAAAGCGTGAGCGGCTCGGCCAGACGGTACAGGCCACCGGCAAGATAAACCGTAACGCCTCCGCCGGCGCGGGTCTTCAGCACGCGCGCCACGTTCCGGGCGTGCTGCAGCGTTCGAACGGGACGATCCGCTGTGCCAGGATTATGATCATCGCCCTGTGGAGACACGTATATGGCCTGAACGGCCGGCAAGGCGCGCGATACGGATATCTTTAACGCGGATAGAACGAGCGCGGTCAGAATCAATGCAGCGAGAACCCTGGCCTTGCCCGGCGAAGCGAGGTTCGCAGCGGGATGGTGGCGCGAAGTCACGATGCCCTCCTGAGTGTACTCTACTGTAAATGGAAGCGCCGTGGGATTTCGGCGAACATACAGGATGACTTCTACGAGCGAGCCCTTGATCCTTCCTGTACTGGATTCTGAAGAGCGCCGAATCCCAAAGTCCACTCCAAGCGTTCGACGATTCACCTTAATACGCGTCGCACGTGCATCAGAAGGTCACGCCTTACACTACCGTCATGTTCAAACCGGTCACAGCCGCGGCCTACAAGATGGAGTTACAGCTTCAGCCCGGCTTCTCCGGAGGGGTTTTGCTGTCGGTTGAACAAGGCGGTTTGACGTTTTTGCGATGCGGCTGTGGGGTGATGTTGTCCTTCTGCGCGGGTGGCGCGCCGGGCGATAAAGGACCCGGGGTTACGTCAGGCTGATGACGCCAGAACGGAAGTCGACCTGAAGGAGCGTGCCCCGGAGGAAGTCCAGGCCGAGAACTCCGTCAACGCCCGCCGATGGAGGCAATCGGTGAGCGAGTACGCGGAAGCCCGTACGTTCAAAGTCCAGTGCTGAGAAGCGGGTGACTTCCCGGGGAGCCGCCACAGTGGTTCCGCTCCCTGTCACGATGCGCACCGGTGTACCGAATGCGGCCGGATCGCAGCTGACCGACTGCAAGATACGGTCATCGATCACGGTTCGCGTCGCGCCGGTGTCCAGGGCGAGTCGGGCCGTCACACTGCCGGACGGCCCCTCAATCGGGACAGCCGCCACGATGAGGCCGCGATTGGGATTGAACGGATGACTCACAGGATCACCGCGACGTCGTCGGGAAGCTCCCCCAGATACAGGAAGGCTGACCGCTTCAGGCGCAGGCGCGCTCCGGTCTCATAAACTTCGTCACGATTAGGACTGTGCGCGACAACCCGCCCGGTCAGTACCCGATGATGCTTATCGGTCACCGGATCGCCGATAAGGACCCATTCCGAGGGAAAACGCGATCGAATCTCATCAAGCGTCATTACTTCGTCAGTTTGATCGATAGTCATCATCGC
>DASRZA010000289.1:0-18215 GCA_035686845.1 Armatimonadota bacterium | reverse complement strand
CCTTCAGAAGTTCCCCCTACCAATATTTGGTAGTCCGGAAAACGCGTTTCGTGTGCGTGGCCCGAGGTCGCAGCGACCGTGTACGCCCCCATACCGTCGCGCGATCAACGCGGCAATTACCGCCTGGCTCTGGCGATAGCCGAAGGGATTCGGCCGCCCCGCCGGCGGCGACCATCATCCCAGCAGGGGTTTCGCATCACATGCCCCAAATGAATTCGGGGTCACCGGCCGGTGGCGAAGGCGGCTCCATCCGTCGCCGGGGACCCGATCAAAAGTTCCCCCGTTATCGGGGGCAGGGGGGCCGAGTGCTCCCCCGTTATCGGGGGCGGGGGCCAGATTCCCGGCGGCGCAGGCGGCTCTGCCAGCAGTCGCAGCCCCTTGCCGGCGCTTCGCCCTCTTCGCCGCCCTGAATCGGCCGCGAAGTTTCCTCAGCTCGCCTCTTCCGGAAACCCGGAATCACCGATTACCGAGTCAAAACTCACCATAATTGCCATTTATTGTGAGTATTATTACTAAAAAGTGCGTCGTTTTTGACTCGATAGCGACTCGGTAGCGCTGTATGCTTCTTCTCGCGACCCCCTGGCGCCCCGCCAGAGCGGTATATGTCGTCGTTGCGAATAGCGTCCCCGGCGGGGCACGTAATGCGTCGCAAATTATGCAAAACGGAGGCATCACTATGAAGGTTCAGCTTCAAGTCATGATTCAATGCCCGATCCCAATGTTGGCGGAGGCGATTCACGGCAGACTGTCTGCCGTTGGGCTTTGCGCGATGCGTTCGCCGAAGGCCGAGAGCCCCATGCGCGACCGCGCCATGCTGCTCGTGGTCGACGCCGGACGCCGAACCTTACCGCCTGAGATCCTGGAGCAGCACTCCGGGCGGATCGTCTATCTCGGCATAGACCCAACAATGCACTGTCTGCTGCAGGCGCTCCAGATCAAAGCGGCGGCAATCCTCTCTCCCGCGGCGGGTGGCCGCACGATTGCCGCAGTCCTGCGCGCGGTGCATTTGGGCATCGCGATAGAAAGCCCGCGCGCACTGCTGGCATCGCTGCCCGTGGCCGATGGCTGTGGACCCGTCCGAACCGTTCAGCTCACCGAGCGACAGCTCGAAGTCGCCTGCGGGCTCGCGCGAGGTAAGAGCTTTCAGCAGATGGCCGGGGATCTCCACATAACGGCGGACACGGTATCCTTCCATGCTAAGAGGATCGTGAAGATTACAGCGCTGCAGGATCGATGGCGCGTCGGCAAGTGGATCAACCAGCCGCTGCCCTCCAGCGTTTACCCCTCCTTCCTGCGACTTCTTGACGACGAGCGCTGCCGCACAGCCATCATCCGGGCGGCGCGGCCGGCGGCGCCCGGGAATCCTGCGTCATTTCCGGGCCATTGACGACTGACTGGGCTGGGCCGCGAGAGATGTAGGGCCAGGCATTCGCCCGACTCCTTCCACGCGCCGCACAATTTCGGCGAATGCTTCGCTCGTCCCTGGAGCGCCGGTTTCGGGCCCTTCGCGCCTCGCGCCCCGTACCTCGCGCCCGCTTTTGAGCGGAATATGCGCGAGCCGGCTAACGTTCAGGAAAGGGACTTTTAACTTAATAAACTTACTTCTCCTCACAACAGGCCCCCTCCCGGCGCTTACAATTAGGGGAACCCACCGTACGGCGCAGTTTCTCACTCACTCATTCACTCACTCACTCACTCTCTCTCACTCCCTCACTCACTCACTCACTCTCACTCACTCACTCACTCACTCACACACTCTCACTCACACACTCTCTCTCACTCTCTCTCTCACTCACTCTTGCTCTCACTCTCTTTTCTGGGTCTCCGTACGCTTTGCGTCTCGGTGGTGAATTAGATTCCCGTCTCAAACTGTCTCATTCCCGCTTACGTGAGCACGAAATTCACCGGCATACCGGCACGATCCGGTCCAAATTGCCCGAAAACGACAGCGAAATTGGCCAAATCGGCCCCAAATCACCGCGTAACCGTCTCAAAATCGTCCATCGCCCGCTGTCCGCGTTCCCACTCCGGCCACCTGCGGAGTTCCGCGTCTCGGCCGTGAATCTTTTCCTCCGTCCTTCGTCCACTTTTCCCCGTGTCCCCCGTGGTGAATTGCTTTTCGCTCTTCTCTGCGGCACTCCGCGGCACTCCGCGTCTCGGCGGTGAATCTCCGTCCGTACCCCGTACCTCGCGCCTGTTTTTCAGGATCGGCTAAATCGGGGTCGGCTTACTTCTGACTGTCGATATAATGTTTTGGGGGTATATTGCCCCTGGCGCCCGCCCGGAAGCGGCGGACCGCGCGGAAGGGATGGGTCATGAGTCAGGAAACACCCGGCAGCAGCTTGATACACAGAAGGCTGCCGATCGAATTCGAAGGATTCGAGTCGCTTGCCGATCTCGCTCTGGATGTGCGTTGGTCATGGAACCATGGGGGCGACGAAATGTGGCGCCAGCTCCATCCGGAGCTGTGGGATTCTACCCAGAACCCCTGGTTAGTGCTTCAAATGTCCTCGCGCGACCACCTCCAGCGCCATCTATCGGATCCCGCTTTCCGAAAGCAATTAGATGATCTCCTCCAGGCAAAAAAGCAGGCGGCGGAAGCGCCTTCGTGGTTCGGGGAAGCGCACGCAGGGGCTGCTCTGGGCGCTGTGGCGTATTTCAGCATGGAATTCATGCTCAGTGAAGCCCTTCCAATCTATTCCGGTGGACTTGGTAACGTAGCGGGTGATCAGCTCAAGTCCGCCAGCGATCTGGGCGTGCCGCTGGTCGGAATAGGGCTGCTTTACCAGCAGGGCTACTTTCGGCAGGTGATCGACAAGAACGGCGCTCAGCAGGCGCTCTATCCGTACAATGATCCCGGTCAGTTGCCCATCACGCCGCTGTGGAACGCCGATGGAGAATGGCTCCGGATCGAGATTCCGATGCCCGGATGCTCGGTCTGGCTCCGAACGTGGCAGGTCCAGGTGGGTAGAGTGAAGCTCTACTTGTTGGACAGTAATGACGCGGCAAACCCGCCGGCGCAGCGGGCGATCACCAGCGAATTGTACGGAGGCGGCCCGGAGCTGCGCCTCCAACAGGAGATGGTCCTGGGCATCGGCGGTTGGCGAATGCTGCAGGCGCTGGGCATCCATCCTGATGTCTGCCACCTCAATGAAGGGCATGCCGCCTTCGCGGTGTTGGAACGCGCTCGGACCTTTATGCAAGAGACCGGACAGCCGTTTGCGGCCGCCCTGGCGGCGACCCGGACCGGGAATCTGTTCACCACCCACACCGCGGTAGCCGCTGGCTTCGATCTTTTCCCACCCGCCTTGATCGAGCAATATCTCGGCTCTTATGTCGCAGGACTCGGCCTCTCGCTTCATGACCTGCTGGCTCTTGGGCGCCGGAATCCCGGTGATCCGGCCGAAAGCTTCAACATGGCGTACCTGGCGATACGAGGGAGCGGCGCGGTGAACGGTGTAAGCCGTTTGCATGGGAAGGTGAGCCGCAGCCTCTTTGCGCCTCTTTTCCCGCGATGGCCCGAAGTTGAGACGCCGATCGGGTCCGTCACCAACGGCGTACACATGCCAACCTGGGACTCCGCCGACGCCGACCGTCTCTGGACCGAGAGCTGTGGAAAGGAGCGCTGGCGAGGGGGCGCTGATACGCTCGAGCAAGACCTCCGCCGAGTCTCTGACGCAGAGTTCTGGGAATTGCGCTCGAAGAGCCGGGCGGCGCTCATTGAATACACCCGTAAGCGACTCTCGAAGCAGCTTGCCGCCTCCGGCGCCTCCAGCGCAGCCATTGAACGGGCGCGGCACGTACTCAGCCCCAACGCTCTGACGCTGGGATTCGCACGCCGCTTTGCAACCTATAAGCGGCCCGACCTGCTGCTCTTTGACACGGATCGCTTTATCCGCCTGCTCGCGAATCCCGATCGTCCCGTTCAGCTCATCATCGCCGGGAAAGCCCATCCCGCAGATCAGCCGGGACAGGACCTCATCCGGCGATGGATGCGTTTCCTGGAGCGGCCCGAGGTCCGGGACCATGCCGTGTTCCTCAGCGATTATGACATGGATTTGACCGGGCGCCTGGTTCAGGGAGCGGATGTATGGGTCAACACGCCGCGGCGGCCGTGGGAGGCGTGCGGCACGAGCGGTATGAAGGCGCTCGTCAACGGCGGGATCAACCTCTCAGAATTGGACGGCTGGTGGGCAGAGGCTTACACACCGCAGGTTGGATGGGCGATCGGGGATGGGAACGAACATGGCGACGATCCCTACTGGGACGCCGCCGATGCCGAGTCACTCTACGACCGCCTCGAACGTGAGGTCATTCCCGAATTCTATACCCGCGATAAGAACGGTGTCGCAGTCGCCTGGGTGACCCGCATCCGTGAGAGCATGGCCCAACTGACTCCGCGGTTTGCCGCCACCCGCGCGGTGCGCCAATATACCGAAGAGCACTATCTGCCCGCCGCCGCCGCCTATCACGAGCGCGCCGCCAACGGCGGAATCATCGGCCAACAAATAGCCGACTGGCAGCGGAATACTGACAGCCAGTGGCCGAGCATGCGTTTTGGACACGTGCGAACAACTCCCCAAGGGGAGTGGCGCCTCTTTGAGGTAGAGCTTTATCTTGGCGATCTGGATCCCCGCGTCGTGCGAGTGGAGATCTATGCGGATGGAGTTGATGACGTCGATCCGTTTCGCCTGGAGATGACGCGAAGCCGCCCTTTAAACGGTACACCCAATGCTTTTCTTTACACCGTCTCTGTGCCTGGCAGCCGGTCGCCTTCGGATTATACCGCCCGCGTGATCCCGTACTTCGAGGGGGCCGCGGTTCCCTTAGAATACAGCAGGATCCTCTGGGAGCATTGAACCCCGGATGGAAAGGAATTCTACGATGACCAGTATTTCTCAGTCGACCGTTGGCGCCGGCGCCACTCGAACGGAGGCGCCCGTAACACCCGGCGGTCCGCTGGCGCCTGATCTGCTGCGCCGCATCGACGCCTATTGGCGCGCCGCCAATTATCTCTCGGTTGGCCAGATCTATCTCTACGACAATCCTTTGCTTCGAGAGCCGCTGAAGTTGGAGCATATCAAGCGCATGCTCCTGGGTCACTGGGGCACAACGCCCGGTCAGAACTTCATCTACACGCATTTGAACCGGGTCATCAAGAAGTACGACCTCGACATGATTTATGTTTCGGGGCCCGGGCATGGCGGGCCGGCCGTAGTCGGCAGTACCTATCTCGAGGGAACTTATAGCGAGATCTATCCCGACATCAGCCAGGACGAAGCCGGGCTTCGGAAGCTCTTCATTCAGTTCTCGTTTCCCGGAGGGATTCCAAGCCATGTGTCCCCCGAGTGTCCCGGCTCGATACACGAGGGCGGTGAGCTGGGCTATTCGCTCAGCCATTCCTTTGGAGCAGTCTTTGATAATCCGGGTCTCATCGTCGCTTGCGTCGTCGGCGACGGCGAGGCTGAGACGGGCCCGCTCGCCACGTCATGGCATTCCAACAAGTTCCTCGATCCGGTCACCGATGGCGCCGTGCTGCCCATCCTGCATCTCAATGGCTACAAGATCGCCAACCCGACGATATTAGCGCGAATCGAGCCGGAGGAGCTGGAGCAATATCTGCGCGGCTGCGGCTGGACACCCTATTTCGTCGAGGGCGACGATCCAATGGTCATGCACCAGCTCATGGCCGCGGCGCTTGATCGAGTCATTGAGGATATCCGGGCGATCCAGAGCAATGCGAGGAGCAGCGGCGACACGACGCGGCCGCGATGGCCCATGATCGTCCTCAAGTCGCCCAAGGGCTGGACCGGACCGAAAATGGTGGATGGCCGGCAGGTCGAAGGCACTTTCCGGGCGCACCAGGTCCCGCTCACGGACCCGGCTGCCCACCCCGAACATCTCAAGCAGTTGGAAGAGTGGCTGCGAAGCTACCGTCCGGAGGAGCTTTTCGATGAGCAGGGGCGCCTGAAACCGGAACTGGCGGAACTGGCGCCAAAAGGTGAGCGGCGCATGGGCGCGAATCCCCATGCCAACGGCGGCATTTTGCTCCGCGACCTTCGGATGCCGGATTATCGCGATTACGCAGTTGACGTGCCATGTCCGGGATCGCCCGGAATTGGTGATACGCACGTGCTCGGGCCATTCCTGCGCGATGTAGCGAAGCTGAACATTGAGCAGCGCAATTTCCGGGTCTTTGGCCCTGACGAGACGCTTTCCAACGGCCTGGAGTCCCTCTTTGAAGCGACCAAACGCCAGTGGGACGCTGCGACAGTCCCGGGCGACGAATTCCTGGCCCCCGCCGGGCGCGTGATGGAAATGCTCAGCGAACATCAGTGTGAGGGCTGGTTGGAGGGCTACCTGCTCACCGGGCGCCATGGACTCTTCAACTGTTACGAGGCGTTCATTCACATCGTGGATTCGATGTTCAATCAGCATGCGAAATGGCTCAAGGTCACGGCGGGGCTGCCGTGGCGGCGGAAGATCGCGTCGTTAAACTACCTGCTGGCCTCCCACGTCTGGCGGCAGGATCACAACGGTTTCACACACCAGGACCCCGGTTTTGTTGACCTCGTCGTGAACAAAAAGGCGGAAATCGTGCGCGTGTATCTTCCACCAGACGCAAACTGCCTGCTGTCGGTAATGGACCACTGCCTTCGCAGCCGGCATTACGTCAATGTCGTGATCGCGGGGAAGCACCCGGCGCCGCAGTGGCTTTCGATGGACGCGGCAATTAAGCACTGCGCCGAGGGTATCGGTATCTGGCAGTGGGCCAGCAATGACCAGGATGCCCCGCCCGACGTGGTCATGGCCTGCTGCGGCGACGTTCCCACGCTGGAAACGCTCGCTGCCGTCTCCATTCTACGCGAACACCTGCCCCACTTGAGAGTCCGCGTCGTCAATGTCGTTGACCTCATGAAACTGCAGCCACAAAGCGAGCATCCACACGGGTTGAGCGACACCGATTTCGACAGCTTATTCACCCGGGACACGCCGGTCATCTTCGCATTCCACGCCTACCCGTGGCTAATTCACCGGCTGACCTATCGCCGCACCAACCACGACAATATCCACGTCCGCGGCTACAAGGAGGAGGGCACCATCACCACGCCGTTCGACATGACGGTGCTGAACGATCTGGATCGCTTCCATCTCGTCATAGACACCATCGACCGCGTCGCGCAGACCGGCGAAAAGGGTGTCTATCTGAAGCAGCAGCTCCAGGACAAGCTGCTCGAGCACCGGCAGTATATCTGCAAGTACGGCCAGGACCTGCCCGAGGTTCGTAACTGGAAATGGGGCAGCCCGGCATAAAGGATCTGAAGCTCAATGATTTGCGAAGTCGCTCTCGGAAACGATGTGTGCGCCCATACTGGGTGCTCGACGATTTCGCAAGAGAAGAAAGGATACCACAATGCCGGTTGAACTCGAAGAAGAAGAGGGCGGGAAGATTCTCACCATTAACGTCAGCGGAAAGCTGACAAAAGCAGATTATGAGCGCTTCGTGCCCGAGATGGAGCGACTTATCCAGCAGCACGGGAAGCTGCGCCTGCTGTTCAATATGACCGATTTCCACGGCTGGGACGCCAGCGCAGCGTGGGAGGACCTCAAGTTTGGCATCAAACACCTCTCCGATATCGAGCGGCTCGCCATGGTCGGGGAACAAAGGTGGCAGGAGGGCATGACGACATTCTGCAAGCCATTTTTCAGAGCGTCAATCCGATACTTCGATCACACCGAAGTGGATGAGGCACGGAAATGGTTGAATGAAGCGTAGCGGCTTAACCCGCTCCCGACGCGAAGCTCTACACGATTGGCCACCGTGCCGTTCGACGTCAAGACGGGGATGCCCTGCCAACCAGCGTTCTAACCTGCGTACCCGCCATTCGTGGCGTCGGACGCAGGACGAACACCTCAATGAGAGCCCTCGTTCCCATCGACTTGAGGGTGTTGGCGAAGAGCGATTGGTTCGCGCCGTGCTCGACCGTGACGGATGAATAGGAAGAATCGATGAACAAGACGGTCGCAATCACGCACCTGTTTCTGGATATCGGTGAAGTCCTGCTCACCGACGGGTGGGATCATCTTGCCCGCAAACGCGCGGCGGCGAACTTCAAACTGGACTGGGCCAAGATGGAGGAGCGGCATCACCTGGTTTTCGCAACATACGAGGAGGGGAGGCTCACGCTGGAGGAATACCTGGGTTGGACGGTTTTTTACGAGGAGCGGCCGTTCACACGGGATCAGTTCCGGGACTTCATGTTCGCACAATCGCAGCCTTATCCCGAGATGCTCGACTTGATTACTCAACTGAAGGCCTCGCACGGGCTTAAGGTCGCGGTGGTCAGCAATGAAGCGCGGGAGCTGAATGCATATCGCATTGACAAATTCAAGTTGGACGGGTTCGTGGATTTCATCATTTCGTCCTGCTTCGTCCACATCCGCAAGCCTGATGTGGACATCTTTCGGCTTGCGCTGGACATCGCTTACGCGCGGCCCGATCAGGTACTTTTTATCGACAATACGCCGATGTTCGTACAGGTCGCCGAAGGGTTGGGGATTCGAGGCATCCATCACACGGATTACACGTCGACGTGCGCGAAACTGGCTTCGTTCGGCCTGGAAATCGGCAAAAGCGGCACACATGGAACCTGCTAAGGAATGGATCAAAACAGCTTCTTGCCCAAGTTGATCGTTTCCTGAGAACGAGGAATCCTGAAAAAGTCACTCAGGCCGATCGAACGCCGAGTCATCCCCATTTTGCCCGCGCGTCCTTCCCGATTCTGACGAAATCCGCCGCTCCTATCACCGCCTGACGGGGCGCCAGGTGACAACCCACGCCGGCGAAGTAACCGCGCACGTTCCAGGGTTAGTTGGCGTTTCGAATGGCGTCAAGATGACGCCCGGCGTCTGATCCCGGATCCGACTCAATGCCGCCGAAACACGGATGATAGCTGATTAACGCGATGCAATTCTTTCGCAATATCCGCAATTTCCAGCGCGGAGTTCAGCGCCAATAACGTGGGTGTTTGTGGGCATGAAGGGGGATGGGAAGGGGCGTCATCAGAATTAGGCGCCCCTGCACAGATTCAAGGTAATAAGGTTCGGATCATGAGCGTATGGGTATCAATGTACTACGACCAGAAGATGGTGTAACCTCGAACCCGTCTCGGTGATGTCCTCCCGGAACAACACCGCCTCTCAAATCCTACGCAGCCGGGTGCGCTGCGATGATAGGCGTCACCAAACGATGAGTCATTGTTTGTGACAGTGGAATGAGAGTCCGATAAAGCCGCAGGAAGATTGACCTCGTTCTGCGCGGTTGTTGAAGGGGAGTGACACAGATGAGATCCGCTAATTCAATATCAGCGCTGGCGTTCATGATTATCATGGGCGTTGGCCTTGGGATTGTCTTTACCATGCATGGCGTTTTGCCGGGCTGGCCGAGCTATGCGATCGCCGCATCGACTTTAATACTGGCACTGCTTGTGTCTTCGGCGATACAGGTTGCCAATCAGTGGGACAGGGCAGTGGTTTTGCGCATGGGACGTTTTCAGTCCTTACGCGGGCCAGGGCTGTTTTTCATCATTCCGGTGATCGATGCGATCGCCTATTGGATCGACACCCGTGTGATAACAAAATCTTTTAAGGCGGAAAAGACGCTGACGAAAGATACCGTGCCGGTGGACGTGGATGCGGTCCTGTTCTGGAAGGTTCTGGATCCTCAGAAGGCCGCCCTGGACGTAGCCGATTACCAAACGGCTATCGGGTGGGCGTGCCAGACTGCGCTGCGTGATGTCATCGGCAAGACGATGCTGGCGGACATGCTGGAAGGCCGGGATAGAATCAGTGCGCAGCTCTATAAGATCATCGACGAGCGCACGGAGCCCTGGGGTATCACGGTAATCTCCGTAGAGGTCAAGGATGTGTTGATTCCACCTTCGCTGGAGAATGCGATGTCGATGCAGGCTCAAGCAGAACGGGAGCGCCAGGCTCGGGTTATTCTCGGGGACTCGGAGCGGCAGGTCGCTGAGAAGTTCGGGGAGGCGTCAAAGACCTACGCCGACAATCCGGTGGCATTTCACCTGCGCGCGATGAACATGCTCTACGAGGGGTTGAAGCAGAACTCCACTATTGTGATCGTTCCCAGCACGGCCGTAGAGTCCATGCAGCTCGGCGGTCTCGCCGGCCTGACGGCATTGACAATGGGTATCGGACAGGAAGCGGCAAAGGGCGCGTCGGTACCGCCCGAGCCAACCCTGCAGATCCCTGGAAACGGGTTCCCCTCCGCAAACGGTGTCCGATCGACCGTGGGCGCCGAGCTTTAGAGTAGATCTCCCCCGTGCTGTCTCGACGGCACGGGGAAGCTGCGGATGGCGATGAATCTGGATCAGCCAGGTTAGGCGACAGAATGCAAACACAAACTCGATTTGCGCCGGGTGAGCCCGGAATCCCGGCGCGGTGGACTTCCAGCGCCAAATCTGGTGTTGGCACGGCTCTCAGCAGCGAGAGCCGGGTCTGGTTCACGCTGAGCCACGGAATCTTCAACGAGATCTACTGCCCCCGCCTTGACTCGGCCTGCATTCGCGATATGGGGTTGATCGTCACGGATGGAGACGGTTTCTTCTCCGAGGAGAAACGCGATGCCAGACACGAAGTGCACTGGCTGGCCGATGGGGCGCCGGCATTCGGATTGGTGAACACCTGCCGTGATGGCCGGTACCGGATCGAAAAACAGATCGTTACCGATCCCCATCGTGACACCGTGCTGCAGCGAGTTCGGTTTTTCGCTCAGCAAGACAAGCTTTCTGATTATCACCTTTATGTCTTGCTCGCGCCGCACCTGCAGAACCACGGCGGCGGCAATACCGCCTGGGTGGACGAATTCGAGGGCGTCCCGCTGCTGTTTGCACAGCGGAACGACAGTGCTCTGGCGCTGGCATGCTCGGCTCCATGGACGAAGCGGTCTGTGGGATATGTCGGCTCTTCGGACGGCTGGCAGGATCTGGTGGCGCACAAGCAGATGACGTGGGAATACACACGTGCCGAGAACGGCAACGTGGCTCTCACCGCCGAAATCGATCTCTCAAAATCGCAGGGTGACCTCGTGCTGGCGCTCGGTTTTGGCAAAGACCCGAATGAAGCGGCGCGAAATGCCATAGCGAGCCTCCGTGACGGTTTTGACAAAGCGAAGCACGACTATATCACCGGCTGGCAAGAATGGGCGAAGGCGCATCCCTCAGCGGGAAAGAAAAGCCGCGATCCGGGTGACCTTTCCCAGATCAGCCTGGCCGTCCTTTGCACTCACGAATCCAAGGAACGACCCGGCGCTTTCATCGCCAGCCTCTCTATCCCATGGGGATTCAGCAAGGGCGACAACGATCTCGGTGGTTACCATCTTGTATGGACGCGCGACATGGTGGAGACGGCAGGCGGTTTGCTGGCTGCTGGCGCGCACAAGGACTTGCGCCGGGCTCTTTTATATTTGCAGGAAACTCAGCAGCCGGATGGGCATTGGTCGCAGAACATGTGGTTGGATGGTTCACCCTACTGGGACGGAATCCAGATGGACGAGACGGCGCTGCCGATTCTCCTGGTGGACCTGGCGCGCCGGGAAAAGGCGTTGGCCGCAGCGGACGTGACTAAGTTCTGGCCGATGGTGCGGCAAGCGGCGGGCTATCTGGTACGCAACGGCCCGGTGAGCCCACAGGACCGGTGGGAGGAAGATGCGGGCTATTCACCGTTCACCGTCGGCGCCGAAATCGCCGCACTCCTGGCGGCGGCGGATCTGGCAGACCTGAATCACCAAGCCGCCGTCGCAACCTATCTTCGCGAGATAGCCGATGTTTGGAACACATCGATCGAACGATGGATGTATGCATCCGACACGGAGTGGCGGCGTAAGTTCAACGTCGACGGTTATTACGTCCGGATCGCCCCGAAGAAGACCGGAGAAGTGTTGCGTTTCCAGCAGAATGTGCATGTCAAGAATGTTTTGGCAGCCGAGGACACACGCCTCGCCGCCCACCTGGTGAGTCCCGACGCCCTCGCGCTGGTGCGCTTTGGTCTGCGCGCTGCCAACGACCCGCGCATTTGCGATACGGTAAAAGTCATCGACGCGTTGCTCAAGGTGGAGACACCCGCTGGCCGCGCCTGGCATCGCTACAACGACGATGGCTACGGGGAGCATGAGAATGGTACGCCTTTCGATGGAACGGGGATTGGCCGTGGGTGGCCGCTCCTCACAGGCGAACGGGCACACTACGAACTGGCGGCAGGTCGAGTCGAAAATGCAAAGCGGCTTCTGGCGGCCATGGAATCCTTTCCGAACGACGGCGGCCTGATCCCAGAGCAGGTCTGGGACTCGCCCGATATACCGGAGCGCGAGTTGTATTGTGGCAGGCCTTCCGGTTCGGCCATGCCACTCGTCTGGGCGCACGCCGAGTACCTCAAGCTGCGGCGATCGCTGCGCGATGGACGAGTCTTCGACTTGCCGCCGCAAACCGTACAGCGCTACCTCATCGAGAAAACCGTCTCCCCGCGCCTGGTCTGGCGGTTTAACCACAAGATTCGCTCAATACCCGCTGGTAAACTGCTGCGTATCGAGACGTTGGCGCCTGCCATTGTTCATTGGAGTGCCGATGATTGGAGTACCGTCCAGGATGGAACGACGCACGACGTGGAGCTGGGGATTCACATCGCCGATCTCCCGACCAAAACGTTTCTCGAAGGAAGGCGGGTCATATTCACGTTCTACTGGCCAGATGCTGATCGTTGGGAAGGCGCCGACTTCGTCGTTCGCGTCGGCCCATTGCGACAGGATGGGACCGCCTGTACTGGAACGAGTGAGACGGAAGAAGAGTAAGATGCACGGGAAACGTTTTGTATATCTCGCCGCCGCCATTTCAGCGCTCGGCGGCATGCTTTTCGGCTATGACATCGGCGTCATCTCCGGGGCCATCCTGTTCATCCAGAAAGCGTTCTCTCTTTCTTCGGGCATGGAGGAAGTCGTCGTTAGCTCGGTCTTACTGGGATCGCTCGGCGGCGCGATAGTTGGAGGAATGCTCGCCGACCGCCTTGGGCGCCGGAGATTATTGATTTTCGCCGCGATGGTTTTCGGTTTGGGCGCAGTCGGGGCGGCTCTGGCGCCGGGTACGGCATGGTTGATTGTCGCCCGGATCGTTGCCGGCGCCGCCATCGGCGTCGCTTCGTTTGTCGCGCCGCTCTACATTTCCGAGATTGCCCCGGTTGCTATCCGTGGGAAGCTCGTTTCGATCAATCAAGTTGCCATTACGGTCGGCATTGTGATCTCCTATGGCATTGATTATGTGTTCGCCGGGTCCCAGGCGTGGAGGTGGATGTTTGCGATGGCCGTGATTCCGGCCGCGGCATTTGGAATTGGACTGATGTTCATTCCCAACAGCCCGCGATGGCTGGCCGCCCGCGGACATATGGACCTGGCTCAGGCCGTGCTGAAACGGATTCGAGCCCCCGAACAGGTGGACGCCGAGCTCAAGGAGATTAAAAAGAGCGTGGAGCAGCAGAAAGGCAACTGGTCCGAACTGCTCAGCCCGCTCTTGCGATCGGCGATGATAGTGGGCATTGGACTGGCCATCGCGCAGCAAATCACCGGCATCAACACGGTCATTTATTACGCCCCGACCATCTTCAAGTTTGCCGGCTTATCGTCCGCGTCGGTGGCGATTCTGGCGAGCGTCGGAGTCGGAGTCGTCAACGTTTTACTCACGGTCGTGGCCATGCAGCTAATTGACCGGGTCGGTCGACGGCCGCTTTTGTTGGTCAGCCTGGCGGGTATGACGCTGAGCCTGGCCGTGTTGGGTGTGGCGTTTGCCCTACCGCAATTGTCCGGCATCCTGGGATGGATCGCAGTGGGCAGCCTTATGGTCTACGTCGGTTCATTTGCCGTGGGACTTGGCCCGGTTTTCTGGCTGGTGCTTTCGGAGATTTATCCACTACGCATCCGGGGTCGGGCCATGAGCGTCGGGACTGTCGCCAATTGGAGCGCCAACTTAATCGTGGCCGTGTCGTTTTTGACGCTCACCCACGTCCTCGGCAAATCCGGCACGTTCTGGTTGTTCGGCGTCATAAGCATCGGGGCATGGCTCTTCGCCTTTTTCCTGGTTCCGGAAACCATGGGCAAAACCCTCGAACAGATTGAAGCGCACTGGCGGGCTGGAAAACCTGCACGGGCATTATGAATGCGTGGCAGGCGGAGGTTATTTACCTTCGAGCCCACGCCGAGACTATAAATCCATTGATCCCATTTGTAACCGGGCTATAGAAGAGGAAGAAAACATTATGAAAGCTACTCAAATGCTGCACGACCTGGGCCAGAGCCTCTGGCTTGACAATATCACCCGCGAGCTGCTAAACGAAGGGACGCTCCAACACTACATTGATGAACTGTCAGTGACCGGGCTGACCTCGAACCCGACGATTTTCGATCACGCCATCAAAAACAGCGCTGCCTACGACGATGCAATCCGCTCGGAACTGGCGAAGGGGGAAACAGGCGAGGGCCTATTTTTCAATCTGGCCCTGGATGATCTCAACCGCGCGGCCGACCTGTTCCGACCGATTTACGAGCGCACAAACGGTGTGGACGGATGGGTGTCGCTAGAGGTGTCGCCACTGCTTGCGCATGACAAGTCCAGCACCATCCACGCCGCCCGGGAACTTTCCGGGCGGGCCGGACGGCCGAACTTGTTCATCAAGATCCCGGGAACCAGGGAAGGTCTGCCGGCCATTGAGGAGGCAATCTTTTCTGGCGTGCCGGTCAACGTGACGCTCCTGTTTTCACCCGATCATTACGTTGCGGCGGCCGAGGCGTACCTGCGCGGCATTGAACGGCGCATCGCAGCCGGTCTCAATCCCCAGGTTGGCTCCGTGGCATCAATGTTCATTAGCCGTTGGGACGCTGCCGTGGCGGGCAAGGTTCCGGAGGCGTTGAACAACCGGCTTGGTATTGCCATTGCCGGTCGCATCTACAAGGCCTACCTCAACTTGTTGAACAGCTCGAGGTGGCAGCGCACGTATAATGCCGGCGCCCGGCCGCAGCGCCTGTTATGGGCGAGCACCGGAACCAAGGACCCCGGGGCGTCAGATGTTCTTTATATCAAGGCTCTGGCCGCGCCGTTCACGGTAAATACAATGCCAGAGGCGACTTTGAACGCTCTTGCCGATCACGGCGAACTTGGCTCGAACATGGCGGCGGATGGCGGCGGCGGCGAAGCCGTTCTGGCTCAGTTCGCCGAGGCCGGCGTCAACGTGGATGCCCTCGCCGCCCAACTCCAGGACGAGGGAGCCAGTTCATTCGTAAAGTCCTGGAACGATTTATTAGCGGTCATCGCATCCCGGAGTGACACACTCAAAGAGGCCGCTTAAGCCGGGAGACCGGCCCGAGGCACGAGAGGATTATTGTGTTAAACAGAGTTCAAACGCTAACGGGTTACACGTTACACAGTATTAATGGCGAGATAGGCAAGGTCGAAGAATTCTACTTCGATGACCACCACTGGACGATTCGCTACCTGGTCGCCGACACAGGAGGCTGGCTTACGGATAGGAAGGTGTTGATCTCCCCCTATGCGCTGGCCACCGTGAATATGGAAGAACAGTACATCGCCGTCAGCTTGACCAGAGAGCAGATTGAGAGCTCTCCTTCCTTGAACAGTGACAGGCCCGTCTCGCGGCAGTTCGAAAAGGAATACTACCAGTTCTATGGATGGCCGATGTATTGGAGCGGCTCATTCGCGTGGGGAGCTTATCCCTACATGGTGCGCGACCCCGAAAAGTGGATGAATTCCGCCCGGCACGAGAAGACGTGGGATCCCCATCTACGCAGCACTCACGAAGTGAGCGGCTACTCCATTGAAGCCGCAGACGGCGGAATTGGCCACGTCGAAGATTTCATCGTGGATGACGAGACGTGGGCGATTCGTTATCTGGTTATAGATACGCGGAACTGGTGGCCAGGGAAAAAGGTTCTGGTTTCCCCCCAATGGATCCAGGACGTTAATTGGAGCCAATCGAAAGTATTCGTCGGCCTGCTCCGCGAAGCCGTTAAGGAGGCGCCGGAATACACGGAGGGGTCACCTCTAACTCGGGATTATGAGACCCGGCTGCATCAGCATTACAACCGCCAGGGATATTGGGCCGATGAACTGGCTGGCGCCGAGAATTCGCGTTGACACAATCCTGCAATTTGCAAGGAACATCATCATGAGTATAGCAGAGCGGTTGGAAAGCAGGATAGAGGTAAAGTCGAAGAATGGCGCTGCGGAAAACATCGCCTTTGAAACGGAGAAGTTGAACAACACGGACCAGGCGTTGTCGCCCGATCTGCTGCGAAAGATGAACGCCTACTGGCGCGCCGCCAACTATCTGTCGGTCGGCCAGATTTATCTCTATGACAATCCGCTGCTCAAGGAGCCGTTGAAGCTGTCACACGTGAAGCCGCTGGTGGTCGGTCACTGGGGTACGACCCCGGGCCAGAACTTCATCTACGTGCATTTGAACCGGATCATCAAGAAGTATGACCTGGACATGTTCTACGTCGCCGGCCCCGGGCACGGCGGCCCGGCGATTGTGGGCAACGTTTACCTCGAAGGCACCTGGAGTGAAGTTTATCCGAACCTCAGCCAGGACGAAGCGGGTCTGAAAAAGCTGTTCATGCAGTTCTCGTGGCCCGGTGGCATTTCCAGCCACGTGGCGCCGACGACGCCAGGGTCGATTCACGAAGGCGGCGAATTGGGGTATTCACTCAGCCATGCCTTAGGGGCCGCGTTCGACAATCCAGGCCTGATTGTGGCATGTGTCGTCGGCGACGGTGAAGCGGAAACCGGTCCACTCGCGACCGCGTGGCAGTCCAACAAGTTTCTCAACCCGATCACCGATGGCGCCGTACTTCCGATCCTGCATCTTAATGGCTATAAGATCAGCAACCCGACCGTCCTGGCTCGCGTCGAGCACGAGGAATTGGAACAATTCCTCCGGGGCTGCGGCTGGACGCCCCTCTTTGTGGAGGGCAATGATCCTGATGAAATGCATCAACTCATGGCCTCCACGCTGGATGTGGCCATCGAGCAGATCGAGCAAATCCGCAGCGATGCTCGGAATAACAGCGACGACGCCCGTCCGCGCTGGCCCATGATCGTCCTCAAGTCACCCAAGGGCTGGACCGGGCCGAAAGTCGTCGATGGCCTGCAAGTTGAGGGAACATTCCGAGCCCACCAGGTGCCGCTCCTGGTGAATGCCGAGCATCCCGATCATGTCAAGCAGCTTGAAAGCTGGATGAGAAGCTATAGGCCCGAGGAGTTGTTCGATGAGAATGGTCGACTCATGCCGGAATTGGCCGAACTGGCGCCGGAGGGCGATCGGCGGATGGGCGCTAATCCGCACACCAACGGCGGCATTCTGCTGCGTGACCTGAGGATGCCGGATTTCCACGACCACGCGGTCAGTGTGCCTTCACCCGGCGCCGTTGACGGCCAGGATACGCTCATACTTGGTAAGTTCTTGCGTGACGTGGCCAGGCTAAATCAGGATCAGCGCAATTTCCGTGTCTTCGGCCCCGATGAGACACTCTCCAATCTCCTGGGAGCGGTGTTTGAAGTCACTAACCGTCAGTGGGATGCCCGGGAAGTCGCCAACGATGAATTCCTCGCGCCCTCCGGACGTGTGCTGGACTCGATGCTCAGCGAGCACCAGTGCGAGGGTTGGTTGGAAGGATACCTGCTCACCGGGCGGCATGGACTGTTCAACAGCTATGAGGCATTCATCCGCATCGTCGACTCGATGTTCAGCCAGCACGCCAAGTGGCTGAAGGTCACGTTGGAGCTGCCCTGGCGCCGGAAGATCGCCTCGCTGAACTATCTGCTCGCATCCCACGTCTGGCAGCAGGATCACAACGGCTTCACCCACCAGGACCCCGGCTTCCTCGACCACGTCATCAACAAGAAGGCCGATATTGTACGCGTTTACCTGCCGCCGGACGCCAACTGCCTGTTGTCGGTCTTCGACCACTGCCTGCGCAGCCGGCATTACGTCAACGTGGTGGTAGCTGGAAAACATGCCCTGCCGCAATGGCTGACCATGGACGCCGCCGTCGTACACTGCACGGAAGGCGTTGGCATCTGGCAGTGGGCCAGCAGCGACCAGGGCTCGGAGCCGGACGTGGTGATGGCCTGCTGCGG
>DASRZA010000288.1:0-5269 GCA_035686845.1 Armatimonadota bacterium | reverse complement strand
GCCGCATCCCCACCCGATCGATGTCCGTTTTGCCGGCGTATTTCCACCGGCCGCACGCCGGTTCTGGCGCGCGCTTACCCCAATCACGCCGGCGATCTGTTCGCGGCAGCCCAACGATACGATCGAAAGGAATTCTGATGGACGCAAAGTTTCAGCCCGCTGTCGCCGCCATCAAGGCGGGCGATCTGGAGAAGTTCCGGTCACTGCTCCGAGAGGATCCCTCCCTCGCGACGGCCCGCTCGTCGAAGAACCATCCCCACCTGCTCCAGTGCCTGGTTCTCGATGGGTATGAAGTTCCTCACACCGTGGAGATGGCGAAGATTTTAATCGATGCCGGCGCCCCGCTGGCGTTCGTTGACGACGCGCTGGTCGCCGCATCCAGCATGGGTAACCTGGACGTTCTCCCGGTACTCCTGGACGCCGGCGCCGCCATCAACGGAAACGGGACATGGTCGCCAATAGAGGACGCGATGTCCTTTGGTCAGGAACGGGTTGTCAGGTTTCTGCTCGAACGAGGCGCCACCATTCACAACCTCCGGATTGCGGCCGGGGTCGGCCGGGCAGACCTCATCGACGGCTTTTTCAATGCCGATGGCAGCCTCAAACCCGAGGCCGGCAAACTCGCCTGGCCGTTCGGGGACCCCGCCGAAGGATGGAGCCTGGACCCGCAGGACATCATCGATAACGCTTTCGTCTACGCCTGTATGGGCGGCCATATCGATGCGGCGGAGCGGCTGCTGCAGCACGGCGCCCGGATCAACGCCATCCCGCCAGGCTTCGATTACGCCGGCGCCGGGCTGCACTATGCCGCCCACGAGGGGCAGCGGCCCATGGTGGAATACCTCCTGGCGCACGGCGCCGATCCGCACGTCAAAAGCACGAAGGTGAGTGGGACGATTCACGACACCGAGTCGTCTCCCGCCAGTTGGGCCGAACATGCCGGCCATCCCGAGATCAAACAGCTTCTCGATCGAGCCGAGAAGGGAGAGTAACATGCCAGCGATTTATATGCGAGCCGCGCCCTATTGCGATGATGCGTTGAACTTGCCGGTCGCGAGCGTAGACTCGGCGATTCCTTTCTACGAAACGATCATGGGATTCCGGGTGATCTCACGGAGCGACACACCGCACAGGTCGGCGATCTTAGGCCGCGACGCGGTCCGGATCGGCGTGGCGGAGAACGGCGGGGATCCGGGGCAGGAAGGATGTTTCTTTGAGGTCGATAACGTGGAAGCCGCGTTTGCAGAGCTGAAGGACCGGGGTCTGAACAAGGATGACCCGGGCTTCCGCGTCGACCGTCATGGAGAAACTTCCTACCGTGTCTTTTTCGTCGTCGCTCCGGATGGACTCTGCTACTGCGTCGGAGAGCGTGTGCAGGAGTAGTGAGAAATTAGGAATAGGGGGAGGCGAGCCGGAGCGAAGCCCACCTCACCCGTCACGAGATCGTCTCGGCGACTGGTCGATGGGAACGCCGACGACTCCAGATACCGAGCCTATGATTGCCCGTATCGTCCCAACGCCAGATCCTGCGCGGGGGTTTTGCTATGGTCGTGACGCCGGTGTTATCTGATGACTCAAGCGACGTAGAACTTCTGGGCGCGCAGGACCTTGCCGTACGCGCCCGGGCCTTTGACTCCCTCACTGCAGCCGGTCCGGCCTCAGTGGACGCGCTTATCGCAGGCGCACGGCACGCCAACTGGCGGGTCCGCAGAGGCTGCGCCGATTTGATGGATCATCTTGCCGATGATCGCTGCGCCGAGGCGCTTGTGCGCTTGCTCCACGATCCCGTGGCGGCGGTGCGCCTGATCGCGATCCACGCTCTCGGCTGCCAGCCCCCCGACCCACGCGCCGCGGTATTCCTGCAGCGCCTCCTGGAGCGAGAAAATGACGCGGGGATCGGTTCCCGGGCACGCTGGGCGTTCTCGCAGCAGGAGCGGTCGTAACCGGCTCGTCACCCGGCTCGGCTCCGGTCGTTTTCCGGCTTACCTGGGGTCCCACGCCACAGATCCGGACGGCCAACCCTATCGAGCCTGTCCGCGATAACCACCTTGACAGATCACGAAGCGGAGAGTATGTTGGTCTTGTTCAGGCGGTCCGGCAGCCTGTGACCAACGTCAGATCGATAGAGAGGGCACGATGGGAAAAACCGTCGCCGTTAAAGAAGTTACGATCCAGGAAGCCAGGGGCAAATTTGACGAGCTTCTCGCCGACGTCGAACAGAATCAGACCCAGATAGTAGTACGAAATGCCGGACGTGTGATTGCCCGGATTGTCCCAACGCCAGATCCTGAAGAATCCCGCCGGCAGTTCTTCGCACAGGTAGACGTCCTGCGCGAACGCTTCGCCGACGTGCCCACCCGGGAATTGAATCGACTCGTGGATAGAGCAGTCAAGGATGTGAGGTCTTCTCGGCGAAAGAAAGCCGCGGATGCTCCGAGCAGCGCTTGATACCAGCATCATCGTCCGAATGGTGATCGCCAGACCAACATCCCTGGCGGGGAAAATCCTGCAGGGGTTGCGGGACGGGGATTTTGCCATGGTCGTCTCAACGCCAGTGATACAGGAGTTCGAAGACACGCTGAAGTCGCCCTTCTTGAGACGCAAGCATCGCATGAGCGACATTCAAATCGACGCATTTATCTACAATCTGATCAACCTATCGGTACTGACGCCGGGCGCGCTGCGCCTTGATATTCCCGCCCTGGCCCTTCGGGACCCCGAAGATCTCAAGATCGTTGAAGCCGCGGTCGAAGGCGCAGCCGCCTATTTGGTCACCCAGGACAAAGATCTTCTCAGTCTTGAGGAATGGCAAAACGTCCGTATCGTGAATGTGCCTCGATTCTACCAGATTCTGCAGTCAATCCGGCTTGCCGGGCCCGGTCTCGATCCACATCTGTAACCTCCGAGGCGCTTGTGCGCCAACTCCACGCTTCCGTGGCGTTGGTGCGCCGGCTCGCGGTCCACGCTCTCGGCTGCTATTGATGCGAGACCTTAAGGCTTCAAATCGACGTTGTCGCCTATCTTTTTGAGCGGCCGGCGGGTTTTCTCATTGATCGATCCGGGGGCGTTCGAGGCGTGCTTCACGACCTGGAAAGAATGAGTTCGCAAGAGTCTCCAGCAGTGCCACCCGCTCCCAGAGGTATCCTCCCGTCCGCGCGTCACGCCACGAATCCCGCGTCCGCGGCTATATTATAGGTAGTGTTGTATAATCGTGATGAGACCTTTCCGCGCTCGAAAGGCGCATGGGGAGTCGCATGATCCGGCGAGAACTTCCAGCAGTATCGATCGCCATATTAGCGGCTCTTGTTCTGGTGCTGCTTATCTTCATCGGATCCCGGGGTTTCCGGGATCTCGATGCGGCGTTGATCGGCTACGCGGTCGGGACAATCTTCGCGTTGGCTGCGGTCGTTTATCGTTACACGCTCTGGATCACCCGCCCACCGACGTGGCGTTATTTTAAAGCGGGCTGGGTCAATTTCCTCTCTTGGCGTAACTTTCGACGCTATACGACGCTGATCCCGCTCGCCTGGTGGCACGATATTTTTGGCCAGACGTTTATCCGCAAGCGCGGGCTGCAGCGCTGGTTTATGCACATGGCGCTATTCTACGGTGTGGTCCTCTCGTGCCTGATCACCTTTCCTCTGACATTTGGCTGGATCCGGTTCACGCTTGTCCCTCCGCTTACGTACCAGCTCTGGTTCTTTGGCGTTCCGATGATCAAGTTCCCGGTCGCCGCAGGCTCTGGGTTCGCGCTCTTCCACGCGCTCGATTTCACGGCTGTGCTGCTGATCGCCGGGCTCTGCATCGCCCTCTGGCGCCGGGTCACCAACGTGGGACTGCTCTCCACGCAGCGCGTCGGGTTCGACCTGCTGCCGCTCGTCCTTCTCTTCGCGATCGCGGTAACGGGCCTCGCGCTCACTGCCTCCTCACTCTGGTGGGAGGGGCGCTACTATTCGTTTATCTCGCTAACGCATGAAGTCACCGTCGTCGCCTGGCTGCTCTCACTCCCGTTCGGGAAATTCTTCCACATCATACAGCGCCCCGCCAGCATCGGCGTCACATTGTACCAGACCGTGAACCAGGAAGTAGGGCATTTTGGACAGCAGCCCCAGACCGGCCGGTGCAAGAAATGCGGCGAAGCGCTGCCTTCGCCGCGCTTCATCGAGGATCTTAAAGGAACTCTGACCGATCTGGGACAGCGCTACGACCTGGGATCAGATCGCGGTTGGCTGCAGGAATACTGTCCCACGTGCAAGCGAGTGCTCCGCGGCGAAGCGTACTATCAGCTAATGAAGGATCGGTTTTTATGAGCGAAGGGACGAAAAGCTCACCGCGGAGACGCGGGATTCGCAGAACTCCGCAGAGAAAATGCGAACGGAGGACGGAGGACGGAGGACGAAGGACGGCGTGTTTTTGAACCCTCGTAGGAGGGTTTAGCGTCCGCCGCGGCCGGTTTCAACCGGATCTGCAGCCGGGCGATACATGGGCGTATGTAAAAGTTTTCAGGGGTGAATCTTGGCGGGTGTTTCAATCGGGTCTGCAGCCGGGTGATACCTCGGCTGGGAGATCAGTCTTCTCCGTCCTTCGTCCTTCGTCCTCCGTCCGCTGTTAGAGAATGGTTGTGTTAAATGAGCGTTAATAAAGACATCTTCAAGCCTGATCGAGAGTTCAACTACGACTTTCAGTCGCAGGGGAAGAAGACCGCCGGCTGGGCAGCGAGCACGTCGCTGCCGGAGGAGCTCATCCCGACGCACTGCAGTTTCTGCGGTGTGCAGTGCGGCATGTTTCTCCGCGTCTCGGGTGGGCAGGTTACGGGTGTTGAGCCGCGCAATTACCCACACAACCGGGGATCGCTCTGCCCTAAAGGAGTGGTCGCGTATCAACAGGCAAACCATCCCGACCGTCTGACCTATCCGATGATGCGCCGGCGCGGCAGGGGAAGTCCGCTGGAAAGAGTGACATGGGACGAGGCGCTGGATTACGTTGTGAAGCGTTGGCAGGAACTGCAGGCCGCGCATGGTCCCGACGCCGTAGCCGTGTACAGCGGATCGTCCATGACCAACGAGAAGTGTTATCTGATGGGCAAGTTTGCCCGCGTGGGACTGCGAACGCGGCACATTGATTATAATGGACGGCTTTGTATGTCATCGTCGGCGGCGGCCTATGCGCGAGCGTTCGGGATCGATCGGGCGCCGCTTCCGATGACCGATATTCCCCTCACCGAGTGTCTATTGGCGGTGGGAACGAATATCGCCGAATGTTTTCCGAT